>JBDTVX010000249.1:0-8898 GCA_040007015.1 Ferruginibacter sp. | reverse complement strand
ACTGCAACATACCAAACCATATTTGTATTAAATTGAATTCCCCTGGTAAATTGCCCCGCCAATCCTGATAATGAATTTACAAAAATAAATAATGCGCTGATAGCGGCAGTTTGTTTCTGATCGGTCCATTTTAAAATCAATAATACCGGGGATAAAATAATTCCTCCACCAATACCGATCAGCCCGGAAAGAAAACCAATTGCGGCGCCAATGAACAATGACAATGTTCGGTTTGATTTTTTTAATTCGCTTGCAGGGGTGTTGCTAAAAAATACAAAACGGGCAACCGGTATAAGCAGCAGCAATCCCAGCATTTTTTTATAAACCGATCCATCCACCACTATCATGCCACCAATAAAGGCCATGGGCACGGAAGCAAGCGCCAGGGGTAAAAATATCTTCCATAAAAAATGCTTCCCGCGGTAAAACTGGATAAAGGAAGTGAGTGATACAAAAATATTTAATAAAAGAGCGGTCGGCTTCATCATTTCCGGTGCAATGCTGAATATGGCCATCAATGCAAGATAGCCGCTTGCACCGCCATGCCCCACCGAGGCATATAAAAAGGCTACCAGGAATAATAATCCGTAAAATAAAATCATGTAATCCTGCATATTATTTATTTATCAGGGTAATAAATGGACCTCTACATTTTCTCCCGCACCGCAATAAGTGGTGTCTTCATTTATTTTTATGAGACAATTTGCTTTGGCAAAAGAACTAAGGCGATAGCTTTCCTGCGCATCCAACGCCGTTACTTTTTCACCATCATAATAACCTTTTAAAAAATGAGTAAGTCCGGCAGTTTTCTCAAACGTTTTTGCCAGCGGAACCAGCAATGATTTTAAAACTTCATATTTATGACTTCCCAGTTTTTGTAAGGCCGGGATCACATATTCGTAAAAACAGGTAAGTACCGAAGACGGGTTACCGGGCAATCCAAACACCAACTGATGGTCTTTTTTGCCAAAATAAAGTGGTTTGCCCGGTCGCTGTTTTACCCGGTGAAATAATTTTGACACCCCGCATTGCGTGGCTGCTTCCAATACGAAATCATAATCCCCTACGCTAATACCGCCGGTTAAAAGCACCACATCTGCATCCTTCATTGCAGACTTCAAAATTAATTTTAAAATATCCAGGTCATCATCGGCCCAATATATTTTTACATCCCGGATAATTAATTGCTGGAGCGCCGCTGTAAGGGTAGCCGAATTGGATTCATATACCTGTCCGCGTTGTAAAGCCATTCCCGGTTGCTGTAATTCTTTTCCTGTAACAATAATACCAACCACCGGTTTCGGGTACACGTTCACTATAGTAATGCCGATGCCCGTTAAAAAACCAATTGCGGCAGGTGATAAGATGTTACCAGCTGCCAACGCCAGGGCGCCCGCCTTTATTTCCGATCCTTTTTGCCTTACATTTACGCCCGCTGATAATTGTTGATCTTCTATGATCAGTTCGCCATTTGTGGTGGTCACTTTTTCCTGCATCACAACTGTATCGGTTCCTTCGGGCACAGGGGCGCCGGTAAAAATGCGAACCGCCTGTTGCGGTGAAAAGGAAATTGTTTCATCAGAGCCTGCGGGAATTTTCCCGGCTATTTGTAATGTTTTATGTAACTGCCATCCGCTGAAAGAAAATGCGTATCCATCCATTGAAGACTGGGCGAATGCAGGAATATCAATACCGGCATATACATCCTTGGCAAGCACCAGGCCTGCGGCCTCCGGAAGCATTAGCTGCACCGGGTTTAGCGGGGTTGCCTGCTCCTGTATTATTTTTTTTGCTTCTGCTACTGATATCATTTTTGTCAATCTTTAACCGCCGATAGTGATCATACTCCTGTTGTGGATATCTTCTGCATGCACGTGTTCAAAATCAGCGGTAAACTGGCCTCCCAATTCTTTTGCCTTGCTGCCAATACTTTGCTGGATCAATGGCAGTATATTTTCACCCTTGCGGAAAGCAGTCAACAGGTCGGTTTCCTCTTTTGAGAATAAGCAGTTCTTCATTTTTCCGTCAGCAGTTAACCGCATCCGGTTGCAGCCACTGCAAAACGGGGATGTCATGGTACTGATCACGGCGAAGCTCCCTGCATGGCCGGGCACGGCATATTTTTTCGCGGTATCATGTTTTTCGTCGTGCAAACGAACAACAGGGTATTTTGATTCCACTACTTCCAGGATTTGTTGCCAGGTAAATACCTTGTTACTACTCCATTTGTTTCCGCTGAATGGCATAAACTCAATAAACCTCACATGAACCGGTGTTTCTCTGGTCCATTCAATAAAATCATTGATCTCCATATCATTCAATCCTTTCATCGCTACCACATTCACTTTTACATGGAAGCCCTGGCTCACCAACAAGTGAATATTATCATGAACCAGCCTGAACTGATCCCGGCGGGTAAGCAGCAGGAACTTATCAGGTTGCAAAGTATCAAGACTAATATTAAGGGATTTGATATTAGCCTGCTTCAATGATTCCACATATTCATGCAGGCGCGTACCATTGGTCGTTAGGGTAAGTGTTACCGGGAGTTTAGATAAAGACAATATTATTTTATCAGCATCCTTCCTCACCAGGGGTTCACCACCGGTCAGCCTTATTTTATTTACGCCTTCGGCTACAAATATTTTTGCGATTGCTTCTATTTCATCAAATTGCATCAGCCGTGCAGCAGGCGTAAACTCGTAATCCTCTTCGGGCATGCAATAAAAGCAGCGCAGGTTACAGTTATCTGTTAGTGATATCCGCAAATAATTATGGTCACGTCCAAAAGAATCTACCATCATTGAATAATAAATTTAATCCGCCGGGCTATTTTTTTTTACAAAATCTTAAACACAGGCTTTCCATTATAAAGAGAAATACTAAAGACTACTACTTTTTATCAATGCATCATAATCCGGATCTGTATCAATATCAATATTCCCCAACGGGAAATTAACAACATTTACCCAGTCCGGGTTTCCTTTTATAATTCTTTTCGCTCCTCCATCGCCTTTTAGGGCGAGTAATGCTGCAAATATGGTTTTATCGAACAAAGCAGGCGTACCCCTGCTGTTTTCATAACTACAGGCAATGACCGGCTTACCCGTTTTATGATATTTTTCTACCAGCTCCTCCAGCAATTTTACGGTAACAAAGGGTTGGTCGCACACCATCAATATTGCAGCGTGCACTCCGGGGTTTATTCCTAATAATTTCTGTAACCCGCAACGGATAGATGATCCCATCCCTTCCTTCCACCCGTAGTTAATAACCACGGTTACTTTTTTAGCAGCTATTTCCTTTATCAAAAGTTCCGGGTTGGCCCCAAGTACCGCAACAACCGGTTTTGCACCGGTACCGATAGCCGCGTCCACGGCATGCTGCAGCAGGGTTTTACCTTTGTACAACAGCAATTGCTTGGGTTTCCCCATGCGGGCCGATGAGCCTGCGGCAAGCAGGACAATGCCGTAAGAATCTTCCATATGATCTTTCCCGAAAATAATAATTTAGTTTTACAGGCGCTAAGTTACTCTTAGTTATTCAAATATTTTAACAGGGCCAGCGAATGAAAGGTTGTTAATGATGCTAAAATGATCCTGCCTTTTGCGGGGTGTCCAATTCGGCATTGGCGGACATTAAGTCGTTTTGGGAAGCCGGGCCTCACCAAAAGCCGGCATTTATTTAAATCTGTAAAAAAGAGGAGCTATCAATCAATTATTGGAGTGATCAATAAAATTTTCCTTTTATTTTTTGAATAATTCCGTACCTTAACCGCTATATCAAAAACCACGCTTATGGCTTCTTATAACCTTACCATCAATGGTAAAAATTACAAAGTAGAGGCTGATCCGAAAATGCCGCTGCTCTGGGCGATCCGCGACCTTGCAAATCTAACCGGAACAAAGTACGGTTGTGGTATTGCACAATGCGGTGCCTGTACGGTTCATTTAAATGGCACCCCGGTCCGTTCCTGCTCTATCCCGGTATCATCGGCCGCCAGTCAAAAGATCACCACTATCGAAGGCCTTTCTGCAGACAATACCCACGCGGTGCAACAGGCATGGATAAAGGAACAGGTGCCGCAATGTGGTTACTGCCAGAGTGGACAGATGATGGCCGCAGCGGCATTGTTAAAACGCAATCCCAATCCCAATGACAAGGATATTGATACCGCTATGCAGGGTCATATTTGCCGTTGCGGTACCTATGTGCGTATAAAGCAGGCCATTAAAACCGCCGCAGAAATCATGTCCAAATCGTGAAAGGTGAAATATTGACGATTGACGATTGGCCATTCTCACAACTACTAAAAACGAGATCATATGAACCCAGTTAATAAAAGTATTTCACGAAGGAAATTTATCGCGTTATCCTCCATGTCAGGAGCCGCACTTACGATCGGGTTTTATTTCCCCGCTGCTGCAAAGGGTTTTGGAAAAATTCTTACCGGCCCCGAAGCGGATGAAAAGGGGATTGAACTGACTGCCTGGATATCGATCAATAAATTGGGGGTGGTTACATTGATTAACCATCGTTCCGAAATGGGCCAGGGTTCCTTTCAGTCGGTGCCACAGATCATAGCTGAAGAACTGGAAGTAGACCTTAATAAAGTGAAAATCGTATTTGCGCCTGGCAACCAGAGTAAATATGGAAGCCAGATTACGGGCGGCAGCTCCACCGTGCGTGGCTCATACAAAACATTGTTGCGCACAGGGGCCACCGCGCGTGAAATGCTGATTGAAGCTGCGGCAAAAAAATGGAATGTACCCGCTGCAGAATGCTATGCGGAAAGCGGGATGGTGATCCATCGTCCTTCAGGCAAAAAATCGGGCTATGGTGAGTTGGTGGAAGAGGCTTCCAAAATGTCTGTTCCAAAGCAGGTATCTTTAAAAGAAAGAAAGGATTACAAGATTATCGGCCAGCCGCTGCCCCGGCAGGATACACCGCTTAAAACCAATGGCAGGGCCGAATTCGGGTTGGATAAAAAACTGCCCGGCATGTTGTATGCGGTAGTGGAGCGCAATCCCCGGTTCATGGGTAAGGTCAAAAGCTTTGATGATACCGCTGCGAAAGCTGTTGCAGGAGTTAAACATGTTTTTAAGGTGGAGATGCCGGTCTTTGGTTTCACAAGGGAAGGAGTGGCAGTAGTAGCAGATAGTTTATGGGCAGCCATGCAAGGAAGAAAAGCATTGAAAGTGGAATGGAATGATGAAGGCTTTGAACACCTGGGTACAGCACAATTATACGACCGCATGAAGGAAGACCTGAAAAAGCCCGGCTTGTCGCAGCGGACAGGTGGAAATTTTGAAGGCAGTTTTCAAAAGGCTGAAAAAAAGATAGAAGCAGTTTATGAAACCCCTTATGAATCGCATAGTTGCATGGAACCACTAAATTGTATTGCCCATGTTCAGGGCGACAAATGCGAGATATGGGGACCAATACAGGCGCCTGACTGGGTACAGGCGGATGTGAGCGGCCGTTTAAAAATACCTCCAGAAAATGTTACCGTTAACATGACTTTTTTGGGAGGAGGTTTTGGGCGCAAAGCTTTTACAGACTATACCTATGAAGCGGTGCTGATATCAAAAGAAGTGAAAGCGCCGGTGCAGGTTGTGTGGACCCGGGAGGACGATATGACCCAGGGCCCTTTTCGGCCAGGTGCGGTATACGGATGCAAAGGAGGGATCAGCAACGGACGGATCGCATCTTTCCAGGTAAAGATGGCAGCACAGAATATGGATCACCAATCGCCCAATGCAGACAAAAGCGATTTTAACGGGAGCAATATTGAAGGACTCGCAGAGCCCTATTTCGATTCGGTGCGGAATTATAGTTTTTCGGATGTGCCTACCGATTCGCCCATCCCGGTAATGTGGTGGCGCTCTGTATATTCCTCCACCAATGGTTTTGCGTTTGAAAGTTTTATTGATGAACTGGCACACGAGGCTGGGAAAGATCCGCTCGATTTCCGGAAAGATCACCTCGGCAATGAACGGCACCAGGCATTGATTGGCCAACTTGAAGAAATGACCGGGTGGAAAACGCGGCAGAAAAATGAAGGATGGGGAGTTGCAATTACCGAATGTTTTAAAAGCATTGTGGGAGAGGCGGTAAAAGTTTCCCGCAGGCCGGATGGTAAGATCGGCATTGATAAAATTGTGGCGGTAATGGATTGCGGCTGGTATGTTAATCCAGACATTATAAAAGCACAGATAGAAGGAAGTATTGTAATGGCCCTTGGTGCAGCCACAACACATGAAACGCATTTTGAAGATGGTAAAGCGGTGGAGAAAAATTTTGATACTTACCGGATGCCGCGTATCACCGATATTCCGGCGATGGACATTCATATCATGGACAATGAAGAAAAACCAGGCGGCGCAGGCGAGCCGGCCCTGCCGCCCTTCGCACCCGCTTTGTGCAATGCAATTTTCGACCTAACGGGTAAGCGTATACGAAAATTGCCTTTCAGGATGGAAGAAGTGTGAGTGCAATGAGTGATCAGTGATGAGTGATGAGTTCGTCTAGTATTGATTTTTTTGGACAAGCAGAAGTTTTTCATTGCATCATCGTCCGCGGCGCGGCGGTGCATCGGCATAACACCCGGTAGCTATCGGGTGTGGATCTTTTACCGACGCGGAGATTGTGCATGTAGGAACAGGCCTTGTCCTGTTCTATCACCGGTCGGCACCGAAGGTCAGACCGGCGCTAGGTAATATCCTTTTGAAAGAACAGGTCGCAACCTGTTCTGATCCATCATTGTATTGCAATTATCTAAAAGAACAGGCCACGGCCTGTTCCTACAAGGTTAAACACTAATTCATTGATCGCACTATCCAATCCTTCCCATTTTTTACTTTTTAATTTGTATTCCCTCATTTCCTTTCCGCCTTCACCTGGGCCGCCTTTATCATCGGGTTCTTATTTCCCCAGCTATTGGAAACAAAATTCAATACATCGGCTATCTCTATGTCGGAAAGCTGGCTCAATGCAGCCATGGGAGTGTTGTACTTCTTTCCCCCCACAGTAATCTCGCCGGTCTGCCCGTTTAATATTATACCAATGATCTTCTTTTGATTTTTTAAATATACCGTATTGGCCAGCGGAGGAAAAACAGCCTCCACTCCCTCACCGGTAGCCTGGTGGCAACTGGCGCAATTGGCCGAATACACATCTTCCCCGCGTTTCATGCTTTCTTTCAATGTGCCATCCTGGGCAAATCCCATCCAAGCGCAGGCCATCGTAACAGAGACCATGAGCAACAATGTTTTTCCTATCATAAAAAAAAATTAAAAGTTTTTGAGTGCTAAAACGAAGATAGGAAATTGATATATATTATTCTAACAGTAAAAGCCGGGTAAAATTAAAATCCCATTTCATATCTGCGCTAAAGGATAAATACGATTGTTCCATCGCCTTTTTTTAACGGTTGCCGTTAAAGTGAACTGTTCGTGGACATCCCGTTCAGGAACCCGGGGCAAAATGAACCATAGCAGTACACATTTTGGCAAGCGTTATTAATCGGTAGTTTTAATTTTTCTGATGATCTTCGATAGCTACTTTTTATCTTTCACTACGGGATATAATATTCTTAATGCGTTAAAAACAGCCTGGTGTGAAACTGTTGCATGGTCCTCCTGTGGTAAATAGTCAAAATATACATTGACCGTTTTGCTTTTTGTGCTGTTTATTTTTTCTGCCAGCAGGTTGGCATCTACTTCCATTACATGTGGTATTTCTCCAGGGCCAGGTCCCTCTTTCCCAACCCCAATATAAATGCCAGTCTTTTGTATAAAGGTATCCTGTAAAAATGCTGCATTTTGATTTAATAACGAGCCGTTGTCCCACCATAAACTTGGACTAATGATAATATATTTGTCAAACAGTGTGGGCTTTTTAAATAATATTTCGGTCGCTAAAAGTCCTCCCAACGATTGCCCGATGATAGTCTTTGAATTGTTTGTTTTATATTTGGCTGCTACATACGGTTGCAATTCTTTTTCAATAAAAGCCATGAACTTACCGGATTTCCCGGCCGTTGGATACTTCTTTTTATCTTGATCAATACTTGTCGGGTAAGTAAAATCTCTTTTCCTGTCCACATTCGCTATTCCAATAACAATTGATTTGGGAACCCTGTTGATCCAGGAAAAATTATTAAACTGGATAAGTCCTACGATATGAATAAAATCTTCATCCGCGGAGCCATCCAATAAATAGATCACCGGGTAGGTGATCGGGTCCTTTTGCTGGTAGCCTTCCGGCAGATATATATTGATTGTTCTTTTCTCCGATAATTGTATTGATTGAATTTCATCAATAATACCCAGCACAAATGGTTTGCTGTTGGCAGGCTGATTGGATTTAATATCCTGCCCCGAAAGGGATGCAGAAAATAAGGCGAGTATGAATGTTACTATTTGCTTGTTCATCTATGGTAGCATATATCAAAAATAAAATTGCCACCGGCATTTTTATAAACTAACCGTTTTCTTTTTTTTCGCCTTGAAAGCTTTTATCGCTTTTTTAACGCTTTTGTGTTTTTTTATTAAGGTTAAAGCCGCTTTATTAGAAACGCCCAGTTCCTGTGTCAGCATAGCGACTGCCCTGTTCCATAATTTATTATTCGATAGCTTCATCTCCACCATTTTATTCCCTATTACCTTTCCCAGTTGTATCATCAGGGTGGTAGAGATCATATTGAGCGCCATTTTTTGAGCGGTACCCGCTTTCATTCTTGTGCTGCCGGTTACAAATTCGGGACCCGTTACAAGTTCAACCGGCCAATCAGCCTCTTCTGCGATGCTGCTGCCAGGATTGCAAACAATGCAGCCGGTAGAGATGCCTTTTTCTTTTGCAGTCTGCATACCGCCTGACACATACGGCGTTTCACCT
>JBDTVX010000248.1:0-8931 GCA_040007015.1 Ferruginibacter sp. | reverse complement strand
GTTTATTATGCAGATGGCACCTATGGCGACCCAAGCGATTTTTCTTTAGGTGATGGAAATAATTTTAACCCGCAGGCTACACTTGATTTTTATAATCAAAGATCAGGTACTAACCGTATTACGGGAAGCGTGTACGGGGATTTAAAGCTTGCCAGGCACTTTACGTTTCACTCCAGTTTTGGAGGCGAATTCGGGCAAGGCGATGTAAGAGGTTACACACCGGTATATACTGCTACTTTAAAGCAAAGGAATTTGGTTAGTGCATTGAGTATCGAAAAAAATGAAACCAGGAACTGGATCGTAGAGAATACATTGACCTACGATAACAAATTAGGGGATCATTCCATTAAAATATTGGCAGGGCAATCGGCCCAGCGGAACAAATATTATAAAATTACCGGTTCCGCACAGGGAGTTCCCAACACCAGCGAAGGCGATCTGTATTTAGCGCTTGGAAATACAGGTACAAGAAATGTAGTGGATGAAGGGTCACTTAATACTTCAACTTCATATTTTGGCAGGGTCAACTATGCGTTTCAAAACAAATACCTGTTAACAGCAACGATCCGTGCAGATGCAAGTTCCGTTTTTTACGGTAACAAGCTTTGGGGCTACTTTCCATCCGTAGGAGTGGGTTGGGTAGTTAGCAAGGAGGCATTTATGCAGGATCAGCATGTTTTCACCAATTTGAAACTCAGGGGAAGTTGGGGTAAAATTGGGAATAGCGTAGTGCCGATCAATCCATCCGTATTAACAATTAACCAGGGAGCCTATTTAACGGCCATTTTCGGTAACCAGCCTTATACCAGCGCCAGCGTAAGCTCCATTGTTCCGCCAACTATTGGATGGGAAACCGGTGTGGGAACGGACGTTGGCCTGGAAGCCAGTTTATTACAGAATAAGTTGTCTATTGACGTAGACTACTATAATAAAAAGACAGAGGATGCCATTTTTGCCATACCCATCCTCACTTCACTTGGAACAAGCTCAGCTTCAATTATTGGAAACCAGGCTACTTTTCAGAATACCGGGTTAGAGGTTTCCGTTAACTGGAAAAATGATATCAACAACAATCTATCTTATTCTGTTGGTGGTAATTTTAGTTCAAACGAGAATAAAGTATTAAAGGTTAGTACCGGTGCAAATCCAATTTATGCCGGTGGAGCTGCTTCTACAGGTGGCGCATTAGCTACCCGTACTGTTTTGGGTCAGCCTATCGGGCAGTTTTATGGATACCAGGTGGCAGGTATATTTCAATCTGACGCGGAGGTAGCCGCATCTGTGCAAAAAATAAATACCAAGGCCGGCGACTTTAAATACGTGGACCAAAATGGCGATAAAGCAATTGATGCCAAGGACAAAGTGCCCCTGGGAAACCCCAACCCAAAATATACCTATGGTATCAATACCAACTGGGTGTATAAGGAATTTGATCTTACACTGGATTTTCAAGGTGTAGCCAAGGTTGATATTTATAATGCTAACATTGGTTTGCGGTATGGTAACGAAAATTTCTCACAGGATTTTTTTGATAACCGCTGGCATGGATCAGGCACCTCTAATACTTATCCTTCTGCCGGTATTGGTGGTGGCAATAACTATTTGCCCAATTCGTTTTATGTAGAAAGCGGGAGTTATTTCAGGATAAGAAATGTACAATTGGGCTACACCGTTTCGCCTTCTTTAATTGGCAAATGGGGTTTGCAAAAAGTAAGGGCCTATGTAAATGCGCAAAACCCTTATACTTCATTTAAATATAAAGGGTTTTCTCCTGAGGTGGGCGGCACACCTACCAATGCTGGTATTGACGCGAATGTATATCCTTTGTATGCCACTTTTAATTTAGGTTTAAATGTTACTTTTTAATAAAAAATAATTAACGATGAAAAAATATATTATAACAGGCTATGTAAAAAAAGCGACAGGCGTATCAATGCTTGCTGTAGTTTTATTACTTGGAGCATGTAAAAAAGAATTCCTGAATACACCCCCGCAGGCCCAGCAGCCGAGTGTACAATTTTGGAAAACGGCAGATGATGCATCAAAAGCTGTAAATGCGATGTATGGAAACCTCCGTGAATGGAAAAATGTTTCCTTTGCAGCAATAGCCATTGAAAGTATCGGATCGGATGATGCAGAAAAAGGAAGCAGTGTTACCGATGCTACGTTTTTTAATTCGTATGATAATTTTGCAATAAGTTCCTCGGATGGACAACTAGCCGATTTTTGGACCGGTCAATATCAAAATATAAACTTTGCCAACCAGGTATTGGCAAATGTACCTGCTATTGCAATGGATGAAACACTTAAATCACGCTATTTTGCGGAAGCAAAATTTATACGGGCCTACTCTTATTTTAGATTGGTGCGGGCATTTGGCGATGTCCCTTTGAGGTTGCATTTACCTGTTGACGCTACTGAATACAATATACCGCGTTCACCGAAAGAAGAGATATGGGCAGCCATTGAAACGGACCTTACGGATGCCGCAGCGGTACTTCCCCAGAGTTATCCTGCTTCCGATGTGGGCAGGGCTACTAAAGGAGCGGCACTGGCATTACATGCTAAAGTTGCAATGTATCAGAAAAAATGGCCCGATGTATTGACCTATACCGGCCAGGTGATGACGCTGGGTTATTCCCTGTTTCCGAACTACGAACAGTTGTTTAGGGTTCCTAATGAAAATAGTTCCGAGTCTGTTTTCGAAATTCAGGCCAAATACATTGCCGGTAATTGCGATGCGTCCAACTCGCAATATTCACAGGTGCAGGGTGTAAGGGGATCTACTGGTGGAGGCTGGGGCTTCAATGTGCCTACCTCCAATTTGGTTGCTGAATTCGAGCCAAATGATCCCCGAAAAGATGCTACCATTATTTTCAGGGGTGAAACCACCCCGGAAGGTGATCTCATTCCGTCCGTCGGGGACAACCCAATGTACAATCAAAAATCCTATGTTCCGTTTGCTGATTACCCAGGTTCCTGCAATGAGGGCGCCGACCAGAATATACGGGTTATCCGCTATGCTGAAGTGCTGCTGATGAACGCAGAAGCTGCCAATGAAACAGGAAATTCTGCAATGGCTTTAACCTCATTAAATGCCGTAAGGGCCAGGGCAAGAGGTACAAACCCATTAACGGTGTTGCCCCCCGTAACCGCTACTGATCCGGTTGCCTTGCGCACCGCCATTTATCATGAAAGAAGAGTTGAAATGGCAATGGAATTTGACCGCTTATTTGATGTGATCAGGCAGGGACGCGGAGTCGCAGTATTTGCATCCAAAGGTTTTGTTGCCGGGAAAAGCGAACTGATGCCAATTCCTCAAAACGAGATAGACTTGAGCGCCGGGCTTTTAACGCAAAATCCTGGATATTAAAACTTACACAACTAAAACATTATTATGAAAAAAATATCAAATAAACTTTTTTTGTGTATAGCCGCAAGCAGTTTATTATTTACATCCTGCTACAAAAAATTCGATACCGAAAGCTATGCACCTCCTTTTACGATCAGCGGATTTTCAAGTGTTTCTCAAATACAGCCCACTGCGCTTGTAGGTTATTGGTCATTTGATGGAAATCTTTTAGACAGTGTTTCGGGCACAGCAGGAGTAAATACTGAAACTACATTTGTCCCCGGTTTTAAAGGCCAGGCCATGCAGGGCGGAATTGGCAAATATGTGTTATTTACACCAGGCGCTACTATTAAAGCATTGCATAGTTTTACCTTAAGTTATTGGGTAAATACTCCGCCGCCGTCTGTTGGAATTATTGGAACAGTCAGTCTGTCCAATCCAACTGCTTTCTGGGGTAATATTGATGTTTTCTATGAAAATGGAGGTACCAATGCAGCAGGTAAGTTCAGGGCTCATATTTCCAATGGGCCCAACGATAAAGAAATACCCAAGGATGGCATGCTTAACCTTTTCAGTAGCTGGACAAATATCACTTTGTCTTATGACGGGGCAACTTCAACTTCTAAAATTTATAAAGACGGAAACCTGGTAGATACCAAGGTACAGACAAATGGCGCTGCACCATTTGGTAATGTAGATTTTACTAATTCCGGTCAAATGGTTTTTGGATGTAACCAGTTCATGACTACGCCAAGTCTTACCAGCGCTCATGGGGCAGAAGGCTGGGCAAGCTTTTTAACAGGTCAGCTGGATGAAGTTAGAATGTACAGCACGGTACTTTTGGATAAAGAAGTAAATGCGATGGTAATTTTACAGGGAAAAGGAAAATAAGAAATATTTCATAAAAAAAAGGCTGCTTTTACGCGGCCTTTTTTATTTTAACCATTAATCAAATGAAGCAGGGTTCCCGTTATTTATGTATATTATTAATTCTTTTTGTTGGCTGTAAAAAAGGAAACAACAATGGTGGAGGTACGGTTGTGCCCCCGGTGGTCAGTTCCTTCAGTTTTGAAGCGCTGAAAGTAAATGAAAAATTTAATGGTTACAGCTATGCCGGCATTAATGTTAACCCCGTTATTAAAGTTTCATTCAATGCTCCCGTCAATCAAACCTCGGCAAATAATGCTTTCAGCTGGAAAGATAATACCGGCCTTTCCCTTCCCTTCAATATAACTTTTCAGAATAACGACAGCACGGTTGTGGTGCAGTCTTCTTCAGCGCTTTCTTTTCTTGCCCGCTATGTTGTTGCGGTTAATACGTTATTAAAATCAAAAGCGGGAGGTTCTCTTTTATCAGGTATCACCATCAATCTTTCCACCTCCATTGATTCTTCCAGGAAATTCGCCCCTGTTTCCGATGATGTTTTGCTTGACCTGGTACAACGACAAACCTTAAAATATTTTTATGATTTTGCGCACCCCGTAAGCGGTCTTGCACGTGAAAGAAATACTTCGGATCAAACCGTTACATCAGGTGGTTCGGGATTTGGATTGATGGCATTGATCACCGGTGTAAACCGGAATTTTATTACCCGCGCACAGGGGCTTTCGCAAGTGCAAAAAATGGTTGCCTTCTTAAAAAACACGGCGCAAACATTTCATGGCGCATACCCCCATTGGATGAACGGGACTACCGGTGCAGTAATACCTTTTAGCCCGGATGATAACGGCGCCGACCTGGTGGAAACAGCATACCTTATCCAGGGATTATTATGTGCGAGACAGTATTTTTCCGGAGCCGATGCTGCAGAATCTTCCTTACGTACTGATGTTGATGTAATATGGAACAGGGTGGAATGGAGCTGGTTCAGGCACAATTCCCAGGATGTTTTATACTGGCATTGGAGCCCGGATAAACAGTGGGTAATGAATTTTAAAATCCAGGGCTGGAATGAATGTCTTATCACCTATGTTTTGGGGGCATCTTCCACAACTTTTAATGTGCCTAAAATAGCTTACACAAGTGGATGGGCAGGAGCACCGGGTTTCGTAAACGGCAACACTTATTTAGGATATCAACTGCCATTGGGTCCTAACCTGGGTGGACCTTTATTCTTTGAGCATTATTCTTTTCTGGGCATTAATCCAAAAGGTTTAACAGACACTTATGCAAACTATGAAACCCAAACAAAAAATCATACGCTGATAAATTTTACCTACTGCAAAACAAATCCACAAAATTATTATGGCTATAGTGATTCCGTTTGGGGATTAACCGCAAGCGACATCCAGGGCGGGTATTCTGCCAGTTCACCTACAAACGACCTGGGTGTTATAGCGCCCACCGCGGCATTGTCATCTTTCCCTTATACACCAACAGAATCTATGCAGGCGTTGAAATTTTATTATTATGTTTTAGGCGATAAGCTATTTAAGCAGTACGGTTTTATTGATGCTTTTTCTTTGCAGGATCAATGGTTCGCAGATTCATTTTTAGCCATCGACCAGGGACCGGTCATCGTAATGATCGAAAACTATCGTACGGGCCTGCTATGGAATTTATTTACCAGTTGCCCGGAAGTAAAAACGGGTATGAGATCGTTGGGATTTACTGCGCCTTATTTATAACAATATAAAAAACAGCTGTTCAGGGATTCTTCAATGCTTTTTCTTCATCAGGGACAGCACCTTATTTGCCCGGTCGGGGTAGATGGTTATAAAGTGAGACCTTATCATGGCAGCTGTAAGTGCAGTATCGCCGGGAAGAGCAACGGAAATAATTCCGGAAGCACTTAAAGGCATATGGCAATCAATACAATTGCTTTTTATTTCCGCCCCGACCTTGTCAGCGAATTTGCAAAAACTTTTATGTTCTTCATTGTGGCAGCTCATACAGCGTTGAGAAAATAAAGCTGTTTTCCCCCTTTCATTTTCATGCGTATTATGACAGGTATTACAGGTTAATGTTTCACTCATTCTAAAACATTTACTTGCACGAAGCAATCCGCTTTGATTTCCATGTACGTCAATGGAATTGGGGTTTAGCGTGATATGACTCGTGTCAAAAAAATTCAAAAGTGTATCACCTGCCATGAACTCAAAAGGAGGTCTTTTCTTAAAGAGCCTTCCCCCATGACAGGAAGTGCAAAGATCCATATTTTGCTGTCTTGAAAGCCTGGACGGGTTAATAATATATTTCGCAATTGTTGCTGTTGGATTTTGCGTTTGAAATTCAACATGCTCAGCCGCAGGGCCATGGCATTTTTCGCAATCCACACCATATATCATTTGGGAAGCATCAAATTGCTCGGGATTAATCTCAGGCGGAGATATCACTTTGGCATTAGTGCTATGACATTCAAGACATCGGGTTGTAATAGTCCTGTTGAAGAGTACCGTATTGGGAAAGCCCGGACTATTGGACCATTGATTTGTGCCACCGAAATAAGAAACGGGTAATTGAAAAAGTTGATTTCGCATCCAGTATAAATAGGATTGTCCGCGCATACCTGAACCAAGTACAATATCCATCGGATAAGCATCCCTTTCTTTGCCGGAATGATATTCTACCTGGTAAAAAGAATCATTCCTTTTCTCCATGGTAACCGCCGTTCCCATTTCATAGTTAAATGTGTTTTTGCCGGGTTCAAAACTGCCCTTGATATTGCTTTCTGACGCTTTTCCTGAGGTGAGATAATGGGCGGTTTTACGATGGCTGTCATAAATATTTTTATGACAGCTGGCACAGGTTGCAGAGCCGGCGAATTTTTGACCTTTAAAATTTTTGACAACTGTTGTTTCCCAGGTTCCCCTGTTAATGCATTTTGTGAAAAGAAAAACAAAAGAAACAATGATCATAACAGTTATAGATGAATACCGGTATTTTTTAAATTCTTTCATTTTAAAATGCCTTATTATCATAGCACGCCGGCAATTTAAACCTAATATGCGTAAGCTCCAAAGCCCTGATGCATACCATGGAAATAAAGTGTAGAGAGAAGATATCTTTACGGATATAATTCGCGTTAAACGATCTGTCGTGTGCAGTTTCATTTTTTGACAATTTAACCCGGGTCTTTAATTGTAATTATTGTAAATTACAGGGGCAATTGCCGGGGCTTTATTTACCGGTTGCCAAAGTAAAAACGGGTATGAAAAACCAGGATTTACTGCACCTTATATTTATAAAACAGTATGAAACGACTAACCAGGTATTTATTCATTACCTTACTATTTTTTGCCGGTGCATGTGGTGCACAAAAAACCAGACAGGTTTCACCTGTTTTTAATCCTGCAAACCGGCCACTCAATTTATCAGATTCCGCCTTATTGGATATTGTTCAAAAGCAGACCTTTCGTTATTTCTGGGATTTTGCCCACCCGGTAAGCGGTATGGCAAGGGAAAGAAGCAACACTAGTTTCGCTTATGGTCATGAAACGGTAACAACTGGTGGTACAGGCTTTGGCGTTATGTCGGTGATTGTTGCGGTAGAACGCGGCTGGATAACAAGAGATACTGCAGCCAGATTTATGCGCAAAATGGTGAATTTTTTATTAAAGGCAAATTCGTACCATGGCGCTTTTCCGCACTGGATGGATGGCGGTACCGGTAAAACAATTCCGTTCAGCCGCAAGGATGATGGGGCCGACCTGGTTGAGACTTCTTATCTTTTCCAGGGTTTGATTTGCGCCAGGCAATATTTTAACCAGGATAATCCTGTTGAAAATGAATTCAGGGGAAAACTAAACTGGATGTGGACAGGCATTGAGTGGAACTGGTATACGCAGGGGCAGGAGGTATTATACTGGCACTGGAGTCCTAATAATGGCTGGGCAATGAATTTTCCTGTACGCGGTTTTAATGAATGCCTGATAATGTACATACTGGCAGCAAGCGATGAACATTATCCTGTTAGTGCGGACGTGTATCATCGCGGATGGGCCCAAAGCATTTTCTTTAAAAACGGGAAAAAGTTTTACGGTCATGTTTTGCCGCTGGGTTTTGATTACGGTGGCCCATTGTTTTTTTCCCAATATTCTTTTTTAGGGTTAAATCCGAAGGGATTGAAAGATGAATATGCAGACTATTGGGAACAAAATCAAAACCACACCCTGATCAATCATGATTATTGCGTGGATAATCCTAAAGCATTTAAAGGCTATGGTGAAAATTGCTGGGGACTCACGGCAAGTGATACCTACAATGGATACAATGCTTTTTCCCCCACCAACGACGAAGGTACCATTACCCCCACAGCGGCGCTTTCAGCCTTTCCTTATACACCTGAATATTCTATGAAAGCCCTTAAGCATTTTTACTACGACCTGGGTGATAAAATATGGAGTGAATACGGTTTTGTGGACGCTTTTAATGAAACAAAAAACTGGTATGCAACATCTCATTTAGCGATAGACCAGGGCCCTATCATTGTGATGATAGAAAACTATCGAAGCGGACTGTTATGGAAATTATTTATGAGCTGCCCGGAAATAAAAAAAGGATTGAAAAAATTAGGGTTTGAAAGCCCATGGATAAAGTGAATAATGAATAATGAATAATTAATAATTAATAGTGAATAA
>JBDTVX010000247.1:0-9009 GCA_040007015.1 Ferruginibacter sp. | reverse complement strand
TACGTCCCGTTAGGGACGATATGTGGGTAACAAAAGAATGAGCATCCGCTACGTCCCGTTAGGGACGATATGTAGGTAGCAAAAGAGTGAGCATCCCTACGTCCCGTTAGGGACGATATGTGGGTAGCAAAAGAGTGAGCATCCCCTACGTCCCGTTAGGGACGATATGTGGGTAGCAATATATTTAATCAATAATTGAAAGCATTTGAAATGGAAATTATGAACGATACATCGTCAATGAAGTCTTTGATTAAGGGATTCGCCGATGCTACCCACATATCGTCCCTAGCGGGACGGAGGTGATGCTTTATTTTTCTTTTGCTACCCACATAACGTCCCTAGCGGGACGGAGGTGATGCTTTATTTTTCTTTTGCTACCCACATATCGTCCCAAATGGGACGACATGGATGTTATAAAATTAAATTAATTACCAAATAATAATTATCTCATCATGGCTGATAAAAATAATATGATAAAAAATAACGTAAAACAATTTGCTATGCTTTTAGGCATCACTTTATTAAGCCTGAATGCAATTGCAGGAACAGACAACATAGCCCCGCTTGCAAAAGTTTCCGCTTCCACCACGCTTGATGATAATCATAAAGCCGACAATGTAAAAGACGGAATAATCGGGATAGCAAATAAAGGGGAATGGGCCTGCAAAGGCGTTACTACCGACTGGGGCTATGTGCGTTTTCCATGGATACAACTGGATTGGGCACAGCCGCAAGCCATCAATAAAATTGTACTGTATGACCGGCCATCTGAATATGAACATATAGCAAGCGGCAGGCTTATTTTTAGTGATGGAAGTATCGTTTGGGTAAATGAAATACCCAATGATGGTTCTGCCAAAGTGGTGAAATTTGAAACTAAAAATGTGGTGTCCGTTCGTTTTGAAACCACGGACGGCGATGGTAGCGACCTTGGTTTTTCCGAAATAGAAGTATATCCTGCACGGACACAAAGCACGGATTATACAGCCTGGGTTGACCCTTACATAGAAACAAACAGGGGGAGGTATATCTTTTTTATAACGGGCGCCCGGCCTTTTGGAATGGTAGGGGCAGCGCCGCATACCAGGAATAAAAATCAGAATGGCGGAGGGTATAATTATAATGAAAATGAAGTGCTTGGTTTTGGACAGATCCATAACTGGATGATGTCGGGCATTGAAGTAATGCCTGCAAAAAATTCAGTAAATCCAACAGGCGGGGAAAGTGCATGGAAATCTGTTTATAGTCATGATGATGAATTGGTGCAGCCAGGTTACCATCGCCTTTACCTTCGGCAGCCAAAAACCTGGATTGAATTAACGTCAACTGAGCGGGTAGTTTTTTATCGCTTCAGGTATCCGCAGGATATGTCAACACAGATATTGGTAAATCTTGGCGGATATGTGAGCAACAGCACGATGGCAAATGCAGCCGTTAAAATAATAAGTGATAAAGAATTTGAAGGTTCATTTAGTTCTGTAAAACGTTATTGGGGCGGACCAAAAGATGTAAAGATCTATTTTGTTATACAATTTGACAAGGCAACAAAATCAATGGATGGGTGGAAAGGAAAAGACCTGTTAAACAACCTACACGAACTGCTGGGCGATAGCGCAGGCATTGCGGCAAAATATGATGTGAAGGCGGGTGATGAAATAAACATGAAGATCGCAATCTCGTACACCAGTATCGAAAATGCAAGAAAGAACATGGACACCGAGTGTACAACCTGGGATTTTGATTCGGTAAGAAAGGAATCAAGAAAAGAATGGAATGAATGGCTCGGTAAGATTGATGTTAAAGGCGGTACCGATGATCAGAAGATCAAGTTCTATACCGACCTGTGGCATGTGCTCCTTGGCCGTCAGAAAATAAATGATGTGTCAGGCGATTATCCTGACAGAACTACCGGCAAGCGGGAAGGAAATTTCACCGATGCTGTTTTTAAAGTAAAGACGTTACCTAAAGACAGTAATGGTAAGCTGAGGTACAACATGTATAACTCCGACGCTTTCTGGCTGACGCAATGGAACCTGAATATTTTATGGGGCCTTGGCTGGCCCGAAGTACAGGATGAGTTGTCCGCATCAATGATACAGTATGCTGATAACGGCGGGCTGTTACCACGTGGTCCTTCCGGCGGCGGATATTCATATATTATGACCAGCGACCCGACAGCTAACCTGGTTGCCGGCACTTTTCAAAAAGGGCTGCTGACAAAGGTTGATAAAAATCATGCCTTTGAAGTATTGAAAAGAAACCAATTGCCGGGGGGAATGCTTGGTAGTAAGGAAGACGTCGCATTTTATATAAAACATGGCTGGTGGAAAGATAATGCCGGTATAACGATAGAAGCGGCTTTCCAGGATTGGGCGGTTGCACAAATGGCTTACAAACTGGGCAAAAAGAAAGATTATAATTATTTCTCAAAAAGGGCCCAAAGCTGGAAGAACTGTTTCAATCCCAAACAAAAACTATTGTTTCCAAAAGACAGCAGCGGCAATTTTATACATGATGATCCACTGAGGGGTGAAGGCTGGGTAGAAGCAAATGCATGGCAGGCAACATGGGGTGTATCGCACAATATACCCGGCCTTGCTGCATTAATGGGTGGCAATGATACGCTGTGCAGCAAACTGAATTTTGCGTTTGAGAAAGCTGCTCCCCAGGATTTTGTTTTTGCTTATAATGATGGTTATGTCAGTTATGCCAACCAGCCCGGGTTATCCAATGCGCATGTATTTAACTATGCGGGCAAACCATGGTTAACGCAGTATTGGGTGCGTAGAGTGCAGGAGCAGGCCTATGGCGGCGTTACTCCGGATCTGGGATATGGCGGCCACGACGAAGACCAGGGCCAGATGGGAGCATTGAGCGCCTTGATGGGTATCGGGTTATTCAGTTTGCAGGGTAATGCGTCTGCTACGCCTGTTTACGAAATTACCAGTCCGGTCTTTGATGAGATCACTATTAAGCTGGATGATAAATATTATAAAGGCAAACAATTTAGCATCATCTGCCACAACAACACAAAGGAGAATAGGTACATTCAAAAAGCACAGCTAAACGGGAATGTGCTGAACGATTTTTGGTTTACACATGAAACCTTTGCGAAAGGTGGAACACTTGAAATATGGCTGGGTCAGGAACCAAATAAAACATGGGGAACAGGAAACCTGCCTCCAATAATAGAATAGTTTCCAGGTGAAATAGATATCGTTACCGGCAAATGTTATTATTTTTAATCAACGGGTAATTATTTAAATATAATGAACAATAATATTGTTACAGGAATTGATATCGGAGGATCGCATATTACTGCGGCCCTTATCGATCTCCAGGCGCATGCCATCATTCATGGTTCTTTGATTCGCCGTGCAGTTAACTCAAAAGGCTACGCTGGCCAGGTGATAATAGAATGGAGCGGTGCAATAGCGGATTGTAAAGCGTTCCATCCCGGGGCATCTGATAAAATTGGCATCGCAATGCCCGGTCCATTTGATTATGAAAAGGGCATTTGCTTAATAAAGGACCTGGATAAATATGAGTCATTGTACAATCTCAATGTAAAAAACCTTTTGGCAAAGCAACTTGAAATTGATGAAGGCAATATTTATATGATGAATGATGCAAGCTGTTTTTTAAAAGGAGAAGTGTTTGGCGGGGCAGCGAAAGATTGTAACAACGTGATAGGTTTAACCCTTGGAACAGGGTTGGGTTCAGCCACCTGTAAAGACGGGATAGTATATGACGGAGATCTGTATTATACCCCGTTTAAAGATGCCGCTGCAGAAGATTATTTATCGGTAAGGTGGTTTATTAAACGAAATAAAGAGTTGACCGGGATAACTGCCAATAATGTAAAGGAGATCAGGGACCGGGCAAAGGAGGATGAAGTAGCAGCAGCTTTGTTTACAGAGTTTGGTAATAACCTGGGCGGTGTATTGGTTGACTATATAAAAAGACAACAGGCCGAAACAGTTGTTATCGGTGGCAATATCGTTCATGCGTGGGAGTTATTTATACATGAAACAGAAAGAGTATTAAAAAACAATTCGATCAATGTTTCAATGGTTAAAGCAATGCTGGGTGAAGAAGCTGCTTTAATGGGGGCGGGTAGTTTATGTGTGTGATCATTTGTAACGGTAACGATAAAATATTTTAACATTGGTTTATTCATACATTCAGTCCATTTTCATTTAAAGCTTCGATGCCCGGTTAAGGGTAAAATATTGTTAGAAATTAATATTATAGTTCATAAAGTCCCATAGGACAAGTCAATTCAATACATTCCATTCGGGACGATATATTGGTAGAAAAAGAGTCAATAATTTAATGCGTCCGCTATCTGGCGGACGATATGTGTTGAGTATTAAAAATATACCAAATTGTGAAGCAACGGTGTAAAGTTATTTTTCGGGCGAGTCAGCCCAATGTTATTAAGTTAAAGTTTGCAATTCAATTGCACCGTTCCGCCAGCTAGCGGACGGTGATAGAGGGTTTTATTTCTTTTTTTGGCTTCAGCCAAACATGCTTTCGAAGTTGAAGTGCTGAAACCTGTTGAAGAATTTTTTACATTCACAAGTGGCGCTTTCAAAAGGTTGGTTATCTTCCGCATACACAAATCCGTTGATGCCGGAGCCGCTTGACTGGCCGAACATTGCCGTTGCAAAAAACAAACAGGATAGGAAACAGGTAATTTTTTTAGAATAGATGGGCAGTCTCATGAGAAATAATTTTAGTCACCAAAACGACCAACTTGCGAAAAATAAAATTTAACACCCGGGCAACCTTAATATTTACTTAAAGTTTTTATAATAAAAATTTAACATAGCGTTGCCGGTCATGCGTTGATCGCCAGCTGAAGTTTCATTTTTGCGTTATTGAATTTGAGTTGCTTACTTGTTAAAATTATTTTTTAACACACTAATAATAGTTAGCGAGAATGATACAATAGAAGCAATCGTCCTAACCACATGAAATTGATTCCAGGGTGTTTCAAAATGATTTCTCTGGACAGTTATTTCAGTTACACCGGATAACGAAATTTTAAAATTTGCAAGGGCATTATTTAACGGTACATTTCCCAACATCGTTACCCCGAATACCCCGGCTAAATAAATAACGGTGGCAATCAGTAAATAGTAAAATTTATAATTTCGGGATCGTAAATATTGAAGCCATGTGGTGATGGGAAATAATAATACCAACCCAATAAAACTTATAAAAAAGTAAGGGTTTAAAATAGCGTTGTTGATGGACTGCATTGCCCTTAGATATTGATCATCCGGTAATGCGCTTAATCCAATATTTACCGAACAGGAATAGCCGTATAAAAGTCCGGTCACTAATGCCGAAAATAAAATCGTAAAAAAAATACAAATTTTTAAAAGGGAAGTCATGGTATTTGTATATTGGCAAATTTAATTTCGTAACATTTTATATTAAAAGGGAAAGAC
The DNA here is from genome assembly GCA_040007015.1 of Ferruginibacter sp. Taxonomy (GTDB): domain Bacteria; phylum Bacteroidota; class Bacteroidia; order Chitinophagales; family Chitinophagaceae; genus Ferruginibacter. The sequence goes on along the minus strand of JBDTVX010000247.1, from coordinate 3,550 downwards.
ATTCAATTTGCTAATAATGTATATGCCGCATTGTCCCTTTAGGGACAAAATACCGGTAGTAGTAATAGAAAATTAAATAGAGTCCAGTAGGGACGTGATATATATTCTAAGCGTCTGCATTAACCCATATAAGGTAGCATAATTTATTGATCACGGCATTAGGAGTGTCAATATGAAAGCCCGACAGTTTGTTTGATGTATTGGTCCGTTTGCAGTTGCTGCATAATAAAATCAGCTACATCGGCTCTTGATATTTTCACTTTTAATGCAGCATCGCTATAGTCAAAATTATGCCGGTAGCTTCCTGTGTATTTTCCATTTGTCAAAGTGCCGGGCCGCAAAATTGTCCATTTTAAATCGCTTTCCCTTATATATGTTTCCTGCAATTCATGCTCCTCAAAAGTTTTTTTAAGCAAAAGCGGAACAATTATTTTTCTGAAAACAAAGGGCGTATTATTCAATACTGCTGCACTGTCTGCATAACCCAGTGAAGCCTGGCAAATAAATCTTGAGATCCCATGTTTTTTCATTGAGCCAAGGATATTTTTAGTGCCCTCAGAGCGCAATTGCCCTGCTTTAGTGGCAGGTGAACCGATACAACATACCACAGCATCCTGCCCTGCCATAACCGGTTCAATAGATGCCTGTTGCAATACATCCCCATTTACTACTTTCAATTTTGGATTGGTATATCCAATCTTTGCAGGATTGCGGACAAAAGCAGTTACTTCATGCCCCATGCTTAATGCTTGCTGAACAACCTGCTTTCCTGTGGCGCCTGTTGCTCCAAATACTAATACTTTCATGTTGATTATTTTTCAACAAAGATGCAGCCATTCAGAAAAGCAAAATAGAACAAACCCGACAATTGATTTTACTTAGGATCATGAATAAATTTCCTGGGTGTTCTACCGGTATATGTTTTAAAAACCCTGATAAAATGCGACTGGTCAGCAAAGCCGTTATCATATACCACATCTGATAATTTCGAATAACTGTTATCGCTCAATTGGTTTAGGGACAATTGAAATTTTATAATTTTTGAGAACTGTTTAGGCGTAACACCTACCTGGGCTACAAACCGCCGCTCAAAAGTTCTTTCCCCAATATTTAATTTTTCCCTTAATTCTTTGATGGTTAATTGCCCGTTGGTTTTAATGATGAGTTGGATGGATTGCCGGATCTTAAAATCTATCATTTCTTTTTTCGATTGAAAGATGGATAATAAAAATGTAGAAATGATGCTGATCCTGTCTCGCTTATCAGTGGTTTTATTTATTTGGGAGATTATTTTTTGTACCTTAAAATGTTTCAATTGATTTAAGTCAAAACAATCATCATTTAAATCTTTGGGAGTGAGGTTAAAAAAATCTTTTAAAACAAAAGGATATAGTTGAAAGATGATGAAATTATAACTTCCTGTGGCTTGTAGTTCAATAGGGTTAATCGTTTGCCCATACAGGAAAAAATCAGGCATCTTTTTGTTATGCGGCATTACATACAAGCCATTGGAAGTTTCCTGGAATACGATTCCCGGATATCCGTCTGCAAAAAAAGGCAACACCGTTTTTTCCGTTGGATTGTCGTTACTAAAATGCAGAATGTTTTTTACAAACTCAGCTATTGCTTTACCGGGAACTATATTTTGAAAGTCCATTATTTATTCAGTTTTCTTTGTTTGTTGTGCCGTCTTTTTTAAGATAAAGCGTATTTCATTTCAACACAAAAGTTCATTCGGATTACGAATGTTCAAATTTAGCAATTATGCCTTTAATATTTTTTTGTAGATTATTGTTTAACCGATTGGATAAGTAGATAGATCGCAAATGCAAATCCAATAACACTCAGCTGTATGAATTTTGGTTCGAATTTAAACCAGTAACTGTATAAGCCGCATTTTTTGGTTCGGGTCCGGCGAAGTCGGAATTCAATAACCCCGCCAGGGTGGGTTATTTTTTGAAAGAAGCAAAAGATGCGGCGTTGCGGTTACGCAGCCCGCCCCGTCCCACCAGGAACATCCGGGCGGAGGCTGGGGAGGCGGAAGCATTGCATTTAAAAGTGCTTCTGTTATACACAGATTTAAATATGAGTTAAACATGAAACTATCAATTGATATCCTGAGTTGTTTGGTTCTTGCCAGGGAAACTCAATTCAAAATTTGTAAAACATCCTCACAAAAGATATTTTTGTGTTTTATTTTCAAAAGGAAATGCCACCACAATACATTTAATAGATGAAAATTATTCTTACGCTGTCTTTTATTACCATTTGCATAACCGCCTCGGCCCAAAATCGCAACTATACCACCCGTAATGCACATTCCCACAACGATTATGAGCAACAACAGCCTTTCTGGGCTGCCTATAATAAAGAATTCGGATCTGTTGAAGCTGATATTTATTTGTTGAATGACAGCCTCTTTGTTGCCCATGATACAATTGAGTTACGGAATAGAAGGACCCTGACAAAATATTACCTGGACCCTATTGAATCATGTATTAAAAAAAATAACGGATTTATTTACAGTGATACTTCAAAACTACTGCAGGTATTGATCGATATTAAAACAGATTCCATCCATACACTAAATGCATTTATTCAAACATTACAAAAATATCCTGATCTTATAAATAACAAAACGATCAGTTGGGTGATAAGCGGAAACAGGCCGGATGAGAAATTATTCACTACTTATCCCTCTTTTATTTATTTTGATGGAGAAATTTCAAAAGATTATTCTTCACAGGCGCTTACAAAAATTAAAATGATGAGCGCAAGCTTTAGAAATTATTCTTTATGGAAAGGAGAAAATAATTTTCCGGACAGCGCCCGTTTGTCGGTACAAAATGCAATTAATAAAATGCATCATTTAAATAAGCCGGTTCGTTTTTGGGCTTCCCCTGATAACATTAATACATGGAAACAGTTTATGAATTTAGGTGTAGATTATATTAACACCGATAAAATAGCCGGGTTTGCCGGTTTTATAAAAATTATCAATTCGGGCAGGTAAAGCAACTCCGTTCATAATAAACCTCCGCATTACAACAAATTAGCATCAGCACATTAGTATCCCGATAACTATCAGAAAGGCACATCGGATAAATCATTTACCCATTTCGTAAACCGCTATTCAACTTAAAAACGCCCGATTTTGTTATATTTGTGTATTTCAATGAAGAAGGTATTTAAAATAAGGTAATATGATAACAGTATCATCAAATGCAAAAGACTATATCAGCCGTTTATTGACTGAGGAACATAAGGATCCAGCCACCTTTGTGCGTGTGGGCATCAAGGCAGGCGGCTGCTCCGGCCTGGAATATCAGTTGGATTTCGATACCAAACCAAAGGAAGGAGATCATATATTCGAAGATAAAGGGATAAAAGTGGTAGTAGATATGAAAAGTTTATTATATCTGTATGGTACGGAACTGGATTATTCAGGCGGTCTGGATGGCAAAGGGCTGTTTTTTAATAATCCAAATGCATCCAGAACTTGTGGTTGCGGTGAAAGTTTTGCGGTGTAACTTTGCAAAGAAATGAAAAA
>JBDTVX010000246.1:0-9020 GCA_040007015.1 Ferruginibacter sp. | reverse complement strand
TTTCATAATGCCGGTATGTATTTACCCGTTCATTCATAAACTGTTGCAGGTAATGTCCGGCGATCAATTCGTGGTGTACCGTGGCACGGGAAAAATGCGGATTATTTCCACGCATACTCATCATCCGTGCATCATAGTCCATGGTATTGGTTGGATAAGAAATTGCAAATTCTTCGCCGCCATAAAAGAAAGGATTTAGTAATTGCTGCTGTGGTGTCATCATGGCAATGCGCCAGGTTTCTTCTGCCAATGGCGGAACGGTAATAAGATCTTTTGCTTTTAAAAATGCCACTGATTCATCATACAGCTTTACCATGGCGGCCGCCTGTTGCCCCGCAGGCACATAACTTTGCTTCACTTTTTCCATGGCGTTTTTCCAATCTGTTCCAAGCCCCATTTCCGCAGTGGCCTTCAACATTTCCTTATCGCACCAGGCAAATTCTTTATTGGCAATTTGTATCAACTCTTCAGGCGAATAAGGGATCAGTTCATATTTTAGCTGGCGCAGCAGTTCATCCCTTCCGATAGGATAGCCCACGATTCCGCTCGAGTCTTTATTAGGTGCATTTTTATCTGCAACCCTTTTGAACGTATGGGCATAGACCGTCAGAGAACTATCCAATATTCTATAATTATCCGGCACCCACCATGTAAACAGGGGATCGTAGCCATTATAAAAATTAAATATATTTTTCGCAGCGGCCTGCAGACCGGCGATGATGGCGGCAGCCCGCCGGCTGTTTTTTACGCTGATATTTTTTTCAGTTGCCAGGTCGCCTTGCAATTGTTTCAACTGGTTATTTATTTTAAAAAAATTACCCGCTATACTTTTACCATCCACATTACTGCCCCGTCGGCGCCGTTTTTCAAGATTGTAGATAGAATCAACAAATGGAAACCATTGCCTTACAGCATCATATTCTTTCGCTTCCGCTTCAGCCTGGGAAACAGTTTCGGCCAGGTCCCTTTTAAACAACACATAATCCGCCTGGCAGCCCTGGGTTAAAGATGTAAAAGAAATTTGACTTAACCGGTCGATATAATCCTGTGCGAGTTTTTTATAACGTTCTCTTTTTTCCGGGGAACCGGTTACAATATAAACCCTGTTGAGGGCAGTAACATCTGCGTAATAATTTTGCATGATATTGGGCATATCATTGCAGGGCACATAATCTTTGTTCACCTGGGCCGATAACGTAAAAGAAAAAGTAGCTGATAAAACTGTTAGAAAAATTAGTTTACGCATAATTGGTCAGGTGTTTTATTAGTGAAAATTTTTCTTTTATCACTGCCAGGTTTGTCCATGTGCCTGGTTCTTCCGTCATTAAAATTTAATTCTGCCGCTGTGTATAAATGAAAATATTTTAATCACACGATACATAACTAACTGCGGGATCCATGAAAAACATTTAATTATGAAAACCTGTTAGGATCAAACGCTGCAATATCTACAGAAGTAGTCTGTCGGCAGGCGAGTTCAGCAACTACTTTTCCGCTCGCAGGGCCCAGGCTTAGTCCACTCATGGCATGCCCGCCGGCAATGATTAGGTTATTTATTTTTTTTGAATAACCAAGATAGGGTAAGCCATCCGGCGAACAGGGCCTGAAACCAAACCAAATATCTTTTTTATCAGGCATTTCCAACTTTATGCCAGGAAAATATTTTGGTACAGATTGTATTATACCTTCTACCCTGTTTAAATTTATTTTATTATTGATGGATGCGATTTCCATGGTACCACCATATCGCATATGTCCATTCATGGGCGTTATCGCTACCCGGGCTTCACACAAAATTGCGGGAATATTCAATTTTTGTAAAGGCCGGTCATAGGTAAAAGAATAACCTTTCCCGGGCATTAGGGGTATTTTTACACCTGCCATTTTTGTCAAATGCGAAAGCCACGAACCGCCGGCAAAAACAAATACATCGCCATCATACTCACCCTTTGCAGTTATCACATTTTTTATTTTGCTTCTTTCCGATACGATTCTTTCTACGGGGCTACCTGTCTCAAACTTTACACCGGCGCGTCTAAGGAACCCAATCAATTGTGGAATTAATTTGTCAGGGTATAAATGTGCATCACATCTGTAATGTACCCCTCCAAGTATATCCAGTTCGGTAGCAGGTTCCAGCCGCTGTATTTCAGCCAGGCTCAATACTTCTACGTCCAAACCTAATGACTTTGCTTTTAAAGCAAGGTGCATTTCCTCTGTTCCAACCTTTGACGTCTTATAGTACATTATAATACCCTTTTTCTCTAATGCAAAATCAAAACCAGGTAGCACAGCAAGATCTTCATACAATTTTTTACTCAACAGGTTAATATCCTTTAGCGGAACAGCGGCTTTATCAACATTTTGCTGATTGGAACTTTTTATGAATTTTAGCCCCCATGATATAAGATCAGGGCCCAGTGATGGTTTTACGTAAAAAGGGCTCCTGCTGTTGAACATCCATTTAATACCCTGCGATAACATTCCGGGTGCAGCCAATGGCACAAAATGGCTGGGAACGATCATTCCCAAATTACCGTACGAGCAGCCGTCAGACAGATCGGTCTTGTCCAGGATGGTAACATCGCAGCCACTTTGCTGTAAATAGAAAGCTGAACTTAACCCTATAATGCCTCCACCAATTACTACTGCTTTCATAAATATGATGTTAATTCCATTTATTCTGATTAAATATTATAAAACCTGGAAGCCCAAAGCATAAGGGTCATCCTCTTCATCAATTGATATGGTATTGTATCCGAATATCCTTGCCCACCCTTCAATACCCGGACGGATGGCGGGTTTGCCACCTATGCTCATTTCCTCTTCAATAGTGCCGGTAAATTTTGAACCGATGATACTTTCATGCACAAATGTATCACCCTTCTTTAGTTTCCCTTTTGCATACCACTGCGCCATTCGTGCTGATGTACCGGTGCCGCAGGGACTGCGGTCGATGGCTTTATCGCCGTAAAAAACAGCATTACGTGCTGTTGACGACGGGTCCAATACTGCACCTGTCCACAGGATGTGAGAGCAACCGTTGATGGTAGGATCATCCGGGTGCACAAACTCATATTTTTCATTGATGTTTTTACGCAATGCTCTTGCCATGGCAATTAACTGCGAGGCGCTATAACATTCAACACCCCCGAAATTTTTCTGCACATCAACAATCGCGTAAAAATTACCGCCGTAAGAAACATCTGTCACCAGCTCACCCAAACCGGGACAATCTACTGTTAAACCTTCTTTATCCAGGTAAGAAGCTACATTGGTAAGCTTTACGCTTTTAACTTTTTTTCCTACTTGCTGATAACTAATTAATACCAGCCCGGCAGGGGCTTCCATGCGTATGATCCCGGGTATCTTTGGAGTGATCAATCCTTCTTCGATGGCAATGGTAACGGTGCCGATGGTGCCATGCCCGCACATGGGCAAACAGCCGCTCGTTTCGATGAACAACACCGCCACATCATTGGCAGGATCATGAGGAGGATATAAAATACTTCCGCTCATCATATCGTGCCCCCTTGGCTCAAACATAAGCCCTTTCCGGATCCAGTCATATTCTTTTAAGAAATACTGGCGTTTTTCACTCATGTCTTTTCCTGGCAAAAATGGCCCGCCGCCGGCAACCAGTCTTACCGGGTTGCCACAGGTGTGGGCATCTATACAAAAGAATTTTTTTAAAGCCATATTTAAATAATCGGGCTTAATGGTGGGTGATTTTTAACTGCCAGGTAAAAATAAAATTATATATACCTGATCTTATTGGAATATAAATGCTTAAAACGTAAATAGATATTACTGCAGAAGAATTTATATTTTTACTAAATATCATAATTGATCCGAAGCGTACTCAATATTAATTTTTCGTATGAAATTTAAAGGATAACTATTTTTTAATTATTCGATAATAATTTCTTTGGACAACCTGTTGTTGATTTCGCAATAGCCTCATCCTCTTCTGAATCGGTAGCAACTTTAAATTCATATTGTAAACTGCTGATCAATGGCGCTGAATGAAGGTATTACAACACTGCTACCTGCACTTTCTGCGAATCCAATTAAGTTATGCCCGTTCAACATTTTCCAATACCTGTAATTGTAGATAATCAGGAAGTTCAGGCCTTGTTCTGATTGCCTCGTCAATTATTGCCAATATCCTGTTTCTTTCCGTGCCTTTAAGCATCAACCGCGGCGCCCTTACATATTCTGTACCAATACCCGTTTGTGTTGCTGCCAGCTTAATGTATTGAACAAGTTTGGCGTGAAGATCGAGTTCGAGTACGGGAAGAAACCACTTATAAATTTTAAGCGCCTCATGATAACGGCCTGCCTTCATAAGACGGTATATGGCAACAGTTTCAGCTGGAAAAGCGTCCACTAAACCACCTATCCAGCCATTGGCACCCAGGGCCAACTCCTCTAAAGCGAGTGTATCAACGCCGCATAAGATTTTAAATCTCTCTCCGAATTTATTGAACATGCGGGTTACATTAGATACATCGCGGGTTGATTCTTTTACCGCCTGGATATTTGGGATACCTGCTAATTCCTCAAACATGGAAAGGGTCACTTCAATCTTATAGTCAAAAGGATTATTGTAAATCATTATTGGCAAACTGGTTGATGCAGCAATGGTTTTAAAATACTCCACCGTTTCATCACAATCCGCTTTATACCGCATTGGAGGCAATAACATTAAACCATCAGCACCAAAACTTTCTGCGTCGATCGCCACTTTGATAGCTTCGGTGGTAGATTGTTCGGCAATATTGACAATAATAGGAATGCTATTTTTGACAAAGTCATGCGCATGAATGATCAGCAATTTTATCTCCTCTTTAGTCAATGTGCTTGCTTCGCCTAAAGAACCGCCTAACACTGCTCCATCAATTCCCGCTTCGATTTGGGCGGCAAGGTTTTTTTCGAACATTTTAAAATCTATGGAATCATCTTTTTTAAACGGCGTAAGTAATGCCGGATAAACGCCCTGCCAGTTTACTGTATTCATGTGGATTAGTTTTATTATTTATAATACAAAATTAAACGAGCATCTCAATATCTACTAAACTTAAAATAACCTTTTATTTACTAATTTTAACTGATATGAATGGCAATGGTAAATTCTTTTTTCGCCTGTTACTTTTTTTAATTTTCATATCATATAAATTATTTAGGGAATACCATTAGCGTAGTGATCATTAGTTATTCAATAGCTTTTTATTTTTAGAGTAAAGACTTTCTCCAACAAAAGTTACGAAGTTTAAGCGAGTTTTAAATTCCCTTACGGAAATAATGAATAATATCGGTAGAACAAATAGCAATAAGTAAACAAAGTCCCAAAAACATGTGATATAAAAGCAATGGAATTATATCATGTCCCTATGGAAGTTAACGGAAAATTACAATGGTCTTTACTACCGGTATTTTGTCCCAAACGGGACAATGTAACATAAATTAATTAAACGGGCAGATGATAAATGCCTTTCTTTTAATAGTAAATGTTTATTAATGTAGCATAGTCAGGAGCTTTTTTGCCCGCTACCCGGCGAACTCCGTCTTTATAGAAATAATGATCGATCGTGAATTTGGCTCCGTAGCTGCCAGGTAAATTACGCGGCAGCTACCGGGCTATGGCCTTAAAATAATGATTAACTCTAAACATCCTGCCCCGCCAGCCAGCCGGACTTAACCAGGCAATATTGAATAGTGACCAGGTAGGTATCGGGTCGCAAATCAATACGCCAATTTATTGTTACCGCAGCATTCGCTAGTATTTTATAAGCAATCCCGGACCAGAATTTATCACTACTTTTATTTTGCAAAACAATAGTTCCCTGCCCATTTTTTTAACTTCATTTTTTAAAGCCTCAGCCGGAAGATTCCTGGAATTGTTTTTCAGGAGCCCAATTTGAAATGGAGGAAGGGTACAGTTTTGCCGGTTTTTCCAGTGTATAAATAACGCTTCAAATCAGCCTTAAAATGGACAGACGAAAAATATACATTTTAGCCTCTTTTTGTTTAACGATTTTAATTTTTAATAATTGTATAAACCGGCAAAAAAAGAATACAGATTTTAGAGGAGAAGGTTATATAGGGTCAGAAAAATGCAGTACCTGCCATAAAGAAATATATGATTCTTATGTAAAAACTGCTCACTACCTCAGTAGTAGCCCGGCATCAAAAGATGCTATTAAAGGCAGTTTTTCAAAAGATTCCAATGAGTTATATTACCGTCCTGCATTAAAGGTGGTTATGGAAAAAACCGATAGTGGGTTCTACCAGGTTGCATACGTTAATAATATAGAAAAACAGGCGGCACGTTTTGATATTGTAATTGGTTCCGGCAGAAAAGGTCAATCTTATCTTTATTGGTTTGATGATAATGTTTTTCAACTTCCGGTTTCTTATTACGTACCGGGAAAAAGTTGGGTAAACAGTCCTACTTATCCGCTCGAAAAAGTACTGTTTAACAGGAACATTCCCGTTGGTTGTTTTGAATGCCATAGCGCGTATATTAAGAAAACAGCCACAAAGCCTTCTGCCGATGGCATGATCGACTATTTTGATAAGAGTAAGATTATATATGGCATTGATTGTGAACGATGTCACGGGCCTGCTGAAGCGCATGTTAACTTTCATGAGAACAATCCCAATGAAAAAAAATCCACGTTTATAGCAAATGCCGCAACCCTGGCCAGGCAGGAAAAGCTGGACATGTGCGCAATGTGCCATTCAGGGGCCAGGGAAACAATTTCTTCTACTTTTTATTTTAATCCGGGATCCAAACTTTCCAAATATTTGCGCCCGGATACCTCCACCGTCAGAACCAGCCAGATAGATGTTCATGGCAAACAATATCAACTATTAACTGCAAGTAAATGCTTTATTAAAAGCAAAACTATGACCTGCTCTTCCTGCCATAATACCCATGCTGAAGAAAGGAATAATTTGAGAGATTTTTCTATGCGATGTATGAACTGTCATAATAATCCTGTGCACGACCCGGCTAAAATGATTGGAGTTGATCGTGCCGGTATTGTAAATAACTGCATTGATTGCCACATGCCTGCGAGGCCTTCGGCAGTAATTACTATGAAGTCGCAATCCCAGGCTGAGCCCATTCCGGCATTGGTACGAACGCATTATATATCCGTTTATGCTGATGAAACAATAAAGTTCATTCTAAAGCAAAAATGACGGATTAATTATTTTACCTGAGATAAAGTTGTTGAATTTTTGACCACCCGCACAGGATAGGTGGAATGCCAGGATTGCTACCCTTTACCAACCGGGATATGCCGCAACTGTAATTTATTACGACACCTGATTACTTAATGGTAACGCGGTGGAAAAAATTTGTGTTTCATTTTTTGTAAAGAATTTATTCCAGCTAACTAAGCCTAAGGCCACTTTTTTTTATTTATTAAATGCCGTTTAACAATTTTACAATACCGGTATAGCAATTTCTTTTTATTTTAAATGTCCGTTTAACAATATTAAAATACCTGCAAGGGATATCATGTTAAAATAGGAGAAGAATAGGTGAAGAAATGTTTACATCCTTATTTGTTAAAATAATATCTTTATGCCAGCTTATTTTTTTTATCACCAAAAAATGCTTGTTTATGACCAAACTATCTATATGGTTTCTTCCAGCCATTGTTTGCTTATTTTCCTTTTCGGTTTCAGCAAAAATCCCTCTCCATTCAGTGGTAGATAAAATAATAACTGGAAAAGTAACGGAGGCTCAATCAGGTGCTCCTTTGGAAGCTGTTACAGTATTATTAAAGGGAACCACCACGGGTACTTCAACAGACGCGCAGGGAGCCTTCCGTTTGTCTGTTCCGGATGCCGGCGCTATCCTGGTAATTTCTTATACAGGTTTCGGCAGCCAGGAAATAAATATTGGCAACCAAACTAATTTTACATTTAAAATGGAACGCTCTACGGCCGGGCTTGAAGATGTAGTGGTGATTGGTTATGGAACACAAAAAAAGCGGGAAGTAACGGCTTCTATTGCTTCAGTGAAATCGGGAAATTTCGTTAAGGGGGCGGTAAACGATGCCGGCCAACTTTTGCAGGGAAAGGTTGCAGGTTTATCCATCGCCACTCCAGGGGGTGATCCTGTGGCAAATTCGCAAATCATCCTGCGCGGGATCAACTCCATCAATGCCAGTTCCTCACCTTTAATATTAGTTGATGGCATACCCGGCAACCTGCGTACGGTAGCGCCGGAAGATATAGAATCCATCGATGTTTTAAAAGACGGCGCCGCGGCTGCAATATATGGTACCAGGGGCACCAATGGCGTAATATTGATCACAACGCGCAAATCCACGGGCCGTTCGCAAAGCGTTGAATACAGCGGTTACGTTAGTACCCAATCAATAACCCGCAAGCCTGAAATGCTTACGGCGCAAGAGTACCGCGACAAGATAGCGGCCGGAGTTGCTTTGGCGGACTTGGGAGCAAGCACAGATTGGATAAAGGAAATAACCCGAACCCCTGTTACCCATGTTCACAATCTTTCTTTCCGCGGGGGAACCCCTCAAACAAATTACCTGGTCAACCTTAATTACCGGTCTTTTCAGGGTATCATGCTTAAATCGGATAACCGGGCCTTTAACGGCCGTTTTGACGTAAACCATTCTATGTTTAACGGGCTGTTAAAAGTAAACCTGAACATGATCAATACCGATCAACGTTACACAACGACGGGCGATGGCTATTCATTTAATGGCTTAACCTACCGGATGGCTTTACTACGCAACCCCACCAGCCCCATAAAAAATCCCGACGGATCATGGTTTGAACAAACCGGGATATTTCAGTATGAGAACCCCCTTTCCCGAGTGTACGAAAGTGACGGTGAAAATAGTAATCAAAATACCCGCGTATCCGGCAGCCTTACCCTCACACCAATAAAAGGGTTGACGATTACAGGTTTGGGGGCACGCACAAAATTTAACGAATCAAGAGGATATTCAGAAACCAAAAGGCATATTTCC
>JBDTVX010000245.1:0-9256 GCA_040007015.1 Ferruginibacter sp. | reverse complement strand
CACCGCCGTTACTGGCCGATTCATATCGCCTTTTGAATAGCAATGCCATTTTCCCCAATATTGGCGATGCAATTACCAATTTTGGCCAGGCGGTAACATTGTTAAAAGCAGGGGCAGACGGAGCAGCCAGTTCAGTGGAAGCCTTTAAAAAATCGGGTCTGCAGGATCTTGGTAAGGATGTATATGAGATCCTTGATATCAGCCTTAAAAAAGAAGGTGAAAAGTTTTTGGAACAGGGTTACGAACTGGCAAAAAAAGGGGTAGGTGGCGTAATTGATAAAGCATTGAAATTTGATCTGCCCAACGCCGATTACAACCTGGTAAACCTGCCGGACAAATTAGTAATCGCCATTCGCTATAAGGCAAGCAGCAAGCCTAAAGATGAAGCCAGGAAAGACTTTCCGGGGAAATGTGATTTTGATGTAAACTCTATGGCTGCCGATGCCACTGAAAACTGGAAAGGGAAAATGAATAACATGTCCATTGTTGTTTCTGTGGGGCCCCTAAAGGATCTGATGACCGTGAAAGGGAATTTTAATTCCCAAAAAGGAAAAGACCTGGACCTGGGCAGCAACAGTGAGGGCGCAGGATTTAACCTGCCAACTCCCGAAATATCATTCAGCGATGCCGTGGAACCCGTTATCCGTATTTTAGAAATACTCGCCCCCTCAGTACCGGTGATTATGGAGCGGCCCTTAAAAAAGGGCTCAAAGTAGCCATGAGCAATGGTGGTGATATCTGGCAGTATAAATTTGAGGCCTCCAAGGAGATCCCGCTCGTACGCTTTCCACCGGGGCCTGCCTACGATTCTCCACAGGTGCCGTTAAAGCTGGAGTGCAGCCTGCAGGTAGGTTTTAATGTAAATGCGGCATTAAAAGTAACCACCGATCCCAAGCAATTACTACCCACAGCAGGCGCCTTCTTCGCATTCCGCGGGCGTTTGACGGTAATGTGCTTAAGTGTTGGCGCGGGCAGTGTATATGCCATCGGCGAAGCAGGCATACGCCTGGAGGCCGATACCAGTCCGCAGGTAGCCGTGACATTACACTTTGGCTTTGGGGCGCAGGTAGCAGTGGGGTTACCGGTAGTTGGCACCGCATCGGTTACGTTTATGGTAGGCGTGGAAGTGACCGCGTCCTCAAATGGAAAAATAGCGATCACCGCATTTATGATGTTTAAGGGCCAGGCAGAACTGCTGGCCGGGCTGGTGGGCATCTGCATTATGATAGAAGCCCGTGGCACGGTAGTAAAAGATGGTCCTGATCAGCCTGCCAACTGCGAGGTGCAGGTAACCTTTGCCATTGATGTTTCCATATTTTTAGTTATCAATATACACTTTAGTGAAAGCTGGAGCGAAAGCAGGCAAATAGCCTGATTGCTCTATCTTAAAACACTACAAAAAATTATTTTTATGTCTTTCGATCAATCAGCATTTACACTTATCGCCCTGCCCCAAAGCATTGATGCTGCAGGACTGGTGCAATTACACATACTTTTTATCCCGCGTAATATCAGCCCGCTGGAAAAAGTAGATACCCCATTTAATGTTGCCGGCGCAATGCCATTTATTGATGCACGGCCAACCTTTATTGTGAAAGTTGTAAACAAATCCACCGAATTTCCGGGCAAAGACGGATCAATTGAAAAGCCACTTGAGACTGCGGTATTGGAATATTCTGCAAATATTGAAAACATTTACCGCACCCTTAAAGATGCCAAAAAAATCGACGGGACTCCCAAATATTTTGACATAGATGAAGCCCGCAGCAGCGGCAAACCGGGCAACGAAAAACACATTGCCCCTGAAGCCATTAAAGAAAGAGATACGGCTATCAGGAAATATTTGCCGAAGACCTACCGGGAGTCATTCAATTTTACCAGTCCGCGCATTAAAAACGCGGTTACCGACGATAGCTATCATTGCGCCATGCGTGATCAATCGCCGGTGGTAAAGCAACCCATTGATAATAAAGTAAGCTGGGGAAAAGTATATGCACATTTATTGCGCCAGCCAGTACTGGCCGTAGCGGGCGGATTATTATATAAAACCACCCTACAACTGGATCCCGGAGATTTTGAGAAAGGAGGATGGTTGTATGTTGATCTAAAGGATGACAGCGATTATCACAACGAATTAATGACGTCCGTCGATGAAATTAATTTTCCAAATGTCTCCCCCTTTATAAAACGATATGCTGCCAAAATACCGCCGTTAAAACCCGGGGAAGCCAGGCCGCTTTTTACTGCAGTGGCATTTCCCGTGATGAACCCTGGTAAAACCCCGGATGGAAATTTTGATGAACTATTTATAGAAGCCGGGCGCTACAACCATGGCTTTGCTACCATTGTACATTCCGAGCAGCCACATAGCCAGAATTTATTAAAAGAAGCACACGATGGCCTGCTACCTCAAAAGGAAATAGGCATACGTCTTGGCTGGGAAGATGAGCAAATATTGATTTGGTACCTGCGGCAAATGGCGGTGGAAGCAGGAAAAACTGAACGGATAGACGCCCCCTTATGCGTAATGGGATACAATATTGATGTACGAATTGAAGGAGACGAAAATACCTGGGAAAGCCTGAACGAGGTTTCCAGTAAAGGCGACATGGTTTTGGAAGGCATTAATTTAGGTGCCTTTGCAGGCGAGCTTGCATACCAGGTATATCCCACAAAAATCAATTCCGCTGCCGATTCCAATTACTGGCTGCCCATGTACTTTGCCAACTGGAACAACAGTTCCATCGTCATCCCGGACGATAATGCTTCCAGGATCTACAAAAACGAATCAGATAAAACAAATGCTGTAAACAATACCAATCCTTATTTACCGGCACCAAACACAACCAATCTACAATACGGTAGCAGTTATGAATTCAGGGTAAGGTTTTCGGATATAAGCGGTGGTGGCCCTGGTGTGGCTACTCCTTCTTTTGAATTGTTGTCGGAAAGCCATATCACAAAAGTAGCCTTTAAACGATATGTGGCGCCGGATATGGTAAGGATCATGAATGAGGCGGATGTAGTGCAGCCCAATACGGATGATCATAATTTTACCGGTGCCAGCCTCGAACTGGCAAGGCCCATTATGGGTTATCCCGGGGTACAGTACACCGGAAAATATACCGACCCGGTGCAGCGTTTAATTGATGCATCGCAGGCAATCATTGATGAACAATTAAGTGATCCAGCACATAAAAAAGGTGGAAGGGCCTTTGGAATTGCCGATCCCGACGTGGTAAGCATCCAGGTAAAAGTGGAAGTGGAAACGCTGCAGATGGACAACCTGGCAAGTGATGATGGCAAACAAAATTACATCACCCTTTATACTACCAATCGTAATTTCAATCCTTTTGATGAAGACGATGCCGATGAATCAATATCAATCCCAATTACATTTATAGATGAGCCCGTGCTCGACCTCACCAATACCGTTACCCCGTTTTCGGCCAATGAACACAATGCCTGTATTGCAGCTACTGATGGCGAAATTGTATTACCCAGGGCAAGAAATATCCGCATTACGCTAAGGGCTGATGGAGGGGAAAGAGATGCTTATTGGGGTGCCGATCCTAAAGATGCGTCAAGGGATCCCCGTTTTGGAAAAACAAAACTGATCACCATTAGGGAAGAATCAATTAACGAAGAAGCTCTTTTTACCGGCATATCCAACCCGCAATTATTACAGGGCATTTACCTGCAGCCCGACCCTGTTGAAATAAGACCCGCTGCCATTTTAAGAAAAGACTTTAATGGTACCGAGCCCAACAAGCTGCCCGATATAGTGCAGCGTTTTGCCCAGCAATTGAATGTAGAAGTAAAAGATAAGTCATTGTACGCTCCCAATGGCGAGCGTATCCATTTTTGGTGCAGCAGCCGCTTACGCCACAATATGGCCCCAGATAACAGCAGTGTAACCTTTGCCAACAAAAACGAATTGGAGCGCCACTGGCTGGTATGTACTACACTTACCATTAACCGCGACTGGAGCTGGGATAGCCTTGATCCACTGAGTTTTGAGATACAGCGCAAATTCCGTTTTGGTGCAGATCCGCAATCAATCGATGAAAAAGCGTATCAAAAAATTGGTGATGTTGAATTAAAAAAAACAGCCTCTTACCAGGCCATCCAGGCGGGTGCAGATGGCACTGTACAAAGAAATCATACCAGGATTATTTTTATTGATGTGGTAGATGGAACACCGGTCAATAACGCGTTTCCGGATATCAGCGAGGTGCAATATAATATTATAACCAATTTCCGGCCAACGCATGAGCCCGATGCTGACGGGCCTTTTGAAACGGAGGTATTACTATTACCTGTTACTGTAAAACCTCACCAATCTCCAAAGCTGATTGGTGCCGGCATAGCGCTTTCGCCCTATATACGTAATGCAAAATATTCTGCATCTGAGGCTCGCAGGAGATTTCTTTGGCTCGAGTTTGACAAAACTCCGGAAGATCAAAACGACGCGCTGTTTTGCCGTATGCTGGGTTATGCCCCCGATCAGCTGCTGAGTAATAATAACCCTTCGCTGTGGCAGTTGCAGGAGGATGCACCACTCAACCTTGACCCTGAATATATACGTGTGATTACCCCCAATATGGGGATCGAACACAGCGGCCTGAAAGCAATGGACCTGATGACAAAATCCAAAGATGCAGACCGTCATTTTTACCTGCTGCCTGTACCAAAGGCACTTCATGCCGAGAGCCCGGAAATGTTTGGATTTTTTACTTTTGAATTCCGGTATGGCCATACTGATAAAATTCCCTGTACAGCCCAGGCCCGGTTTCACACGCAATTACGTGTTGCTGGATTGCAATATCCGGCCCCTACCCTTATGTGCATCCTCAACCGAAACGAAAAAGAGGTATCCATTTCGGCCCCCTATGCGCAGGCTGTTTTTAACGGCCAGGATGTAACCAGCAACCCGCCACGCACGGCTATATGGGCCTTGTTGTATGCCCAGGTAACACAGGCTGACGGGTCTGATTACCGCAATATTTTATTGACCGAATTAGAACTGGCACCCAACCCGATGATACCGGAACAGGAATTATTCAGGCAGTATATTTTCGAAAAAATAAGCGAAATAGAACGACAGAAATTAATCGATTATAAAGATGGGGTAGCTATTAAACCATACGATTTAATAACATTGATAGCCGACATTGCTGCGCAATTTCAAATAGAAAAACAAAGACCGGTCCGGCAGGCCAGCGGTGCATGGAATAATCAAACCATTCACCAGGCATTGCAGTTGTACGGCTTACCCGACGACACTTCCTTAAGTGTTGTTTGCGTGGAAGTATTTGGCCAGGTAACGAACATTAAAGAACAAATAAATAAACTGGAGTTTGTAGAAACCGTGGAAAATGTGCAGGAGCCCGGGGGCGTTTTAGTACCACTGGTAACCACCCGGCGCATTATTAAGGACAACAGGCTGGTAAATTCCGAAACAAATTATGTTGAGCTGGCCAACCAGCTTAAAAATGAATATGGCGTTGAAATGCCATCCAGGGGTGCTGCAATGGAAGCATTTAATGGAATCAAACCCCGGCCGTTCACCACCCCGCTTTCTGATAACCTGGGTAAATACCGCATAGTGCGTACATCGCCACTTACTGAAATACCATTTGTTTGCTGCACCGAAGAAATTGAAAATACGCTGGGTTTCCTTTCATTACGGGGATCGCTTATTTGCGATTTTGCAATTCCTGATAACACCAATATCGACGGATGGTTATTTGATAAAATCTCCAACACAATTCAATGCACCGGGGATATTGACAATGATGGAATTGACGAAATCGTAATAACGAATGCCAGGGGCATGGCCATTGTAAAATATATGGAAGGAAGCCTGCGCCTGCTTTTTACGGTTGAAAGCAATACTGCACTTGGCGCCTGGGTGTACGATGATGCCACAAACGCAAGCCGGGATTGGGGCTTTAAAATTGCCCCGTTTACGGGTCAGCCGCAAAACGAATTATTGCTTATCAGCAACCGGGGACTTGCAACATTGAAATGGGAGGAGGATACTTTAATCCCCACGCAAATTTTACAGAACGGCCAAATATTTGCTAATTGGAAAGTAAATACAAGCGACAGGCTGGTGGGTGTAGCAAAACTTTTCAATGCTACTGAAACCAATATTGTTTTTGAAAATAATATTGACATGCACCTCGTTTCGATGAGCAATCCCGGGCAAACCTTTACTGCAAGAACGGGTATCCGATATGGTCAGTGGCTGTTTAACCGTGCTGATAATAAGATACAAAGCTTCGGCGATTTTGACGGGGATGTTTTGGATGAAATTTTCATCAGCAGTCCCTGGGGGATCGGCATACTTAAATGGGTCAATGGTGTGGTAGTTTCAATTGCAATGCACATCAATGGCTCCAGCTTAAATGGATATGTGGTAGATAACAAACACGTTTTTGGCTCGGTGGGTAATTACCTGGGCAATAAAAACCAGGAAATCGTGGTGCACGACAAGGTTCAGCTCCAGGCGGTATTGGTGCTGGATAATGGGAACCTGCGTGCCATCAATACCCCAAATAAGAGTATTGTTTTTGGTGACCTTGCGGGTGAGTTTATTGCAAAGTTGGACAGGGATGAAAAATCGGATTGGATATTTAAGAATGACGGGACGCTGCTTGTAATAAACCTGGATCAAAACACCGGCGTGGAAGTTAAAAATATAATTGCGATTAACAATGATATCGACGGCTGGAAAATAAAGGCAAAAGATACATTTATTGCAGCCGGTAATTTTCTTGGCCGTGATGAAGAGCATCAGATGTTGATATTGGCCGGGGTATGAATTGTTATTTAATGCGGGTTAATGTAACGGAAAAGATACATTATCATTAGGTATTTACCCGGCAACCAATTTAAGGAAATGAAAAATGTGGATTTCAATAAAATCAGCCTGTACTCCGCGCAGGCGCAACGTCCCCGCCCCTGCTTAAGCTCATTGAGGACATTGCCGGCAACTGAAAATCTGACTCCGGATCAATATCTCCACCCCGTTAAATCCGCTCCTGCCGGGGCCCTTGTTTTTATTTCTTCCGCCCATTTTGTAATAAACATCTGGTGATAACGCAAACGGCTGATATAATTTGGTTGTGTATGATCCCCATTCCAGCAATGCTCGGCACGATCACCATAATCCACCTCGCAACTACAAGCCGGATCTTGCAATTTTCTCAACATTTCTTCCGCACTATAAACCGCGTTATTTAAATAATAATTATCCATATCACCTGCATAAATATGAATTTTACCTTTTAATTTATCGCCGAGCCTTTGCCAGTCTCTTTGTATAATATGCGTGAGGTCAAAATGTTCTTTCCAGTAAGCCGCTACCTCCCGGTCAATCACACCCGTTTGCTTGTTCCATATCCTTGCGGGATAACCATCTTTAGCTACCGGCGAAAATACTGCTTCCCATATATCCCATTGCTCGCCACTGCGGGTTTTATCGCCCAATGCCAGTTCAAGCTGGTTCAGGTCCTTCAAAGTTGTACTTACATGACCCAGGTAATCCCGCATACCTGGCCTGGAAGTTATTTTAAAAGCACTTTCAAGGTAATAAGCATTTTTATCTTTATAAATATCAACCACCGTGTAACGGCTAAAATCTATCGGGTCGGGGCAGGCGGCATAGCAACCATTATATTCATCAGGGTAAAAAACCTGTGCTGCCAATACTTCCCATCCCCCGGTAGAACCTCCATACATAAACCTTGCCCAGCCTTTACCAATACCCCGGAAGCGCTTTTCTATTTCGGGGATCAATTCATAAGTGATGGCATCGCCATAGGGCCCGATGTTAGCCGAATTTACAGCATATGAATCATCATAGAATTGATTGGCATGCTGGATCTCAATAGCGATCACCCTTGGAAAACCAGTACCCGTCCACAACTTATAAAAATTATAATTCTCCTGTTGTGTGATCTTGTTGTAGCCAGTAATGTGAAACCGATCACTGGTATCCGGCTTCAGGTTTTCATCGGGGGGTGTTGTTCTCCAGTCGCCGAAATCTTCAGGAAAATGACCATGAAAAACAGCCAGTGGATATTTAACATCCGGATGTGTATTCCATCCTTCCGGCAATAATATATGAGCGCCTAAAAAAATCGGCCTTCCCCAAAATTCACTTAATAACTTACTTTGGATCTTTATATGCTTTACATACTGATTGTCTTCCGGCTCTTTAAACGGTGGAATTATTTTACTAAGCGCTATTGTGCTGATGTTTTTGGTCCGCGGGTTAAATTTTATTTTCAGGGGGATTGAAAATAAATTACCAGGCGCCAGGTTCCAGTGCTGGCCCTCGCCCCGATCCATCGGCAACTTTACAACATGGCCATCCTTACGATGAAAGGTTTCATAGATATGCAACACAACCTGTACAAAATATTCACCTTCCGGAACGTCTCTTAAACTTTCTTTGGGGTAACCGTAAGCTGTTGTGGAAATCATTTTTGTTGTTCCCGGTTTCCAGTTTTCCACATCCATACCAAAGATCAGTTGGGTGGATGGACCACCGTTTACCTGGAAGCGAGGTTCTGCTTTATTATTGTTTGAAAGGATCAACAGCAACCTGCCATCCAGCGGAGTTTTGCTCAATGAATCGGGAAGCATCACGGAGAAAATTTGCGCTCCGGCAGTAAGCATTAAAATAAAATATAAAAATGTGAGCACTAGCTTTTTCATTATTAAAAAAATTAAAATGAGATGATTGTTTATACACGCCGGGCAATCGCAACACGCTAAAGATTACATAAGAAAATCAATATTTCTACCCGCTATCAAAAATACGATGACTGGTTGTTATTATAAATATGT
The DNA here is from genome assembly GCA_040007015.1 of Ferruginibacter sp. Classification (GTDB taxonomy): domain Bacteria; phylum Bacteroidota; class Bacteroidia; order Chitinophagales; family Chitinophagaceae; genus Ferruginibacter. The sequence goes on along the minus strand of JBDTVX010000245.1, from coordinate 394 downwards.
TTTCACTTTTTTTATTGCGACATAAATGTATTACATTTTTATTCTCACACCAGGCGCAGCGCTGAAGTTCAACGATTTTATTTAGCTTTACAAGTAAGTATATTTCCAGGCCGCATATAATGAACAAGCATATATTTAGAAATATCATTTTACTATTTTCATTCACTTTTTACCGGCAGGTAATTCGCAGGATGGCTCTACACAAAAAACATATGCTGTAAAGAAAGCCGGCATATATTGAGGGCAGACGCACGAAAATCGATTCCCTAAAAAGCGGCTTGTTCTTATTCCCGAAGGCCCGCCTGAACGCAAAGGCCAGGGATGTAATTATCATAGAAAATGAATGATCGCTGTGTTTTGAAAACCCCGAAGGGGTGAAATGTCACCCCTTCGG
>JBDTVX010000244.1:0-9302 GCA_040007015.1 Ferruginibacter sp. | reverse complement strand
CAGCATTGTTCGCTCTTTTTTATGTATGTCACAAGCGGACGCTTGCGCCAATGGTCACTCCGCGCTCCCTTGCGCAAGCTTTCGCTTTTGTACGCCTAACATCCAATCAATTTCCGCTTTATCCAGCAATACCACCGTTCAATTCATCACTTTTTGTTGTCCAGCATTCAGTATGGTCATATTGGTTTGTTTCAGCATTGTTCGCTCTTTTTTATGTATGTCACAAGCGGACGCTTGCGCCAATGGTCACACTCAGCCCAGTTATTGGTCTCCGAACCAACAACCGAATTTATCAACTCTATCAATCTATTCATTTAATTATGCAACAATCCCTTTCACCACTTTTCCCGCCACATCGGTTAGCCGGTAACGACGGCCAAGGTGTTTGAATGTCAGCTTCTCATGATCGATTCCCATCAAATGTAAAACCGTTGCATGGAAGTCATTTACATGTACCGGGTTCTGAATAATATTATAACCAAATTCATCCGTTTCGCCGTACACGCCAGGCTTAACACCACCACCTGCCATCCAGATCGTAAAGCATCTTGGATGATGATCACGGCCGTAATTATCTTTGGTAAGCGTACCCTGACAATAATTTGTTCTGCCAAATTCACCCCCCCAAATGATCAAAGTTTCATCCAGTAATCCTCTTTGTTTCAGGTCGGTGATCAGCGCAGCGGAAGCCTGGTCGGTATCCAAACTCTGGCCCCGTATTTCCCCTGGCAGGTTTCCATGCGAATCCCAGCCCTGGTGATACAATTGCACAAAGCGAACACCATTTTCCGATAATTTACGCGCCAGCAAACAATTGGCGGCATATGTTCCGGGAACAAGGCAATCCGGCCCATATAATTTTACAATGTCCTCCGGTTCTTTGCTCAAATCAGTAATTTCTGGTACGGCAGTTTGCATACGATACGCCATTTCGTACTGTTGTATTTTAGCATTGATCTCGGGGTCACCGGATTCTGCAAAGGTTTGCGCATTTAATTCTTCCAATTTATCCAGCATCTTCCTGCGGTCGGTTTTATTAATGCCCTCAGGATTGTTAAGGTATAACACGGGGTTATCACCGCTGCTGAATTGTACGCCCTGGTGCACCGAATCAAGAAATCCATTGGTCCACAGTTTTGAATATACGCCCTGCCCGTTGCCTTTTCCTTTTGATAACAAAACGCAGAAAGCAGGCAGGTTCTTATTTTCACTACCCAATCCATAACTCAGCCAGGCGCCCATGCTGGGACGGTTACCCACCTGAGCACCCGTTTGAAAAAAAGTAAGTGCAGGATCGTGATTAATTGCTTCGGTAAATATACTTTTTACGATACATAATTCATCCACTACCCTGGATGTATGGGGAAGCAGTTCGCTTAGCCATGCCTTGGACTTACCATATTGATCAAACTTAAAAGCTGTTCCTGCCAGCGGAAATTTCTTCTGATCGGCTGTCATACCGGTGAGCCGTTGCCCCATGCGGATGGACTCTGGAAGATCCTGCCCAAACATCTCCTGCAGCTTTGGCTTATAATCAAAAAGATCCAATTGGGATGGCGCCCCGTTCTGGAAAAGGTAGATGATCCTTTTGGCTTTGGGGGCAAATTGCGGGAGGCCGGTCAATAACATTTCTTCATCGCTTTTATTGCCAAACAAATCGGGTATCAGCAATGACCCCAGCGCTACGCTGCCAATGCCCAAACTTAATTTTGAAAGGAAACGCCTCCTGTTTATATTGAGGCTGTGTTCCAGTATTTGTTTTTGCATAATCAGGTTTTTGTAATGGCTTCTTCCATGTTATAGATCATATTGATCACCTTCATCAATGCAGCCGTTGAATTTATATCCGGTTTTTTATCAAAAGGATATTCTCCAACATTCAATGTGGCAGTCGCATCCAGTTGTTTTTCTCTAAACTGTTTTAACTGGTCATCATAGTAAGTTTTCAAAATACTGTTTTCCTTACTGCTGGCTACCCTGCAGATGATCCGGCGAAATGCTTTTTTTATTTTCTCTTCCGCAGAAATATTTTCTTCCATGAGCTTCTGGGAAAGTACACGTGCAGCTTCCAGTACTGTCGGGTCGTTCATCATCATCAATGCCTGAAGCGGCGTATTTGTTTGCGAGCGTTTTACTTCGCATTGATCACGGTTGCTCGCATCAAAAAGTATCATACTTGGTGGTGGCACAGTTAACTTAATAAATGTATACATCCCTCTTCGATACAGTGCATCGCCCTTATCCTGTATGTATGTTTTTAGCTCTCCCCTGCCCGAGCTGGCCATTTCCCAAAGTCCCTTTGGCTGGTAAGGTTTTACACTTGGCCCCCCAATTGTATTTACCAATAATCCACTGCTCGCCAAAATAATATCCCTTACCGTTTCAGCCTTTACCCTCAGTCGGGGGGCATGTGACAGGTAAATATTCTCAGGATCTTTTTTACGATTCTCTTCATTTATTTTGGCAGACTGGCGGTAGGTACCGGACATCATGATTTGTTTCACCAATCGCTTGATATCCCAACCGTGTTCCATGAAATCCACTGCTATCCAATCCAGCAATTGGGGGTGGGTAGGCAATTCTCCCTGCATGCCAAAATCGCCTGCGGTTTTTACAAGGCCTCTTCCAAAAATTTCCTGCCAGATGTGGTTTACAAAAACACGGGCGGTAAGCGGATTGTTGCTGCTGGCCGTCCAGGCTGCAAGTCCCAGCCTGTTACGGTTATTGGCGGTGTCAAAGGTCATTACGGATTTTAACGCTGCCGGGAACACCTGTGTAGTGGGATGATCGTAGACCCCGCGATTAAGGATATATGTACTACGCAAAGTATCCCGTTCACCCATTACTGAAATCCTTAGATTGCCGGTATCCTTTTTATTTATAAATGATAAGAGGCTCTTCGCTTCAACTTCACTGATGGTTAGTACCGGCATTTTTGCGGGCTTTGATGCTGATACATCCCCCTCATAGCCTATTTCTTTTGTATTATTAAAAAATGCGAATAACTGGTAATAATCCTTCTGGGAAATAGGATCGTATTTATGATCATGGCATTGTGCGCACTCTACTGTCAGCCCTAAAATTCCTTTGCCAAATGTTTTTGTTTTATCAAGAATGTATTCAATTCTATACTCTTCCGGAATTACACCTCCTTCTTCCGTGTACTTATGATTGCGAAAAAAAGCCGTGGCAAGTATTTGTTCCTTCGTAGCATTGGGCAACATATCGCCCGCGATTTGCCAGGTAAGAAATTGATTGTATGGAAGGTTCGTATTAAATGCATGGATCACCCAATCACGCCATGGCCATTGGGTTCTCACATTATCATCCTGGTAACCGTAGCTGTCGGAATAGCGGGCTATATCCAGCCAGTGAACCGCCATCTTTTCGCCATAAGAAGGACTTTTCATCAACCCATCAATCACCTTTTCATAAGCGTTTGTATCTTGATCGGCCATGAATTGATCCATCATTTTTTCGGTCGGTGGCAACCCGGTTAGATCAAGCGAGGCCCGTTTTAATAACCGCTCCTTGTCTGCCGCTTCATTGGGCGAAAGGCCCGCCTGTTCCTGCTTGTAAAGGATAAAATAATCGATCTCATTTTTTGCAAGCTCCTTCTCTTTTATTTCCGGCAGGGGTGCTTTCACGGGTTTTTCAAATGCCCAGTGCCGCTCATATTTAGCGCCCTGGCTGATCCATCTTTTAAACAGCGCAATTTCATATTCAGATAACACACTCAGGTGAGAAGATGGCGTGGGCATCAGGTAGGAAGTATCGGTAGAGGATATGCGCTTATAAAGTTCCGACTCCTCAGGCTTGAATGGTACCAATGCAAAAGCTCCTTTTGTTTCCTTTAATGGAGCAAAAGCAGAATCGGGAACATCAAGCCTTAAACCGGCTTCCCGCTTACGAACATCAGGCCCATGGCACTTAAAACATTTATCAGATAAGATGGGCCTGATATGAAAATTATAACTCACCTTATCGGGCATTTCATGACCGCCGCCTCCAGTTGTATGCGTACAGGCGAGCCAGCCAACAACCGTAACCAGCAAAAGAACGATAACTATGATAAATTTAGACCTCATGATAGCGATAATGAATAATTTATTATGAATAATGAGTGATGAATAGTCAATGTTAGAACATTAACCTCCGGCAGATCATTACTACCTCACATACCGCGCTATATCCAAAAAACAAGTGAGGGGCTAACCTTTTTACCTTTCATAAACATTTGTTTTTCTATATCTTCATTGATTATGAAATCAACAAGCTTCAAAAATATTGAGTACAATTAATCAAAAATATTTTTCCAAAATGTATCTGAATTCATGTAAATTATTTTTCAATTTTCTGCACAACCTATTATTTACTTCATTACCATATTCTTTTCCTTATTTCTCATCCCCGATAGTGATCGGGTCATTACTCATCATTCATAATTCATAATTGATTTTTCATTTCTCATTTCTCATTTCTCATTTCTCATTTCTCATTTCTCATCGCTCATTGAAAAAGGCGCATCTTCCTCCTTTATTCCACGCTTCTTATTTGGAAGCGGGCCCATCACAAACTTCAACGTTCCTCCTTTTTGTAAATCAAAATGATTTATCCAATTCTTATCACTGCTTTTCTCATTCCATTGAACGCCCTGTACATAAATATTTTTCTCACTATTTGCAGGAGCGCTGATCAACAGTTGCTTCCCGTTTTCCAATGCGATGGTTATCTTTTGAAACAAAGGCGCACCCAAAACATATTGATCGGTGGCGGGGCAAACAGGATAAAATCCCATCGCTGAAAATACGTACCACGCAGAAGTTTGCCCGTTATCTTCATCACCACAATAGCCATCCGGGGTTGGCTTGTACAACCTGTTTAAAGCTTCCCTTACCCAATATTGCGTTTTCCAGGGTTGCCCGGCATAATTGTATAAATAAATGAAATGCTGGATGGGCTGATTGCCATGAGCATACTGCCCCATATTCATTATCTGCATTTCGCGGATTTCATGGATGGTACCGCCATAATAACTGTCATCAAAAACAGGTGGCATCACAAAAACAGAATCCAGCATTTTTACAAAGATACTATTACCCCCCATTAAATTTTTTAACCCTTCAATATCATGAAAAACACTCCAGCTATAGTGCCAGCTATTCCCTTCAGTAAAAGCATCTCCCCACTTAAAAGCATTGAAAGGTTTTTGAAAACTGCCATCCTTATTTTTACCTCCCATCAGGTCGGTTTCTTTATTGAAAAGGTACTTAAAATTCTGGCTTCTTTTTTTATATAATTCAATTTCTTTTTTAGGACGGTTCAGCGCCTTCCCCAATTGGTATATTGTAAAATCATCATAGGCGTATTCAAGCGTACGGGCCGCGTTCTCATTGATCTTTACGTCATAAGGTACATATCCCAACTCGTTATAATATTTTACCCCGGTTCGGCCGGTACCCTGCGGCCCCTCATTGTTTGCGCCATTCAAAAGTGCTTCATACAAGGTATTTATATCATACCCGCGAAGCCCTTTAATATAGGCATCTGCCACGATGGATGCAGAATTATTGCCCACCATCACATCGCGGTAGCCTGGGCTTGACCATTCCGGCAGGAACCCGCCTTCTTTGTAGCTGTTGACCAGGCCCTCCTGCATTTCTTTATTAATGGAAGGAAATACCAGGTTTAAAAAAGGATAGAGCGCCCGGAAAGTATCCCAAAAGCCTGTTCCTGCAAAAAGATAACCCGGTAATATTTTACCGTTGTACGGGCTGTAATGAATGGCCTTACCCGACGCATCAATCTCGTATTGCTTTTGTGGAAATTGCATGGTGCGGTACAGGCAGGAGTAAAAGGTACGGGTTTGATCGACCGTACCGCCTTCAGCCAATATCCTGTTCATCTGTTTGTTCCATGCGGCTTTTGCTTTTTGTTTGGTAACGTCGAAAGGATCATTGGCTAACTCATGATGAAGGTTTTGTTCCGCCTGGGCAAAACTGATAAATGAAGATGCAACTTTCACATTAACTTTTTCTCCATTCGTTGTTTTAAATCCTATAACTGCCCCCGCATGATTTGCAGTCAATTCCAGCGAATCGTTCAATATCCCGTTGCGCCATGTTTTGGAGACAGAAAAACCCCTGTCAAAAATGAGGACAAAATAATTTTTAAAATTATCCGTTACACCGCCGCTATTGCGGGTGGTATAACCGATGACCTTTTTTTCATTGGGAATTATTTTAATGTATGATCCTTTGTCAAAAGCATCAATCACTATAAAAGCGCTGTCCGATTTGGGATATGTAAACCGGAACTGTGCAGCTCTTTCCGTAGGCGTGATCTCCGTTGTTACGTTCCAGTCTGCCAGGTAAACACTGTAATAATAAGGCTTGGCAATTTCTGCTTTGTGAGAAAACCAACTGGCCCTGTCATTTTGCGTAAATTTCAAACTGCCCGTAACAGGCATGATGGAAAACTGCCCGTAATCATTCATCCAGGGAGAAGGCTGGTGGGTTTGCTTAAATCCGCGGATCTTTTCCGCACCATATTGATACTGCCAGCCATCGCCCATTACATTTGTTTGCGGCACCCAAAAATTCATGCCCCATGGTACCGATATGGAAGGGTAAGTATTACCATTTGATAAGCTTGGTTTAGAGTCGGTACCCATTAAGGGGTTTACCCATTCCACCGGATCGGTGATCTTTGTTACCAATTGCGTATAGCCCGTAAGCGTAATAAACTGAATGCAAAAACAAACCAATAATTTTACTTTGATCATATTAAAATTTTATTTAGACCTTCCACCCTGCAATAATCACAAGGGTTAAGCCGTGAAATTCAATTTGTGCCAATTTTGAAAAAAAATGGTGTTCCAGCAATGCCCCAAAGATATTAAGGTTGTGTAAATTCATTTATATATTATTTCTAAGTCGTTCCTGTCTTTTCTAAAAATACGCACAAACTTCCGCAATTGTTATTGAAACGATTTATAATAATTTAATGCATTCTCATAAATCTTTATATTTTCAGGATACTTTACGTGGTAACTTAAAAAATCATTGGTCGCATTTTTAAAAATTTCATGCGCAGTGTCAAATGTTAAAAACCTGGCCAGCATTTTTTCAGTTTCATTAGCAATAAAATCCTGGTATGCTTTATCGAGCAGGCCACAAAATTTCGAGCTTGAGGCTTGTGCAATTACGACCCGTGGATAAGGCGCAAATCCACCGATCGGTCTTGTATCAATCGCCAGCCGCTCAAAGGCTTTGCTGTATTCTACATCATGTTGTCCATAGACGACTCTTTTTACTGATGTCATTGTTATCATACCGGCACACATCACACATGGCTCAAGAGACGTATAAATTGTAAAACCTTCTAAATTGAAACGCTTTGTTTTATCGAGGTAGCCGGTAATCGAACGCACTTCCCCGTGCTGCGTCGCATTTTCAGTAGAATTAATACAATTCAGACCATAAAATACGGGTTCATTTGCCGGATTTACCAATAATGCACCAATGTTATATCCCCTTCTTTTATCCCTCCGGATATCTCCCGGCTGCCAGTGGTGATACACGATAGCATAAGTCAGCAGTGAAAAAATTTCATCCAACTCCTGTTGAATAACGGTTATTTCTTTTTGGGCAAACACCGGATCTATAATTTCTTTTGTAAAATGTTTTGCTCCGGTACAGGCGGAAATAAAAAGAAAAATAACCAGGTAAGAAAAATTATTTGTACGCATTCCGTCTTTAACTTTTATTTTAAAGATTAAGATTTCCGGATCAGAAAATATGCTTCTCCTCCAAAAACCTATATACTTTACATACTTTATTTACATTACATACTTTACATACTTTATTTACTTTATTTACTTTATTTACGCCATTCACTCCTTAAACTAATAACCCGGGCCTGGTTTTATACACTTCCCACAACAATTCGCCAAAAATTGTATTGGCCCAGGCAAACCATTTGCGTGTAAATTTTGTTGCATCGTCCTTATGAAAAGACTCATGCATAAAGCCGGTATCACCATGTGTTTTTCTCAGCATGGATATACAGGTTTTAATTTCATTATCATCCTTACTGGTCAGGCCCCTCATAATAATGCTCAAAGGCCAGATCATGTCCATTCCTGCGTGTGGCCCGCCAATACCCTCTGCCGCTTTTCCTTTAAAGAAAAATGGATTATTGCCGGAGAGTAGCAGCTTGCGTGTATTGATATAAACCGGGTCTGTATTTTTTACAGCATTTAAATAAGGCAGGGATAACAGGCTGGGCACATTGGCGTCATCCATTAAATTATAACTGCCAAAACCATTTACCTCATACGCATAAATTTTACCGTATAAAGAATGGTCAATCACCGCGTATTGTTGCAGCGCCTTTTCCACTTCATTTGCCAACGAGCTTAATTCATTGGCCAGTGTATTGTCCTGTAAAATTTGCTTTGCCATAGTGGCCGCCTGCTTCAAACTAACCACTGCAAAAAAATTGGAAGGCACCAGGAAGGGGAAAATCGTAGCATCGTCGCTGGGACGAAACATGGAACAGATAAGCCCAACAGGCTTTACAGGATAACCATAACCGCCCAGCGGAACGCCATCAGTGGCCCATGCTGTGGTACGCTGAAATGAATAAGGACCCTTCCCGTTTTTCCGCTGCTGTTCCCTGAAAGTTTGCAAAGTTATTTTTATTGCATCCTTCCAATGCATATCAAACGGTGTGGTGTCATTCGTAAGCTTCCAGTAGTTATAAGCGAGGCGGATCGGATAGCATAAAGAATCAATTTCCCATTTACGCTCATGGATGCCCGGCTGCATTTTGGTAAGATCACTTTTCCATTCACTCTCCTTGTTTTCATCTTTATAAAATGCATTTGCATAGGGATCTTTTAATACGCATTTAGACTGACGGTTGATAACTCCCGCGATCAATTGCTGCAGTTCCTTATCTTCTTTAATTAACAATAGGTAGGGCCAAACCTGGGCGGTGCTATCCCTTAGCCACATAGCATCTATATCGCCGGTTATGACATAGGTATCCGGCTTGTTATTCACCATTTCAAAATCCACGGTGGTATCAAGGGTATTGGGAAAACAATTTTCGAATAGCCATCCTAACTCTTTATTGGCCACCTTTGCCTGGAACTCAACAATTGCAGCTTCTACTGCCTTACTATGAAATTTTCTTTTATCATATGATACACGTACCACAGGAAACTGCGCATAGCCGTGGGCGAAAGTAAGGTCTTTTAATAAACACCCTCTTAAATCTATATTTCTACCATATAT
>JBDTVX010000243.1:0-9312 GCA_040007015.1 Ferruginibacter sp. | reverse complement strand
TCTGAAACCTCTTCCGAAATTTCAATATTTAGCTGGCTGGGTTGTTCTGGCAGACTGTTCATATTCATCATTTATTTGCTGCAAAGATAAACACGGCACTCCAATATTGGGAAGCGCTTTGCATAATATAAAAATAAACTTCGGCTGCACCTCCCCGGTCTGACCTTCGGTGCCGACCGGGGAGGTGCGGCCCGAACTATCAAAACTGGTATTGAGCCTGTATTTTTACTTCCGTTCTTTTATTACCGGCGATCTCATCCAACCCGGAACCAATTACGGTTTTCCCGGGAAAAATGGTTTGGGCCCATCGCAGCCAAACTGTTAACTTTTTACTTACACTATAATTGAAATTAACATAATAACGATAACCCTTATCATAGAAAACAGGTATGGAAAAACTATATAAAACATCATTTTCATAGGCATACATACGGCTGTTGTATCCTTCCGTTTCAAAATATTGTAACCGGATGCTGCCGGAATATCTTTTCATCATTGGGTTAATGATAAAATCAACATATGTTAAAAATCCACTTTGCGCGCCTTCTCCTTTCTTATCAAACCAGGCCATTTCCAAACGGTTGCGCAGGGTAAGTATATTGTTTATTTTGTAACTGATATGTGACCGTACGCTCTGCCTTGGTTTAGGCAGCACCGGTGAAAGTACCAGGTCATTAGGATTGTAATTTTTTGCTTTTGACTCTGCCCGGTACCGACAGTACATATCCAATTGCTTATTTGGTTTATAGGACGCCTGTACCAGGTAGTCTGTTCCGGTTGAAGGCGCATCAACAAGGTATTTCAGCCATGGAAACTTATAAAAATCAGCATAAGCATCAACGCGCCAATAAGCATCGGGTCTTATGCTGATACCGGTATAGATTCCTTTTTCATTGGTGGGAAATGTACTTTCTGTAAATGCGTTGGTATATAATGACTGGTAACTTTTTGATATATTTCTATAAAGTAAACTCATATCTATTTTCGAATCCACACTTATGATCAACCCGTTCACAAAAGCCTTGTCAAAATTATTGGTTACAGCTGCCTCTCCAAAAAAATGAAGATTTCTGTAAGTGTAACTGTAATCTGCACTATAGTTACCAAAACTTTTCCCGGAAATTGCATAAATATTATATGGGTCGTTCGCCTTTTTGATGGGTAGTTTAAATTGATACTGTACCCCGTTAATTCCGAAGTGAAACGTGCCGGAATTATAGGCTGCATTACCCCCCACGGTAAATTGGCGCTGCACACCTTTATCGTCCGTTTCACTTTTAGTGCGGTGCAGGCCTGATGTTTGCAGGGAAGAAATAAAGTCCTCATTATTGGTTGTATCTGGTAAAAAATTAGCATCTACCCTTTTATAAGATACAAATGCAGTAGCTTCAATATTGTTTTTAGTTAGGGTTATTCCTATTCCGCGGTGAAAGTTAATTTCCCCTGCTGAATTATATGGCCTTAATACGTCGAGTTGTCTTTTGATATTGATAACATCAGCACTTTTTTTAAATGCAAGGCTCTGCCATTGTGTTAGGCCCTGTGCCAGGTTTACGGTAAAATCACCGATAGCCAGCGATTTGATGATCCCGATATTTCTTGCATAAAGATGCGCGGAATAAAAATCAAATCCACTCTTTTGTGCGCCTTTAAAAAATTGTTCCCCGGCATCCTTTTCACCCACAATACCATACTGGAGCAAATTCTTAAACTGGTATTTGTACCGCACAAATAATCTTTGCCTTGAACCAGGGTAATAGTTATTGGTGGTGGCGGTGTCAAGTTTAAATCCTTTCTGTTCTTCGATCACCTGCGTTACCCTTGTAAGTAATGTGCTGGTTCCGCCTTTGAGGCGCTCACCGATTGACGTTACCATATTCCGGGGAGTACTCACGGTTATGTATGGACGAAGCCTTTGAATAAATTGAAGGTCAAAACCGGGCACCGACTGCAGCTCATAAATACTGATAAAATCACCCAACAGCTTTCTATAGCTGGTAATATTGGCGAGCTGTATCGGGGAAAAAACGGAGAGTTCTTTCAATGTTGATAAATCGGCAACATTGAGGTTGACCGGGCTTTTTAAAAACTGCCGCATCGATTGTAAAAAAGAATCATCTTCTGTTTCGGCATCCTCATTATTTTCGGTTATTGCCTCCAATTGTTCTTCTGCAACATTGGGGGACGTAGCCGGCACCTGCGAATGGACGGTAAATGGTAAAAGGCATAAGATATAAGGTAAAGCACGAATAAGAACAGCAACTATTGAGGCGACCGTTTTGTATGCTATTTTCAGCGGGGATATAATACCAGGCGATATTTTTTTAGCTGTACTCATCTACGGGCCGACAACGGGTTTAAAGTATCAGCATCTCCTTTTGGGGGCATCACAGCCTTCATGATCACCAATAACAATCCCGGCGACCAACCCAGTTGGGGATGATAACTACCGCTAACGTCTAAGCGCAGATTTTTCCAGCTGACGCCTGCACCGCCATAAACCACAGAAGACGCGGATGAGATACCTGCCCGGGCGAAAAAACGTTTGGCCAACCGGTATTGTATCCCCGCATTTACATTTACCGGGGCATCTTCTTCTTTCATTATTTCGGCACTCATAAAAAAGATGTCAGATACATCATACCCCAATCCAACTGTATAGGCGGCGGTCAGTTTTTCCGCTGTTTTGGCAAAACTGCCACCCACCGGGTTGTATGCATGGATGCCTATATTTAACTGGTTCGTTAGGTGTACCATCGCGCCAATTTCAAAATCTATGGTATTGGCGCTGGTATAGGACGGCACATGATAACCGTAATAATTAAACTGTATGCCAATATCCACTTTTGAACCCAGGCTTCGGGCATACGCCAGCCCTATTTGATTTTCATTAAAATTTTTAAAACCTGCATATTTAATATTAACACCGAAATTGCCCATTTTAGAAGGGATTGCAATTGCAACGGCATATAAACTCATTGCTTCCAGTAAAAATCTTCTTTCACCATATATACCGGCAGCAGGATCTTTTAGCTGTGCCAGCGCCGCCTGGTTATTTACAAAAGAAAAAACATCTGTGTGTTTTGTGCTGTAAGCTCCCAGGCCAGGATAAATGGCGGAAACGGGTTGGCGCAATGATTGGGAAATGCCCGCCCGTATCAGCACAAATGAAAGGACGATTGACACAAATAGATATTTTTTCAAATGGGTGGCGGTTTTATTCACCAACAATGTAAAATAAATTATCTATTTAAATAAGGTGTTTTCCACTGATTATTACGTTTAAATAAATGTTGTTATTTTTGCCAAATGCAAATTCTAGATGGCAAAATTGTGGCGCAAGCTGTAAAGGACTCGGTTAAAGAAAAAACTGCCATGTTGAAGTCGGCGGGAAAAAAAACGCCACACCTGGCAGCAGTTTTAGTAGGAAATGATGGCGCAAGTGAAACCTATGTGGCCAGTAAAGTAAAAAGCTGTGAGGAGGTAGGATTCACCAGCACACTTATACGATTGGATGCAACGATATCGGAACCACTGTTAATTGAAGCAATTGAAAAATTAAATGCTGATGAAGATGTGGATGGCATATTGGTACAATTACCCCTGCCAAAACAAATCAGCGAAGAAAAAATAATCAGCCTCATTGACCCGGGTAAAGACGTAGATGGTTTTCACCCGATGAGCGTCGGTAAAATGGTACAGGGGCTCCCCACATTTATACCAGCAACTCCATATGGAATATTATTGATGCTGGAGTATTACAAAATAGAAACAAAAGGTAAGCATGCAGTTGTTATCGGGCGAAGCAATATAGTAGGAAGGCCCATTAGTATTTTATTAAACAGAAATACATACCCGGGCAATTGCACGGTTACCGTTTGCCATAGCCATACGCACGATTTGAAATCGTTTTGTTTGCAGGCAGATATTATTGTGGCCGCATTGGGCAAGCCGGGATTTTTAACAGCTGATATGGTAAAAGAAAATGCAGTGGTGGTGGATGTGGGTATTACAAGAGTTGCCGATGCTACAAAGAAGAGCGGGTTTGCCATTAAGGGCGATGTGGATTTTATAAACGTTGCGCCTAAGTGCAGTTTTATAACACCTGTTCCGGGTGGTGTTGGGCTAATGACCATCGCGGCATTGCTGATGAATACCTACAATGCATGTTTCCCGAAAATGAGTAATGAGATGAGTGATGAATAATGAGTTGGACGCGCATCACTCATTCATCACTCACTCATCAGTCATCATTCATCCCTCATCACTCATCACATTACCCTTCAGTTTTCAACATGCACCAACCAGACACCATCATAACACAAGCGCTTCCTGTAATGGAGCATTTTTATACCTTGCAGGGTGAAGGATACCACCAGGGCAGGGCAGCCTATTTCATTCGCCTGGGAGGATGCGATGTTGGCTGTGTATGGTGTGATGTAAAAGACAGCTGGGACGCAGGCGCCCATCCCAAAATATCTATTGATGAAATAGTGTCGTGGGTGTCGCAAAACACAGCGACTTTGAACCAGGGAAGAAAAGGGGGCCTGGTGGTAATTACAGGCGGGGAACCATTGATGCATGATCTTACCGGGCTTACGGCCGCATTAAAAAAAAAGGGATTTGAAACCAACATTGAAACTTCGGGTGCATATCCATTAAGTGGCGACTGGGACTGGATCTGTTTATCTCCTAAAAAATTTAAAGCTCCTCTCCCGGAAGTGGTCCCCTTTGCGAATGAACTGAAAGTGGTGATATTTAACCAATCGGATTTTAAATGGGCCGAACAATATGCGGCAATGGTTTCGCCGCAATGCAAATTGTTTTTACAACCGGAATGGGATAAGGCTCCAATCGTAACGCCGCACATAATTGAATACATTAAACAACACCCGCAATGGGAGCTTTCTTTACAGATACACAAGTATATCAATGTGCCTTAGTAAAAGGTGGGGGATTGAGGGTGATCGTTGGTTGTTTCGGGTTGGTGGTTACGGGTTGGTGGTTACGGGTTTGGTTGTTGATCGTTGATAGTTGGTCGTTGATTGGCTGTTCTTCATTCTAAATACTTAATACTAAATACTTAATACTTAATACTTAATACTAAATACTTAATGATTCGTCCCATATTAACACTACTGATCGCAGTTTCATTCTCCTTCTGTTCTGCCCAATGGTATGATCCCGGAAAAGTAAATAAAAAAGCAGGGGATATCTACGCGCGTGCTTATGAAGATGCACAGGAAGAAAAATATAAAGAAGCGATTGACAAATTAAATAAAGCAATTGCAATAGAACCCAAATTTGTAGATGCTTTTTTATCAAGGGCGGGGATATATGCCAATCTAAAAAAATATGATTCCTCTGTTATGGATTATGAAAAAGGCTTTCAGTTAGATTCCGTTTATGCTACAACCTACCTGCTTCCTTATTCTATTTCGCTGGCTGGCATCGGGCATTTTCAAAAAGCTTTGGAGGCTGTGAACGGTTTTTTGCAATACGATAAATTGAATTCACAAAGCATACGTGCCGGCAACTACCGGAAAGGGGTATACGAATTCGCGGTTGACTACGAAAAAAAACACCCGGCGAATAATTATGTCTTCGCCCCCAGAAATTTAGGCGACAGCGTTAATTCTATCGCATTGGAATATTATCCATCCCTGACCATTGACGGTAAAAAACTCATCTTCACCAGGCGTGTTTCAGGTGATGAAGATTTTTATGAATGTAATTTAACAGGGGGTAAATGGGGCATGGCACAGCCACTGGGAGGTAAGGTAAATACGAATTTAAACGAAGGCGCTCAAAATATTTCGCAGGATGGGGAATGGATCATTTTCACAGGATGCAATTACCCGGAGGGACAGGGTAGCTGCGATCTTTATATTTCTTACAAAACAAAACAGGGATGGAGCGAAGCTGAAAACCTGGGCCCGATGGTGAATACGGATTTTTGGGAATCTTCTCCTTCCTTTTCTCCAGACAAACGCGATATCTATTTTAGCAGCAACCAACCTGGTGGTTATGGTGGCAGAGACATTTGGGTAACGCACCGCACCGCCAATGGCGACTGGAGCAGACCAGAAAACCTTGGTCCGCAGGTGAATAGCAGCGGAGATGAAAGCTGTTCATTTATGTATGCCGATAACCAGACCCTCTTTTTTAACAGTAACGGGCATCCCGGTTATGGAATGACCGATCTGTTCTTCTCAAAAAAATTAAACGACAGTACCTGGACTGAGCCGGAGAACCTGGGTTATCCAGTTAATACCATTGATGATGAAGGATCGCTGATCGTGGCTGCCGATGGCAAAACAGCCTATTATGCCAGTGACCGGGGTGATAGTAAAGGCGGCCTGGATCTATATAGCTTTCAATTAAGGGAAGATATACAGCCCCCTAAAACTTTATGGGTAAAAGGACAGGTATTTGATGCCAAAACCAAAGCCGGCCTTCCCTCCTCCGTTGAACTAACGGATGTCAATAGCCGCCGTTTGATCAGTAAGGTGCAAACAGATGAAGACGGAAATTATTTAACTACGCTGCCTGTGGGTAAACAGTACGCCTTTAATGTAAACAGGAAGGGCTACCTGTTTTTTTCTGAGAATTATAATTTAAACGACCGCACCATCGACTCCGTCTTTACGGCAAATATTCCCTTGCAACCCATTGAAGCAGGCGCAGTGATCGTATTAAAAAATATTTTCTTTGACAGTAAAAAAACTGAATTAAGACAAGAGTCAATTGTTGAATTGAATAAAGTGATCCAGTTAATGAATGATAACCCCAAACTAAAAATATTGATCAGCGGGTATACAGATAATGTAGGTAAGCCTTCTGATAATTTATTGCTCTCCAATGACAGGGCACTGGCGGTAGTAAATTATTTACTGGCCAGCAGGCAAATTTTGAAGGAGCGCTTACAATCAAAAGGATTGGGAGAAACTAAACCAATAGCCGACAATGCAACTGAACAGGGGAAGGCTTTGAACCGGAGAACGGAACTGAGCGTGATTAGTAATTAGACCTTATTACTTTTTATTAAATTAGTATTTATTTAATCACAGAATGCCCAATCTATTTTAAGTTGGCTTTTCGAAAAGCCGATGACCTTCCTGTAATCCATATATCGGGGTAGTAAGTTTAAAGATATGGCACAGTCTTTAAAACCCGAAGGGGTTGACTCTGAATAACCACAGGTGAAACCCGAGGAAAGAAACCCGCAGACAGTACAGAAGCCTGATTTTTATTAAATATTTTTTATATTTGATAAAATGTACCCTGCCCGATGACCAACGATTTGTTATACCAGATAGCCCTCACCCATTTACCCAATATCGGCGATGTGCACGCCAAGTCATTGGTAAACAGGTACGGCGATGCCCAATCGATCTTCCGGGCGAAAAAAAAGGACCTCGAAAACCAGGAAGGTATCGGTACCGTAAGGGCCAACAGCATCAAAGCATTTGCCGGTTTCGAAAACTGTGAAGCCGAAATAAAATTCATTGAGCAATACCGGATCAGTCCACTCTTCATCACGGATAAAAATTATCCGCAGCGTTTATTAAATTGTTACGACAGCCCAGCATTGCTTTACTATCGCGGCAATGCGAACCTGAACAGTTCAAGGATCATTTCTATTGTAGGAACCAGGAATAATTCCGATTACGGCAAAACAACCTGCGAAAAATTAATGGAACAATTACAACCAGAAAATATCCTGGTGGTGAGCGGCCTGGCCTTTGGCATTGATACCATTGCGCATAGAGCGGCACTAAAAAATAACCTGCCTACTGTTGGTGTGCTGGCGCATGGACTGGATAGAATTTATCCTCCGCAAAACAAACCGCTTGCAAAGCAAATGGTAGAGCAGGGAGGATTGCTCACGGAATTTACCAGCAATACCATCCCCGACAAACAAAATTTTCCCAAACGCAACCGGATCGTAGCCGGAATGTGCGATGCGGTAATTGTAATAGAAAGCGGGCAAAAAGGAGGGTCACTCATTACCGCGGAATTAGGCAACAGCTACAATAAAGACGTATTTGCCATTCCGGGCAGAACAAATGATACCAAAAGTGAAGGCTGTAATTATCTTATTAAAAATAATAAGGCTTCCCTGCTTACCTGTGCCGGCGACCTGTTGGACATGATGAATTGGAATGAACCAAAAAAGAGCCATCCCAAAAAACAAAGAGAATTATTCGTTGAATTAACAGCGGATGAAAAAGTTGTGATCGGCATATTGCAAAACCAGGAGAGTATCCAGATCGATCAGCTATATTTTAAATCAGGCTTAAGCAGCAGCAGCATGGCAGCAGCCCTGTTAATGCTGGAAATGCAGGGCCTGGTAACCAGTTTGCCAGGTAAAGTGTATATGATCAACCTTTGAATTTGTCCACGCAAAGATGTTTTCGCGCAAAGACGCAAAGGAACAAAGGCGCTGAGAAAGTCCGTTTTTAATTGAATCCTGCATGAAATTTTATTTTGCTCCTGCGCCTTTCGCGAAATTACTTTGCGTCTTCGCCACTTTGCGCCTTTGCGTGAAGTTTTATTTGGTCCTTCGTACTTCGCGAAATTTACTTTGTGCCTTCGCGTGAATTGCCTTATCTCCCCTTGCGTGAAATTATTTTTTTTCATTTACCTTTGCCTATGGCAACAATAAATAACTCCCCCACTAAAAGTAAATCAAACAAATTTTTCGGTGAAGGCTTAACTTTTGATGACGTATTACTGATGCCGGCATATTCGCAGGTGCTGCCGCGTGAAGTAGATATCAGCACAAAACTTACCAAATCAATTACCCTTAACGTACCAATGCTGAGCGCTGCAATGGATACTGTTACCGAGGCAGCTTTGGCCATTGCATTGGCAAGAGAGGGCGGACTGGGTATTTTGCATAAGAATATGAGCATTGAGCACCAGGCCGACCAGGTACGAAAAGTAAAGCGTAGTGAAAACGGCCTCATCCTGGATCCTTTAACCCTTAGCCCGGACGCTACGATCGGAGAAGCAATCCGCATGATGAGGGAAAACAAAATTGGGGGTATTCCTATTGTAGATGCTACAGATAAATTAGTTGGTATTTTAACCAACAGGGATATACGCCTGGAAACCAACTTCAAAGAAAAAGTGAGCACCGTGATGACAAAAGATAACCTCATCACCGCCCCGGAAGGCACCGATCTGAAAAAGGCCGAGCTGATCTTCAAAAAAAATAAAATTGAAAAATTACCGGTAGTAAATAAATCAGGCAAATTAATTGGCCTTGTTACCTTTAGTGATATCTTAAAATTAAAATCACACCCG
>JBDTVX010000242.1:0-9324 GCA_040007015.1 Ferruginibacter sp. | reverse complement strand
TTTGAGGCGCAGGTCAGGAGTTCTGAATTTTCATGTTCATAAATAGAACTTCCCGGCTTTTTAGAAATTTTTGCAGGGACGCTTGTAAGTAGACCGGTTTCTAATTAAAGACAATACGTTAGGCGCGCACGTTTTCCTCTCGTTATAAAATTTCAAGAAAAATACAAATATGAAAAAACTATTGATTGGTGTAACTTGCTTACTTGTCGCTTTTACTTCGTGTAAAAAAGATGCATCACCTGCCAATGCGCTTAATGAAATGGCAGATGCATCCGCGATACCTGCTCAAACAGGTACTTTTATGAACGGGCCGTACGGCAATGTTAGTGGCGATGTCCGCATTTATTTAGACAATGGGAATATTAACCTTTCACTTGAAAATTTCTCTACCAGCAACGGACCTGATTTGCACGTGTATCTCTCCAAAGAAAAACAACCAATAAATTTCGTAGATTTAGGAAGAATAAAATCAACCGGTGGCAACCAGGTTTATATGATCAATCGTAATATTTCAATTACAGGGTACAAATATGCACTAATACATTGCCAGCAATACAATCATTTATTTGGCAGTGCAGAACTTAAATAGTAAGCCCTCAGACAATCAGATGCGTTGTGCACTATTTGCCTGATCCTATTATTGATATCATTTATTCAATGGTTATTGCTGCCGGTACGCTGTGTCTTCTAATGGGAGCGAAGGTTGCGGCCCTTACAGTTATGTTTCTGCCAACGGGTAATTCAATGGTTTTTGAATACAGGTAGATAGTTTCATCCGGTAAATGGCCGTTGGGAGAATATCTTATTTCTGCGCCGGGTATAATGGATGAAAGCGTGATGGTGGCTTTGTTCCCTTCTTTTTCAACCAGGTTGCTGTCTAACCCTACAGGCTCGGGTACGCGATAGCAAACATTTTTCTAATCCAGCTGCAGCAGGTTGTACCCAACACGCTTTGCGAAACCCGGGTAGTCTTTTTTATTGCTGCTGGTCCATGCAATTTCGACAGCCCCCCTTTCGTTACGCTAAAAGCGGTTAGTTTTCCTGTCAAACAAATTAAGCCCGCCTCCATAGGCAGCCACCCACATGTTTTTTTCAGCGTCCTCGCAAATTGTTTGCGCATAATCTCCATTGGTTTTGTTTTTTATGGATGCACTGATATCGTAGTGCGTGAACAATTTTGTGACGCTGTTAAATTTATTGAATCCCCTGCCAGCTGTTCCTGTTCTTAAGTTATTTTCAACATCTTCATAAATGCAGTCAATAATATTATTGGTGAGGCTGTCGCTATCTGGTAAATGCTTATAATGTTTAAATTTGTATGCATTAATATTAATCAGGTTAATGACGCCATTTACCGCCCCCAAACCAGGTGTTTCATTTTTCCTACATCAATAAACAGTTAGTACATACCAGTGTTATTAAAGTACCCTATATAGCTGCCTGTAATAATGTAGGAAACTGGCTTGCGTGGTGGGAGGGAAAAACGAATGGGAACTACAAAGCTCCTGATTACGAAAAACGGGAAAGCTGGGTTGATTGGGTTAAAATAACACCTTTTAATGAGCCCAATGATGGCAGGATGCACTCGTTTTATAAAAACAACAACTTGTAAGAAACGATAAAATAATGCGTAGATGCTAACAGACATTGATCAGGTGCTGTCACTGGTTGTAAAACCCGGTGAGGCTATACTGGCCATTTAACATAACCCTGAAATGGCAGGCGAAATTTAGCTTCCTATGTAATAAAAAAATCAACCATCATCAACAAAAGGTATATGAACAATAATGAATGTTCTGTACATAATGGGCCGGTCACCTGGCTACTGGGATTATCTGGCGCCGGAAAAACTACCCTTGCTGTTTTATTGAAAGAAAGGCTTGAAGCAAGAAGTATAAAAGCGATATTATTAGATGGCGATGATCTGCGGGCCGGTATCAGTTATGACTTAGGGTTTGATAACAGGGATAGATTGGAAAATATACCAGGGCCGCGGAAATGGCTAAGATCATTTCAGCAAACAATCATGGGTTTCAAAGGCCATTCAAGTGGAATTAATTCTGTAGCATTTTCACCGGATGGCAAAACAATTCTTACCGGTTCTGATGATCATATTGCCCGCTTATGGGAAATTCCAATACCCCTGAAAGAATTTCTTAAGAAAGGTGATCTTGAGCCATTAACGGAAGCACAGAAAAAGGAATATGGGGTAAAATAAAAATCACAAAAGGTTAGTAATAATTGCAGGTATATTTCCCAAAGAATAAATTCGTGACTTTAATTTGGTCAATTTCAAAAAAATATCATCTTCCCATTCTCTTAAGGAAGTAAAAGGCTGATTAATAATATTTCAATCCCGGTAGATTCATTCATTGAACATCTCAGACCTTATTACATTATTCTAAAAAGTTGGAATAAGGTAATAAGGTCAGGTCATTACATTCACTTATATTTTACTAAGGTTTGCATAAAGGAAATCCGATAGCCATCAAGGATTTTATGGTCCCCATTTATTTTAGTCAGTTATTAAACAGGCATACCTAAATGCAACGATTTGGTGAAATTATTTTTCCAACAATACTAAACTAATATATGACGGTAAATTATTGCATTACTTTATCTACAAAAGATTATTTCTTTATCCGGCGGTAATAAAAAAAATTACTGTCATTATTTATTTTAGCAAATGACAACAATGCGTCAGGTGTGGAAGATGCCATTACTAAGCTCCTGTCGGAGATAAAACTCAACAACAGTTTTACAAAAGTCACTAAAATCGTAAAATAAAATCATCCCAATAAAAAGGCTGATGGATATCGGATGGATAAGTGTAACAAGGATCAGATTCACTTTTTTATCTCTTGCCTCGTGTAGTGCTATTTGTTCCTGGCTTAATTACGGGAACCGTTACGGACTATAAATGAATAAAACTTTCACTGCATTTTAGAAGTTATCAATCGCGGCGCTACTACCAATACTACCCATCATAAGCAATATTTATTTTACCGCTACTATTCAGGGAGAAAAAATTTTTTTTTGGAACCTGGCAAATATAAAAATGTGATATCCCTAAAAAGACACTTCAAATTTTGTAAAGGTCAAAATAAAACGGTTCGCATTATAACAGTATCGTCATTCAGAATTTTAAGACACTGTAAAAATTTGATATTTCAGGATAAAATAATAACTTTAAGTGAAATTTTGTTAATTGCTGCGATTAACGACTTAGCTAAACTCACCATCTCAAAACTAATACTATGAAATTACAGATCTCCTCTAAGGTTTTCCCGGTATTTCTTTTTATTTCCCTGCTCATTTTTTTCACAACCAATGCTTTTTCTCAAAACAGGAAAATAGCTGGTAAAGTAGTGGATGAAACAGGGAATGTTGTTCCTAATGTAACGGTAACAGTAAAAGACTCAAAAGTTGCTACCCAAACAGATGCTAACGGGGATTACTCTTTAGACGCCTCTCAAAATGCCGTGCTCATATTTTCTTCTGTTGGTTTTGCAACGATCGAAGTATCATCAAAAGGAAAGGCTTTGATGAACGTTACACTAACAAGCCAGGCAAGTAAGTTAAATGAAGTAGTCGTAGTTGGTTACGGAACCCAGCGCAAGGTCGATCTCACAGGAGCTGTCGCTTCTGTAACCCGGAAAGATTTTGTAAACAAACCTTTTACAAGCCCTGACCAGATCCTGGGCGGCAGGGTATCCGGGGTTAATATTTCAAATAGGAGTGGAGACCCCGGCGCTCCAATAGATGTAAGGATTCGCGGAATTGGAACAACGGGCAATAACCAGCCACTTTGGGTAATAGATGGTGTGCCCATTGTACAAACTTCTAATATCACTGTAAATACAGGCTCTTCTACTGAAACAAATCCGCTTTCCGGCATTAACAGCAGCGACATTGAATCAATTGATGTTTTAAAGGATGCATCTGCGGCTGCCATCTATGGCGCAAGAGCGGCCAACGGGGTTATTATTGTAACTACCAGGAGAGGTAAAGAAGGAAAAACATCGGTTACTTATGATGGATATGTTGGTTCGCAATTTGTACCCGATAACAGAAGATTTGATTTATTGAACGTAGACCAGTATTTGGCGCTGCAAACAGAATTGGGACGGGACCTTTCCCAGTTTAAAGGCAAACCTTTTGTTGACTGGCAGGACGCAATTTTTAAAACGGGAGCAGTTAGCAGTCATAATATGAATATCGGAGGCGGATCGCAAAAAGCTACCTTTAATATTGGAGCAGGTTACCTGTCAAATGCCGGCGTTGAACTTGGGCAGAAGTTCCAAAGGCTTTCCTTTAAAGCAACCTCTGATATAAGTGTAGGAAAATATTTAAAATTCGGAGAATCAATTATAGTTAGTTCAGTTGACCGCACCACCCAGTCGGAGAGCGGTTTGTTTGCAGCGCAATCCGCTTCGGCAAATGCTCCTTACTTTGCAATTTACGATCCTGCCGGCCCATTGGGATATAATATTGAAACAGATGCCACCCACGGACCAGGCGCAACGGGCAGTAACCTTGTTTGGAGATCTGATACAAGGGTGAATGATACCCGTATTAAAAGCAAAAAATTACTCGGCTCTTTCTACGGTGAAGTAGAACCCATTTCAGGATTAAAGTACAGGTTAACGGCCGGTGTAGATTACAATGTCGGGGATGGCACATTTTTCCAGGAAGCGGAAGATTTTGGACAAGAACAAAGGAGGTCGCTGCTGGTACAGGAAAGGCCTTTGGAATTGACTACCAATATTTCTCAAACCCTTACCTACCACAAGGTGTTGGGGAAAAGTGATTTTACAGCGTTGATAGGTTCTGAAGCAACATCGTTTCAATATAATAAAATGAGGATACAGGGAAGCAATTTATTTAATACTGCTGTACAGTTACCTTCCGTTGCATCCACGGTGGCTTCGGCCAATGAGGCGGATCACTGGGCTATCCAGGGTTTGCTGGCCCGTGTTTTTTATTCCTTTGATAATAAATACCTTTTTACTTTTAATGTGCGCCGGGATGCCAGTTCAAGGTTTGCCGAAAAAAACCGGTCGGGTTATTTCCCCTCTTTTTCCCTTGGCTGGAGATTAACGGATGAAAAATTTATGAAGGATCAGAAAATCTTTACTGATCTTAAATTGAGGGGAAGCTGGGGCGAATCAGGTAACCAGTTTACAGGACAAAACTTTGCTTTTCTGCCTTCACTTGCCACCACCATTTTTTATGTTATAGGCGCCGGGCAAACCGTAGTTCGCGGCCCTGCACCGATAATCTTTTCCAACAGTAACCTTAAATGGGAAAGGAGTGCCCAGACAGACATTGGGTTTGATGCAACCCTGTTGGAAGGAAAAGTGGATATAACATTTGATTATTTTAATAAAATCACCAATGATGTATTGTTAAGTTTACCAATACCATATACATCAGGTTATTTTCTTCCGGCGGATGCCAACCTCGGTAAAATTAAAAATACAGGTTTTGAATTCGCAGCAAATTACCGCAATCAGTCAGGCGATTTTAAATACAGTATAGGAGGTAATATTACTGTTGCAAAAAACCAGGTATTGAATCTTGGAGACATTCCTGAAATCATTACAGGTACAGGGGGAGGGCAAACCCACCGGACCACAGTGGGAGAATCTTTAGGCTATTTCTACGGATATAAAACGGATGGTATTTATCAAAATGCGGGTGAAGTCAGTAAAGCAATTCCGGATGCTTTTTCAGGTGGTACACAGCCAGGAGATATACGTTTTGTTGATGTTAATAACGATGGTAAAGTTGATGCCGGCGACCGCACAAAAATCGGAAGTTCAATTCCTAAATTTTATTATGGTATTAATTTGTCTGCTGCATGGAAGAGATTTGATTTGAGTGTCTTTTTACAGGGTGTTGGAGGAATTGATATTTACAATGGGGCAGGCCAGGCATTAAAAAGCATGAATAGTGGTAACAATCAATTGACTTCTGTACTGGAACGCTGGCATGGTGAAGGAACAAGCAATACAATTCCGCGGGCAACCAATGACGATCCAAATGGTAATAACCGCTATTCCGACAGGTGGATAGAAAAAGGCGATTTTTTAAGAATTAAAAACCTGCAGTTGGGGTATACTGTTTCTTCTGCAAAAATCAGTAAGCTCACCAATGAAATTATTTCTGCTTCAAGGTTTTACATAAGTGTCAATAACCTTGCAACTTTTACCAAATATACGGGCTATGATCCTGAAGTAACAAGAGGGTTCAGTTTTCAAAAAGGAGAATATGCGCTTGCCAATGGCCAGGACGCCGGTGGCTCACCACAGCCCACCCTTGTACAGTTTGGATGGTCACTCACTTTTTAAGTGAATTACTGAAAAACAAATAAAAAGATTAATAACCTATTTAAGTAAAAAAATGAAAAAGCTACATTATATAACAGGATTTCTTGTTGTGGTACTTGCAACCATCCTGGTATCCCAATCGTGTAATAAACTGGATTTGCAGCCATTGGACAGGGTTACTACTGATACGTATTACAAAACGGCCGATGATTTTGACGGCGCAGTATTTGCCGCATATTCCTCCATCCAGGATTTTTGGGGCACAAGTACAGAAACCATTGGGGAAATGGGAGAGTTCTGGAAAATCACTATGGCAATAACTGACGATGCAGCCGCAGACTCTCTTCGTGCAGATGGTGATGCCCTGGATGCGGACCGGCTGCTTATCCGGGCTTCTAATAAACCTTATGCAGCTATCTACACCCAAATTTATGAAGGTATTTTGAGGGCTAACCTTGTGATAGAAAATGCAGCAAAAGAAAACTTACTTACCCCGGAAGAGAAAGTCAAGTTTACTGCTGAAGCAAAATTCCTGAGGGCTTTCTTCCACTTTCTTGCTTTGCAGTTGTGGGGCACACCACCATTGGTAAACGAAGTAAAAACAGACCTCAATAACCTTGCAGTCGGAAATGCTACAAAAGAGCAATTATATACTGCTATCCTGGCTGATCTGAAAGAGGCTACTGCCGGACTGCCTGCAGACTGGGGCGATGCTAACCTGGGCCGGGCCACTAAATGGACTGCGCGCGCATTTGAAGGTAAAGTAAATGTGTGGAAAGAAGATTGGGATGCCGCCATTACAGCCTTTGCAGATGTTAAGCAAAATGGCCCTTACCACCTGATGCCCGACTATGAAGACGCATT
The DNA here is from genome assembly GCA_040007015.1 of Ferruginibacter sp. Taxonomy (GTDB): domain Bacteria; phylum Bacteroidota; class Bacteroidia; order Chitinophagales; family Chitinophagaceae; genus Ferruginibacter. The sequence goes on along the minus strand of JBDTVX010000242.1, from coordinate 2,128 downwards.
TGATTTTCTTAAGGAAAACAAGGAGGAGTCTATTTTTGAAGTTCAGTTTGGCGGTCCTTTTTCTGACGATAATCTTTGGGTATTTGATGATACACACTCTGAGGCATTTAAAGCTTCACAAGGGATGAGCCGTGTTTGGTATTGGGATGCATCAGGGGATGCTCCCGGCGGCCATTTAGGCTATTATGTGCCTACTAAAAACCTGGTGGATGAATTTGAAGCAGGAGATCCGCGTCTTTTCTCAAGCGTTTACAAACAAGGGGATACTTATTATACAATTGATGGAAGTGCTATCGCTGTTTTGCCCTACAATCCTGCATGGTCGGTAACTGGATATTCCATTAAAAAATATGGCGGTATTAGAAACGCAAAAACATCAGATTATTCACCGAACGGACAGGCACAATTTAATAATGAAAGATGGTACCGTTATTCAGAAATGCTTTTATTATATGCGGAAGCATTAATAAAAAAGGGAAGAACTGCTGATGGCCTGGCAATTATCAATGATGAAATAAGAAAAAGGGTTGGCCTGGGTGCTACAACAATAGCAGACCCCATGAAGGCATTGATGCATGAAAAAAGAGTTGAAATGGCTTTTGAACCACACCGATGGTTTGATATTGTGCGCTGGGGGATCGGTCAGCAAATATTTGGTAGTAAATGGAACGATAAATACAAAGTGTTTCCTTTTCCACAATCTGAAATTGACAGGAGCAAAGGTTTGCTGAAACAAAATGATGGTTATTGATGTAACCACCACAGTAATGAATATTGCGAAAAAGGCAACAAGATTTTTCCAGGAAGGGCAATTATATAACTGCCCTTCTTAGAATTTTAGTAAACAGGTCTTTACTAGTTTTTAATTTTTATATTTCTAATCCTTTTTCCACCTGCCAGGCCGTTTTTTCATAAGCAACTTGCCGCTCCGGTAATTTGTTTTAATTTATTCATTCAAAATATATCAATACCAGGAAACTTACTTCCTCTATAAAAAATTTTTACCGGTTTCAGAAGAAGTAAAACAAGGCTACATGATGCAAACAACGCTCCGTTTATTATTGTTGATTGTCACCTTTGCAGGATTGGTAAACTGTCATTCATTGCGCCATGAAAAGCTGTTTAAAAATCTGGACAAAAGCCAGACAGGTATTGATTTTCAAAATAACCTGGATTATACAGATACACTTTCCGTGCTGGATTTTGAATACATGTTTAATGGCGCAGGTGTGGCCCTGCTCGACATCAACAAAGATGGTTTGATGGACGTACTTTTTACCGGCAATAACGTCTCTGCAAGATTGTACCTGAATAAAGGCAACATGAAATTTGAAGACATAACCCAGCGGGCCGGCTTAAAAACGGAAGGCTGGTGTTATGGAGGTGCCATAGTAGATATCAACCAGGACGGTTATCCGGATATTTACATCTGCAAATCAGGCAACCGGAAAACAAATGCAGATAAAATGCACAACCTTTTTTTTATCAATAATGGCAATAATACGTTTACAGATGCAGCCGCAAAGATGGGCCTGGATGACGATGGCTATGATGTACAGGCTGCTTTTTTGGATTATGATAAGGATGGGGACCTTGACATGTACCTTTTGAAAAATTCATTTGTAAATTATAACCGCAATACCGCAAGAGAAAAACAAATTGATGGTGGGGCGCCTTCTACCGACAAACTATTCCGCAATAATGGTGACGGCACTTTTACCAATGTTTCTAAAGAAGCAGGTATTACCATTGAAGGTTTTGGCCTCGGTTTAAGTATCTGCGACTTAAATGATGACAACTGGCCGGATATATTTGTTTCCAATGATTTTCTTACCAATGATATTATCTGGATCAACAATCATAATGGCACATTTACCAATATGGCCGATAAAATGCTGCGACATACCACTTACAATGCCATGGGAAACGATGTTGCCGATATTAATAATGACGGCAAAGTGGATATGGTGGAGGTAGATATGCTGCCACCGGATAATAAACGCCGGAAGCTAACCATGATGGGCAATACCTATGAACAATTTCAACTGGATCTAAAATTTGGCTACCAGCCGCAATATGTAAGAAATACACTGCAGTTGAATAATGGCGATGGTACTTTCAGTGAAAT
>JBDTVX010000241.1:0-9341 GCA_040007015.1 Ferruginibacter sp. | reverse complement strand
ACTGTTTTAAACTCGGGACAAAAACTGATATAGCAAATTGTAATGGATTAACTTTATATCTGTTACTGACTAGTTAAAATCATTATCATTAAAATCTTCTTCCGTAAAAGATTGGGCTCCCATACTGAGCATACTTCCCATCAGGTCCTTAAATTCAATTTTTCCATCCAAAACCTTTTTGCTGATGAGTGAGTAAGCAGCGAGGCCATGCAATACGAATTCCATCAGCAAAGCATTTTCTTTATCATTGGCTGCTTTATAATATTTTTTTACCAGCGCATGCAATCCATCCACTCTATACAATAGCTGAACCTTATCCGCATCCTTTGTTTCAAAAAATACATCCAGGCGATTACCACTGTCGAACCAACGGGTTACGGCTTTGTAAGGATTGTCATCTACAGCAGCTTCCTTAGCCCTTTTCTTTTTTAGTGTGTCGGGGTTGGGAAAGTATTGGCTGAATACGGTGCGGGTAGCTTTTTCCAATAAATTAAATGCCACCTGGTAAGGGCCTTCCTGCTCCCCTTCATACACCAGTTCTATTTTACCGGTAATGGAAGGAATGATGCCTACCAGGTCGCTGATCCAAACCTGTGTTTGCTGCTCATTATTGATGATGGCCCTGCGTTCGGCCGAGCTTACCGCGTTTTCATACGCAGCAATAGTAAGCCTTGCACTTACGCCACTTTTTTTATCTACAAGCTCACTGGCCCTTGCTTCAAAAGAAACCTGTTCTACCAGGCGCTTTACCAGGTCGCTTACAGTTACCCGCTTCAATTGTTCTTCGTAAATATGGGCCTCCTGTTCGGTTATTGCAAGCGCTGTTTCAATTGATTTTGGATAATGCGTCAGTATCTGGCTTTCGATACGGTCTTTCAATGGAGTTACGATGCTTCCCCTGTTGGTATAGTCCTCGGGGTTGGCGGTAAAAACGAACATCACGTCAAGGGGTAAACGCAATTTAAATCCACGTATCTGTAAATCACCTTCTTCTAAAATATTAAATAACGATACCTGTATCCTGGCCTGCAGATCGGGCAATTCATTGATCACGAATATGCTGCGGTTGCTGCGCGGGATAATGCCATAATGCAAAACCCGCTCATCGGCAAAACTTAATTTCAAATTCGCCGCCTTAATAGGATCGATATCACCGATCAGGTCGGCCACGCTAACGTCGGGGGTGGCTAATTTTTCACCATAGCGCTGGCTGCGGTGCAGCCAACTGACCGGTGTTTCATCGCCATGCTTTTCCACCAGGTCAATAGCATATCTTGAAATGGGCTGCAACGGATCATCATTGATCTCACTTCCTGCTATTACAGGTATGTATTCATCCAGCAATTGGGTCATCTGCCTTGCCATTCTGGTTTTGGCCTGGCCACGCAGGCCCAGGAACAAGATATTATGGCGCGACAGCAATGCTCTTTCGGTATCAGGTATCACTGAATCTTCGTAACCCAATATCCCGGGAAAAGCATTTTCTTTTGCCTTTATTTTTTTTATCAGGTTATCACGGAGCTCGTCCTTTATACTTTTTGAAACATAGCCGCTCTTTTTTAGCGCCCCAAGTGTGTTGATAGTATTTACAGTCATAATTATATTGTAAAATGAATAACTATTTTTTTTGTTCAAATAATTGTAGTTCTTTGTTAAAAAGAAAATCTTCTGAATTATCTGTCTGCAGGTGCAGGCCGTTTTCGATTGCAGTTGATGCAATTAATGTATCAGCAGCTAGAAGATTATGGGTGGTGATATATTTTTGAAAAACACTAAACGCCCTTTGTGAAATGTCTTCGGAATGATGCATTACAGCGTATGCCCTCATTTGTTTAGTAAGGTCAATAATACGTTGTTTAGTTTTCAATCCATTCAGTAATTCAAAATAAGTAATAATTGAAACTGCAAGTTTTCCTTTGTGGTCATCAAGAATTTTTTTCTTTTTTTTATCTCCTCTAAAAACCTTGATAAGTATATCTGTATCAACTAAAATTTGTGGTTTCTGTCCCATGCTTTTTTTCTCAATTCTTTTGCATCTAAATCAATATTCTTCCATTTGCCAAATAAAAAAGTTGGCGAAATAAGAGCTTTCTTTTTTTTAGCCGGGGTAATATCTTTTTCCTTTACTTCTGCCCCCAGTTTTTGTAACAAAGAGGTTACAAAAGCCGCTGATTCTTCAGGTATTTTTACAAATAATTCTTTCATAATTTCATCTGTTAAAGGTACAATTAGCTTAAGCAAAAGGTTCTATTTTTATCTTAACCGCTTTTGCCGTTGGTAGACCACATTATTTTCCTAACCATTCGTCTGTTTCTTTATTTACTTCATCATTTGTAAAAAAATGCCCATCTTTATTTGTTGTTGTGATTGCTCAAGCGCCACAATTTAGTCATCAGACAATTCATAAAAAGCGCCTGCAGTTACATCCGTGCCAATGAAGTTGAAAATATCTTCTAGTAAAGCAGCATCACTGGGTTTACTTATTTTTTCTATTATTTTCTTTTGTAAATCAGCCACTGACATAATAAATTTTAGTGAAGTTAAATAATCATTTCCGTAAAAACCTCAATACACCGTCTTCCGCTTACCACTTTCAAAATCCTTAAATATAAACGCGCCCAACCTGTCAAGCGACGCAAAGAAAGCCTTTCCATTATTGGTTTCTGTAAATTCAGTCACAAATCTTTGCAGGTACGGATCACTGGCGATCATAAATGTGGTGATTGGTATTTTTAATTTTTTACACTGCGTGGCCAGGCTCATACAGCGGTTCAATATTTTTCTATCCACACCAAAACTATTTTTGTAATAGCGCTTACCCACTTTCAAACAGGTTGGCTTGCCATCGGTTATCATAAAGATCTGCTTGTTGGGGTTTCTTCTTTTGCGCAGCAGATCCATTGCAAGTTCCAGTCCGGCCACCGTATTGGTATGATAAGGGCCCACCTGCAAATACGGCAGGTCTCTTACTTCGATCGTCCAGGCATCATTACCAAATACAACTATATCCAGCGTGTCTTTTGGATACTTTGTTTGAATCAGCTCACTTAATGCCATGGCTACTTTTTTGGCAGGCGTGATCCTGTCTTCGCCATATAGGATCATCGAGTGGCTGATATCGATCATCAGCACGGTAGAAGTCTGGGACTTAAAATCAGTTTCCCTTATCTCCAGGTCATCTTCATGTAACCGGAAACTATCTACACCATGATTGATCTGTGCATTGCGGATGGAGGAGGTGAAATCGATTTGTTCAAGGGTGTCCCCAAATTGAAAGGGTCTTGTCTCGGGATTGATCTCATCTCCGCCACCAGGCTTAAAAGTATTGTGATTGCCTTGTTTTGTCTTTTTCAGTTTCCCGAATATCTCTTCCAGGCTTTTTTTCCGGATACCTTGTTCTGTTTTAGGGGTAATTTTTATTTCCCCATTTTCCCCTTTTTCATCAATGTATCCTTTATCTTTCAGGTCTTCATAAAAATCACCCATGCCATACTCGTTTTGGGTCAGTTTATATTCTTTATCCAGTTCATTCATCCACCGCATGGCTTCACCTACGTCACCATTGGTATACGTAAGCAACTGCATGAAAATATCGAGTAATTGTTCAAAACGGGTTTTGCTATTTTGAGTAGGATCGTATTTGGAGAAGTGATATCCTTTCATAAAAAACGATGGCCGTTTTCCCGGTAACCAGCAACCGGATCGCATCAATATCGGTGGTCGTTGGCCGGTAGCGGGTCGGCTAACTGCAATTTAATAAACATTTGATTGCAATAATAAGTTCGTTTGTTAAATATAAAATCCTCCTGGTTTGGCAGGAGGATTTTCGTATTCAAAATTATATATTTATTTTTTAGGGCTATCGGGGCGCTTTGGAGCGGGTGAAATTGGTACATTGTTAATCGGGCCGGAGCTTTCCAGGTTTTTTGGTAAAGGATTTTTATACATCCCTTCCATCTGCTGGATACCCCGCAGGAAGTTCGCTGCCTGTTCATTATCACTTCTGAATTGGTCCTGCCTATCTTCACCCAGGTTATTGTAATAAGTGATCTGCTGTTGCAGGTCTTTCTTTACGCTCCTGCTCACTTTTTCTGCCAGTACCGTATCGCCGGCTTTATAACAAGCCTCCAAAAACTGGATGGAAATATAATCGTGCTGCTGGAACCGGGAAACCATTCCATAGGCAAAATTTTCATCCAGCATACCATTATCACATTTGTGCAACATTTTCTTTGCCTCTTCTTTTTTGCCATTGTCTGCCAGGTTGCCCGCCGCCTGGGCATATGCCAAACGGATACTGTTTAAATGCCTGCGGTTTTCCTCATCAAAGTAAACACCCGGCTTATCCGCATTGCCAAACACAAATTTGTTCATCATCTTATCAAATACCCAACCCTTATTAACCGGGCGGTTGGCAACAGGTACCAGCCTGTTGGTAAGGCCATCCTGGCGCAGGTACGCACCAAATCCAAGCTCACGGTATTCTGATGTAAAATAGATCGGTCTTTGCCATTTATTGGCGGCAATCAGGTTTAAAATAGCCGCATCGTTTTTAAACAGCGCCCCTTTCGGAATTTCAAATTTTATTTCTGATAATACGCTGTCATCCGGGTTTACGGTTCCATTTCTGCGCACCAGGGAAGTATCTACGGGAATGAATACTTTTTTTGACGGATAAATATTTACAGTATCCCCGGTTCGGCTGATTTCTGTTTTGGCGGGGTCATCACTACCTGCATAATCTTTCATCATTGTATACAGATCCATATATTGATTGGGATCTATTCCGGGTCTTTGTACGTAATATACCACATCTCTTTTTGCGCCCTCTATTTGTGCAGCGCTCCAGATGGGGTCCATCGGGTCGCTTTTATTTACTTTATAGCGAAGCTGGTTGATATACCAGTCGGTACCAAGCAAACTGGAATTGACCACACGGATGTCCCTGCGCACCCCTTCCACTTCCTGTGCATACCAAAGCGGGTAAGTGTCGTTATCTCCAAAAGAAATAACGAGTGCATTGGGAGCGCAGCTTTCCAGGTAATCAATGGCGAGATCCCTCGCCAATACTTTTTTGCCACGGTCATGGTCATCCCATTCCTGGCTGGCCATCAATACAGGCACCGCCAGTAAACACAGCCCTGCCGCTGCATAGCCGGCAATATTGCTGTTTATAAATTTGGTAAATAATTCCTTCACAAATAATACACCCAACCCGATCCAGATGGCAAAAGCGTAGAAAGAGCCCACAAAGGCATAGTCCCGCTCACGTGGCTGGCTGCCGGCCATGTTTAAATAAACGACTATGGCGATCCCCGTAAAGAAAAATAATAAGCCTACTACTATCGCATCCCTGTTATTTTTTTTAAAATGGAACCAGGCGCCCAGCAAACCAAGTATGAGGGGAAGGGCAAATAATTGATTATTCGCTTTATTATGCTTCATGCTATCGGGCATATATTTTTGGTTGCCCAGGCGGATATTATCCCAGAATGAAATACCGGTCTTCCAGTTACCATCTCTCACATTTCCAATATCTACTCCCTGGATATCATCCTGTTTACCCGCAAAGTTCCACATAAAATATCTTAAATACATCCAGCCAACCTGGTATTGCATAAAGAAGCTGATATTGTCCGCCATAGTTGGCGAGCCCTGCCATTCCCCGGTTTTTGGATCCTTTCCTATGCCGGCGAACCTGGCATAATAATCAGCATGCCCCTGGTCATTGCTCTGGTCCCACATGCGTGGAAAAACATGCTGGTCTTCGTCCGCGTAGGTGGTTTCCATCTTCCGGCCATTCTTCACATATTTCCCTTTTCCTTTTATGTAAGTTTCCACCATATTTTGTTCAACGGGTGATGCGGTAAAATCCTGTCCTTTTAAGATCGGCCAGTCGCCATATTGCTCACGGCTAAGATAGCCCACCAGGTTTACAGGATTGTCTACATTAAACATATCCACCGAAGGATCTGCATTGGAACGGATCAGCGTAGTGAAATAAGTAGAGTAACCCAGCAGCATAAACGCGAAACTCCACAATCCCAATCGCAAAAAATTCCAGTTTTTCTTTACTGCTATGCGAAGCCCGAAAAATATCAGTACGCCGATAAGAATAAAGAAAAAAGCAAAGCCGGTAAAGAAAGGCATGCCCAAATCATTTACGAATAAGATATCGAAATTTCCTGCCCAGGTAATGGTCCATTGAATTACAGCTTTCTGCACAAAACCAACCAATATACAACCAACTAAAAATGCGATTACTGAATTCCATTTTGTTACTTTATAGCGCTTGTAATAATAGATCATTACCATTGCCGGAATGGTCAGCAGGTTGAGCAAATGAACGCCAATAGACAGGCCCATCAGGTAAAATATCAGGATAAGCCACCTATCGGCACTGGTAAAATGACCGGTAATTCCTTTTTTATTTTCCTCCGTTACGGCATCTTCCCATTTAAGCATTGCCCAAAATACAATCCCGGTAAAGAAAGATGATAGCGCATACACTTCGCCTTCTACAGCGCTATACCAGAATGAATCAGAAAAGGTATAGGCCAGCGCTCCAACGGCACCGGCGGCCATTACAGCAAATATCTGCTGGCCGTTTAACGCATCTGCCCCGTTTTTCACAAGTTTTTTTGCAAAATGGGTAATGCTCCAGAATAAGAACAGGATAGTAAAGCCGCTCGATAAAGCGCTCATCAGGTTAACCCCTGTAGCAGCGTGCCCGGGATCAAAGGGGGCCATAAATAAACGTCCGATCAATACAAAAAGAGGAGCGCCCGGCGGGTGAGGAATTTGTAATTTATAAGCGCTGGAGGCAAATTCACCACAGTCCCAGAAACTACCTGTTGCCTCCATTGTCATAATATAAACAGCGCAGGCGATAAGGCACACGATCCATCCGGTAATGTTGTTGATACGTTTAAAAGTCATATAGTAATTAGTTATACCCCGATACTCATCGGGAGGGCAAATATAATTAGTTTGTGGTTTGCAGTAGTTAGTTTGTAGTTATTTATGATTTTTTTGTTGCCGGCCGAAGATCGATGGCCGAACTTTATTGGCGACGCTCCATTCGGCCGCATACCGCTATTAGGCTTTAATTGCGGAGGACGGATTAACTGCAGGAGCGTACCCGGAAAAACTGCAAATCACAAAATGATATCAAACAAGGTTTTTAACCCCGAAGGGGTAGAATTTGAATAACCACAGGTGCAACCTGTGGAGCGAAGCGGAGTGGAATGGAGCGGAGCGGAAAGAAAAGGAAAGGTGCTATCATTCAACAACCCCAACCAATACCTCCAGGTTGCTAACCAAAAATCAGAGATTTTTAAAATCCGGGGTTTATAGAAACCTATCCCGCACAACGGATAAAAAAATGATCCGATAGCTTCCGGATTGGGTATTCTGCTACTTTTTGGGCAAACCTGGTAGAAAGGTAATTACAATAATTATCGGACAGGCAGGCCTATGACCTTATCGTTAAAGAAAGCGTAAATAGGATAAGCAGTCAAAATAAGGTCGGCAACATTTAATGAATAATTCTACTTAGGTTTAAAAATTGAGGAAATTAAGATCTCACTAATTTACCCCTTGCGAAGTATAATGTCCTTTAGTCGTTAGCTAAGGAGTAATGTCACTTTTAGAGTTGTCATGCCTGGTCTTATTCGCAGGCCACAGGTTTTACCTGTGGTTATTCATATTCAACCCCCTGCCGTGGTTTTATAGACTCACATTTATTGCGCGTAAAATTCTAAACTTAATGGCATTGCTCTGATCCTAAACACAGCGCCATATCCCTATCTTTGCGGCCGATGCGGAAAGCTTTCATCCAACTACATATCGCTGTTTTTTTAGCGGGCTTTACTGCAATACTTGGTAAGCTCATCGGGCTCAACGAGGGCCTGCTGGTTTGGTACAGGTTATTGATTACAGTTGTTGTATTAGGATCGTTACTTTATTTTAATGATCAATTGCAGCGTATCCCGGTAAAAGACGCATTAAAGATATTTGCTGTTGGGTTGATCGTTTCTGTGCATTGGGTTACTTTTTATGGTAGTGTAAAATATGGCAATATATCGATTGCGGTGGTATGTTTCTCCGCTACCGGTTTCTTTACGGCTTTTTTTGAACCGGTCATTTTTAGAAGACGGATCATTTTAACAGAGATCTTGCTGGGCCTGCTGGCAATAGCTGGTATCTATATTATTTTCGATTTTCATCCACAGTATAAAACAGGGATCATTTTCGGCATCGTATCAGCGATCGGGAGCTCGCTTTTTCCCATTTTTAATAAGCAATTACTGGTGCGTTTCAACCCTGCTACCCTAACGCTGTATGAATTGGGAGGAGGGTTAATGGCACTAAGCCTGTTGGTGCCTTTTTACCTGGCTCAATTCCCCGCCGCTTATTACCTGCCCACCACTTCAGATTGGGGATGGTTATTAATATTGGCTTGTGTTTGCACAGTATTAGGCTTCGATCTGCAATTAAACGCATTAAAGAAGATATCGCCGTTCACAGCAAACATAGCCTACAACCTGGAACCGGTGTATGGGATCATACTCGCATTTATTATTTTCCATGAAAATAAATTACTGGATATGCATTTTTACTTCGGGGTAGGGCTTATCATGTTATCTGTAGTACTTCAAACAGGAAGGGTATGGCGGGAGAACAGAAGGTATAAGGTAAAAGGTATAAGGTATTAGGTTTAGGGTGTAGGGTAAGAGGCATAAGGTTTATGATGGAGCAGGCAAGATTAGGCATGAAGAAGTGTTCCGCACAGGGAGGCAATCAGCATTAAAATTTATAATATGTTATTGGGGTACTACCCATTGGCAGATGAAATTCGAAAAAAAAAAGTAAAACCTCACCTCAAATCCAAATTCTTTTGTTACCTTCGCCGTCCAAAAAATTAGTATATGGCTAGAGTATGTCAAGTTACAGGTAAGAGGCCAATTACGGGTAACAAAGTATCGCATTCAAACATAAAAACAAAGCGTAGGTTTTTGCCAAATTTGCAAACCAAACGTTACTTCCTGGCAGAAGAAGATAAGTGGGTAACGCTAAAAGTTTCTTCAGAAGCTATACGCACTATCAATAAAAACGGTTTATTCTCAGTTGTAAAAAAATTAAGGGCAGCCGGCGAAAAAATTTAAACGGCAAGTTTCCGTTAACGGAAGGAGTAAAAATAAAATAAATAACAATGGCAAAGAAAGGTAACAGGGTTCAGGTGATTTTGGAATGTACAGAGCATAAAGCCAGCGGTAAGCCGGGCACCAGCCGCTACATCACCAAAAAGAACAAAAAAAACACCCCTGAAAGACTGGAGT
>JBDTVX010000240.1:0-9397 GCA_040007015.1 Ferruginibacter sp. | reverse complement strand
TTATCCAGCAATATTTTCAAAGAACTGATGTATTTTTTAACAAGACGGTCATGAAATAATATTTAAAATGTTATAAAATATTTTGTAAGTGAATTGACAGGATAGCAAATCAAAATGGTGAGAAATTTATTACTTGTGATGAGGTCTTAAACTCCTGCGCTTTAAAAATAATTAAAAGTTATCAACTGCAATACATAATTACACAATCATTACAAATATGGTAAATGATCTAAACATCCATAGTTTTGCAAAAAAATAAATCATGGATTTTTTAAAAAGCTTACAAATTAAAAGCGCCAACCCCGGTGTATCTACCGGTAATAAATGGCTGCCTGCCTATGGTGAAAAAATCACATCATTCTCTCCTGTTGATGGAAAAGAGATCAGTACCGTAAGTATTTGTGATAAGAAAAGTTATGACCTTGTAATTGCAACTTCTCAAAAGGCATTTATGGAGTGGCGGCTATGGCCTGCCCCAAAACGCGGAGAAATAGTAAGGCAGATTGGAAATGAACTTAGGAAAAATAAAACAGCTCTTGGGAAACTGGTGAGTTATGAAATGGGAAAAAGCCTCCAGGAAGGGATGGGCGAGGTACAGGAAATGATTGACATCTGTGATTTTGCGGTAGGGTTATCCCGGCAGCTATATGGGCTTACCATGCATAGTGAAAGGCCGGGCCACAGGATGTATGAACAATACCACCCGATTGGCGTGGTGGGAATAATTTCAGCCTTTAATTTTCCCGTAGCTGTCTGGAGCTGGAATAGTATGCTGGCAATGGTTTGTGGTGATGTGTGCGTATGGAAACCTTCCGAAAAAACTCCCCTGTGCGGCGTTGCCTGCCAACGGATTATTTCAAAAGTCTTTAAAGAAAACCAGGTCCCTGAAGGAGTATGCAGCCTTATCACCGGCGCACGGGAGCCGGGAGAATGGCTGAGCGGAGACAGCAGGATTGCGCTGGTATCAGCGACAGGCTCAACAAGAATGGGAAAAGCCATAGGCGCTGTTGTTGGAGCCCGGCTGGGTAAATGCCTCCTTGAGCTTGGCGGAAACAACGCAATTATAATTTCAAAAAATGCCGACCTGGATATGGCGCTGATAGGATGTTTGTTTGGCGCGGCAGGTACGGCGGGCCAAAGATGCACAACTACAAGAAGACTGATCATTCATGAAGATGTATATGAAAGCTTCAAAAAGAAACTGGTAAAGGCCTACAACCAGCTCAAGATCGGAGATCCATTAAAAGAAGAAAATCACGTAGGCCCGTTAATTGATAAAGAAGCGGTACAGATGTACCTCGATTCTATCAACGCCTGTAAAAAGCAGGGTGGCAAATTTATTGTACCTGGGGGCCCGCTTTCGGGCAAGGGATTTGAAAGTGGTTGCTATGTAAAACCATGCATCGCCGAAGTCAACAATGATATGGCTATCGTTCAGCATGAAACTTTTGCCCCTATTTTATACCTTATTAAATATAAAACGCTGGAAGAGGCTATCATGCTACAAAACAATGTGCCACAGGGATTATCAAGCGCAATATTTACCCTCAACCTTCGCGAAGCAGAACTGTTTCTTTCACAGGCTGGTAGTGATTGCGGTATCGCAAACATAAATATCGGCACTTCCGGGGCTGAAATTGGCGGGGCTTTCGGAGGGGAAAAAGAGACGGGCGGTGGGCGGGAAAGTGGCAGCGATGCCTGGAAAGTATATATGCGGCGCCAGACAAATACAATTAATTATACAGATAAACTTCCGCTGGCACAAGGCATAAAATTTACAGTGTAGACTTTTTCAGAAGCCCGCTGCCCCACGCATTATCACCATATAGTACTGTGATTAACATAAAAATTGTATAATATATTACGAGCGGTTGTGTGTTGTCTGAATAATTTTCAAATATTTGCAATACTAATTTAAACACACAATATGAGATCGGGAATTAAACATTTTTTTTCTGCCTTTCTTATCTTAGCGACGTTGCCATTTGCAACATTTGCACAGGGTAATTCGGAGAAGGCGGTAGCACCACACAACTGGCACGAACTTGATAAAGGAGAAACAGGATATTACGGTATCAGCCTTGATAAAGCATATGAATTTGTAAAAAACCGTAAAAGTAAAACTGTAGTGGTTGCTGTAATAGACAGCGGTGTGGATACTACGCAGGAAGACCTGAGGCCTGTTTTATGGCACAATCCCGGTGAAATTCCTGGTAATGGCATTGACGATGACCACAATGGCTACATTGATGACGTATATGGCTGGAATTTTATTGGTGGCAAAGATGGGCGTAACCTGCACCGGGATTCTTACGAAGGCGCAAGGGTTTATTGGAAACTTCATGAAAAATTTGGCGATGACCCTGCAGATACGAGTAGCATGAATGCCGATCAAAAAAAAGAATATGCCGAGTACATAAGAGCTAAAGAAAAAATTTTCGGGACTGTTGATCCGAAAGAACTTGTATTTATGCAACGGATACTGCCGGGTCTGGAAAGAGGTGATTCCGTGATTGCAAAAGATCTTGGGAAAACGGAATTTACCGGCAATGACCTGAAGGATTATGAGCCAAAAGATTTCGATTCAAAAACAGCGGCAAGTATCTACCTTAATATTTGCAAGCTCAATAATGACTATTCTATAAGTAATGATGATATACTGGAAGATTTGAGGGGCCAGATAAGGAAAGGTGAGGCTGGAAATAAGGCCCCTGTTGATTTTCGTGGCGATATTGTCAGGGACAATGAAAATGATATTAATGACCGTTATTACGGCAACAATGATGTAATGGCCGGCACTCCCTCGCATGGCACACACTGTTCCGGCATAATTGCGGCAGCAAGGAACAATGGAATTGGAATGGATGGCATTGCAGATAATGTAAAAATTATGATGGTGCGGGCAGTTCCCGATGGCGATGAACATGATAAAGATATTGCCAATGCAATAAGGTATGCTGTTGATAATGGTGCACAGGTCATAAGCATGAGCTTCGGTAAGGATTTTTCTCCCGAAAAAAACTGGGTAGATGATGCTGTACTGTATGCACAAAACAAGGATGTGCTGCTGGTGCATGCTGCAGGAAACGATCATAAGGATATTGACACTGCAGTAAACTTTCCAAATCCTGTTTTTATAAATAATACCGGCAGGGCAAAAAATTTCATTACTGTTGGTGCAAGCGGAGATTCAACTAACGGGGGATTCACGGCAAGCTTTAGCAATTATGGAAAAAATGAAGTGGATGTTTTTGCACCTGGCGTAAATATTTACTCTACCCTTCCAGGGGGAAATAAATATGGCAATTATTCCGGTACAAGTATGGCCTGTCCTGTAGTTGCCGGTCTGGGTGCGATGATACTGGAATATTTCCCCGATTTAAGTGCCGAACAGTTGAAGTATGTAATTGAAAAATCTGCTGTGCCCGTGAATGAAAAAGTTATATTGCCAGGCACCCAAAAAACAGCCGGTAACGACGGCGAATCTGAAATGGTTAACCTCTCTGATATCTCAAAATCGGGCGGAGAAATTAATGCATATCAGGCAGTCAGGCTTGCTTCCACATTAAAGGGAGAGAGAAATTCCAAAACAGATTTTCTTCCAAAATCCAAGGTAATTAAAAGCAAAAAGGGTTGAGCCTTTGGGAATTCTATGGCAAATATTTACGCCGATAAAGGCTTATTAATGTATTAAAAATAAATTGTAATACTTACTCATAAATTATTAAAAATGAGCGATGTACCTGTTATCAGCGCTGTTGAAAAAACATTCGCCGGCAATTATCCAACAAATTTTAAACGATATGTAGATGCGGTAAAAGAAAATGATTTACATGCTGCGTTTATAAATCAAATGCCCGCTGCAGAAATTTTCTTTCAGTCAATAGATGAAGAATTATCCAAAAGAAAGTACGCCGAAGATAAATGGACGATCAGGGAAGTATTGCAACACATAATAGATGCCGAAAGAGTTTTTGCATACCGTGCATTGGCTTTCGCAAGAAAGGATGGCAACATAATGCCTTCATTTGATGAAAATGATTACGCTGCTAATAGCAATGCCAATGACCGTTTGTGGAATGATTTAATTGCTGAATTTGTCACGCTTCGTAAATCGACTGAATATTTATACAATAGTTTCTCTGCGGATGCGGCAAATGCTATCGGTAAAGCCAGCAATTACACCATGGGTGTTTCAACACTGGGTTTTGTGATTGTTGGCCATGTCACGCACCATATCAATATCATACGGGAACGATATATTGGCATATAAGTTTAACAGGGAACTATCCACCATAACGCCACAACCTGTAACTTCATCCAAAAAATCACGTGAAAATATTTTCTGCTCCGCAGATAAAAGAATGGGATGCATTTACTATAGAGAATGAACCCACGGCCTCTGTCGATTTGATGGAACGTGCAGCGAAAGCCTGTGTTACCTGGATTCTGCAAAATATCAGTAATTCTTTTCCGGTAAAAATTTTTTGCGGGAAAGGCAACAATGGCGGTGACGGCCTTGCCATTGCAAGACTTTTAACCGAAAATAAATTTAGCGCAACGGTTTATATTGTTGACACCAATACTGCCGGTTCTGATGATTATCAAATGAACCTGCAACGATTGCAAGCAATTTCTACAGATATCCATTTTCTAAAAAATGAACCGTCTTTTCCTGCAATCAACAGGGAAGATGTTATTATAGATGCGCTGTTCGGAACCGGCCTTAATAAAAAACCGGCCGGCATTTTTCAACTGTTGATAAAATATATAAACAAGGCTGAAGCAAAAAAAATTTCCATTGACGTGCCCAGCGGGATGTACACCGATACAAGCGCTGCAAAAAATGCGGTGATCACAGCGGAATATACCCTTTCGTTTCAGCAGCCCAAACTTGCTTTTTTACTGGAGGAAAATGAATCTTTTTTTGGAAAGGTCATCATTTTGGATATCGGGCTTTCCACAAAATACTACGATACCCGGCAAAGCACTTTTGAATTAATTACTAAAAAGCAAGCAGAAGGAATTTACAAACCAAGAAAATCATTTGCAAATAAAGGTAACTACGGTTATGCGTGCCTGGTAGCTGGCAGCTATGGAATGATGGGGGCCGCAATTTTAAGCGCCAGGGCCTGTCTCAGGAGTGGAGTTGGCAAACTAACGTGTTACACCTGTAAGGAAGGATATATCATAATGCAAGCTGCCGTTCCTGAAGCAATGTGCAAAACCTTTGGCAACACATTTATTAAAGACATCGACAATTTAAAAAATTTTAATGCGACGGGTATTGGCCCGGGGATCGGCAAGCATTTGTCGCATAAACAATTATTGCAAAGGGTATTTAAAACCTCGGCGAACCCCGTCGTGATTGATGCTGATGCTTTAAATGTTTTAAGCGCGTATCCCTCTTTATATAAATCAATCCCGCCACAGAGTATCATAACGCCTCATCCTAAAGAGTTTGAAAGGTTGTTTGGAAAATGCGGGAATGATTTTGAACGCGTGCGCATAGCGATGCAAAAAGCCCGCGAGCTGAACATATTCATTGTCTTAAAAGGACACCATACTTTAATTGCTTCACCCGATGGTAAAGGATATTTTAATTCGACTGGTAATGCCGGTATGGCAACAGCCGGAGCCGGAGACGTGCTTACCGGAATTATCACGGGGCTACTTGCGCAGAAATATTCTTCTTTGAAAGCCTGCATCCTGGGTGTTTATCTTCATGGTCTTGCCGGAGATATTGCTGCTACAAAATTATCGCAGGAAGCCATGGTTGCAGGAGATATAATTGATAATCTCGGCGACGGATTTATACAGTTGAAACATTTTTCGCAGGACAGATAAACTCCCGGCCACGTTGAAAACTTAAGCCTGCAAGCCTACAAGACACAATCTTTGTTTTATACCATTGAAAAAATATGTAACGGAAATATTATTGTATGCCTTGATGATTTTTATTTTCAAAAATTGATCTTCCTGGGTATGAAGATTTTTTTGCAAAGTATTTATTTGATAATTAGTCAATCAGCGCGTTAGCTAATTAGCTAATTAACCCATTTTACCCTATTTTTGCCTCCCAAAAATTTAACTAATTATTGATATGGATAATTTGATTTACGTAATTCCGGCGATGGGTATTGTTGGCTTACTGTATACGTTTGTGAAATTTTCATGGGTAAATAAACAGGATGCAGGTAATGCAAAAATGAAAGAGATCAGCACCTACATTGCCGATGGTGCCATGGCTTTTTTGAAAGCTGAATATAAAATCCTTACTTATTTCGTAATAATTGGCGCGTTATTACTGGGTATTATGGGTTTTAGCAACGCAAATAGCCACTGGAGCATTGCACTTGCATTTATAACTGGTGCAATAATGAGCGCTCTTGCGGGTTTTATTGGAATGCGCGTAGCTACAAAGGCCAATGTACGCACTGCACAGGCAGCCAGAACAAGCCTTGCGCAGGCTTTGAAAGTTTCGTTCACAGGTGGAAGTGTTATGGGGCTTGGAGTTGCAGGACTGGCAGTATTGGGATTGGGTGGATTGTTTATTATTCTTTACATCAGTTTTGTATCAGGTATCCCTAACGGAACTGAAGAATATAAATTAGCGCTTGAAAAAGCGATTGAGATACTTACCGGGTTCAGCCTTGGTGCAGAAAGCATTGCCTTGTTTGCGCGCGTAGGTGGGGGTATCTATACAAAAGCCGCCGATGTGGGTGCAGACCTCGTGGGAAAAGTAGAGGCTGGAATTCCCGAAGATGATCCACGTAATCCCGCAACTATAGCCGATAATGTGGGTGATAACGTAGGTGATGTGGCCGGTATGGGTGCCGATCTTTTTGGCTCTTATGTTGCAACCGTCCTGGCTACGATGGTATTGGGAAGGGAAACATTTTCAGAAGACCGGTTTGGAGGAATGGCACCTATTTTATTGCCAATGCTTATCGCTTCAATGGGTATCATCTTTTCAATAATCGGGACATTCTTTGTAAAAATATCGGATAGCGCAGGTCTCCATACTTCAGTGGTACAAAAAGCCCTCAATATGGGCAACTGGGGTTCTATTGTTTTAAGCGCCATTGCCTCCTATTTTTTAGTGATATGGTTGCTACCGGATAACGATATGATCTTAAGAAACTATCATTTTACAAAATACGGTGTGTATGGCGCCATTTTCGTTGGCCTTGTGGTGGGCACGCTTATGAGCATTATAACAGAGTTCTATACGGCAATGGGTAAACGCCCGGTTATGAGTATTGTGCGGCAATCATCTACCGGCCATGCTACTAACATTATTGGTGGCCTCGCTGTAGGTATGGAAAGTACTTTGCTTCCTATTTTGGTATTGGCTTCAGGTATTTATATGTCTTACTGGTGTGCTGGCTTATATGGTGTTGCAATTGCAGCGGCCGGTATGATGTCCACCACGGCAATGCAATTAGCAATCGATGCGTTTGGCCCCATAGCAGATAATGCCGGCGGTATCGCAGAAATGTGTGAGTTACCAAAAGAAGTTCGTGAAAAAACGGATATCCTCGATGCTGTTGGAAATACAACCGCTGCGACCGGTAAAGGTTTTGCGATTGCGTCTGCAGCGTTAACGGCACTGGCGCTTTTTGCAGCGTTTGTTGGTATCGCGAAAATTGACGGAATCGATATATACCGTGCCGATGTTCTTGCCGGATTATTTGTAGGAGCGATGATACCTTTCATATTTTCTTCGTTGGCGATAAGGGCTGTAGGCGAGGCGGCAATGGCGATGGTTGAAGAGGTGCGCAGGCAGTTTCGTACTATCCCGGGTATCATGGAAGGCACCGGTAAACCCGAATACGAAAAATGCGTTGCCATATCAACAGACGCTTCTATAAAAAAGATGATGATGCCTGGTGCCATCGCTTTGATATCTCCTTTGATCATAGGATTTATTTTTGGCCCGGAAGTATTGGGTGGATTTCTTGCAGGAGCGACTGTATCAGGAGTGTTAATGGGGATGTTCCAGAATAATGCAGGTGGTGCCTGGGATAATGCAAAAAAATCATTCGAAAAAGGTGCAGTCATCAATAATGAAACTTACTATAAGGGTTCAGAGCCGCACAAAGCATCTGTTACGGGTGATACAGTGGGTGACCCTTTCAAGGACACTTCAGGCCCCAGCATGAATATTTTAATAAAACTCATGAGTATCATTTCATTGGTAATAGCCCCTACCCTTGCGAAAATTCATCATACCAGCATTGAAAAAAACAGGCGCCAAAAAATGGATAACCTTTTATTGCTTGAGAAAGGTACCACGGGTATGAATACAATCAATCTTTCTAAAGTTTGGGCTTTTGAAAGCAACGGGTTTCTACATAGCGATCATAGCGCAGAAGATACTGGTATTACCGGAAATGTCATAGACCCGAATTCAGATAATACAGCATATTCCGCAGTTCCTAATAGTAACGCAGTCGGGGTAACTGCCTTGCACACAACGGTAGCTGTTCAGGGTCACCAGGAACATTTACTAAAATATACCGGTATTCTCACAAAACAAAGCAAGCGATAAAGTTCGTTCAAAAATCGAACTAACTTTTCTTTTCATAATACCAGGATGTTCAAAGTTCCTGGTTTTTTTATGCGCAATAGTTACCTTATATTGAATCTATGATCGCTGCCAGGTCTTATCGGTTGCACAGTAAAACAAGCTGAAGGAAAAAAATGGTAGTAAGCCAAGACCTGTTGCCATAAATATCAAAATCCACTCAGCGGCGCCAGGCATAGTTATTAAATCCATTGGCAATTTTTTTTTTAACGCGTCACGTGTATTTTGTTGTTATAGATCGTTTTGTTTGCAATTATCTCCGGTGTCGGAGGGACATCAGTTTTAGTCAATTAATATTTTCAGTAATTCCTTTATCCCCTCAGTTGCCGAATTCTCTATTACATGAAAATTATGGTGTGCAGGAATATAAGGAGGGTTTTTGTCAATAATATATTTTGGTACGCCTTCTGAAATGTAATCTATTAAACCTGCTGCCGGGTAAACTTGCAGTGATGTGCCGGCCAATATAAAAATCGCGGCATCAGCCATTATTGCTTTTGCTTTAATGATCAGGGGCACTTGCTCATTAAACCACACTACCTGCGGGCGGAATTGTGTTTTATCGGGAGCTATGTCTCCTATATTGATATCTCCCCTGATAACATAAAAAGTATGTACATCTTTTTCTCCACGCATTTTAAAAATTTCGCCATGCAGGTGAATTACATTTTTTGATCCTGCTCTTTCATGCAAATCGTCAATATTTTGGGTAACAACTGTTACTTTATAGTTTTCCTGCAAGCTTGCAATACCAATGTGTGCTGTATTGGGTAATGCTTTAGCCACTTCCTCCCTTCTCCTATTATA
>JBDTVX010000239.1:0-9468 GCA_040007015.1 Ferruginibacter sp. | reverse complement strand
CACCACAGCCGATTGGCTGGCTACCGCATGCAGTATTATGCCCATTAAAAAAGCAAAAAACCTGGCCTTGCAAATGGATGCGGAAGTACTGATCGCTCAAATAAAAAAGGGAAGGGTTATTTATAATGCAACTAAGGGCTTCGGACTTTATTGGAAACCGCAGAAACAATAATCTTTGTGTAGGTTTATTCCTTACCTTCCAATCTAAAATATTTACCGGTATCGTGAAAAAATTATATATTATTCTTTTCAGCATCATTAGCTGTGATTTGATCCATGGGCAGGATTCAGTTAAAATATTTTCAGCTTATAAATTAATTGTTCCCGGTTCACAAATTCAATCCGGTATGGTACCCATAAAGGCCGGCTCTTTTTTAATGGGTAGCAGCGATGGTGAAAAAAACAGGGAAGCAGATGAAGGGCCGCAGCGAAAAGTAACCATCTCCGCCTTTTGGATGGGGGCGTTTGAAGTTACCAGGGATGAATTTGATGTTTTTTACAAGGATGAAAACACCAGTGAGAATTCCCCGGTGGATGCTGTTACCAGGCCTAGTGCGCAGTATATTGATTTTAGCCTGGGCATGGGCAAAGAAGGCGGCTACCCGGTAAATAGTTTATCGCAATATGCAGCTTTAATGTATTGCCGGTGGTTATACCTTAAAACCGGGGTTTTTTACCGTCTGCCCACGGAAGCCGAATGGGAATATGCATGCCGTGCCGGAACAACTACCCGTTTTTATTTTGGCGACGACGGGCAGCTGCTGGATAAGTATGCATGGTACAAAAATAACAGCGATAATAAATTTCAAAAGACCGGGCTGAAATTACCCAATGCCTGGGGATTGTACGACATGCTGGGTAATGTTTGTGAATGGACGCTGGATCATTATGAAGAAAAACGAATGGAAAATATTCCGGAAAACGCAGACAATCCTTTTGTTGCATTTAATAAGGCTCGTTATCCCAAGGCCTTGCGGGGCGGAGGTTTTGCGGAGGAAGCCAGTCAACTGAGATGCGCCAACCGGTTTAAATCCGATCCTGTATGGAATCGTCGAGATCCCCAGATACCCAGGAGTAAATGGTGGCTGACGGATGCACCCTGGGTTGGATTTCGGATCATCCGCCCCCTGGAGCAACCTGGGGCGGAAAAGGCAAACGATTTTTTTAAAGAATACCTTGGGAACTAAAAAATGTATGATACCCGACCGGATGAGATGGCCGGACGGGTCTGATTTAATGATGTGTGATTTTTGGGGCAGTACGCTTTGATAGAATATATTTCATTGGTTCCTTGAAAAAGGTAAGGTAAATATTAGTTGTGAACCCAAATCAATTTTCATAACCAAAGTTCAAAGCATTGGTAAAGCATATAACTATTTATTTGGCGAAAAGTGATTTACATTCGCAGGGTCAGGCTCCTGTTTCTTTTAGGAGCTGGGATTAAAGTCAAAGATCACCTATTAATTATTTTAAACAATAAACACAATCATTATGAACAACGATGCTTCCAAATTAACCAACCCTTCGAGGAGAGAATTTCTTCGACAGGGCACAATGCTTGCCGGTGGCCTTATTGCCGCACCTCTTCTATCAAAAGCCAATTATTTTTCCGGAGCGGATGATGTCATTAAAATAGCCCTGGTTGGTTGCGGTGGCCGGGGCACCGGTGCTGCGTCGCAGGCCTTGTTCAGTAAGCAAAATGTAAAGCTGGTTGCTATGGCCGATGCTTTCAGGGATAATTTAGATAACTGTTACAAATCATTGACAAGCGATGAAATTGCGGCGGAATCACCAGACGGCAAGACAAGCCTCAAGGCTAAAATAGATGTGCCGGAAGAAAGGAAATTTTCCGGATTTGATGGATATCTAAAAGCCATTGCATTAGCCGATGTAGTTATCCTTGCCACGCCTCCCGGGTTCAGGCCCATCCATTTTGAAGAAGCCGTTAAACAGGGTAAGCACATATTTATGGAAAAACCGGTAGCCACTGATCCCGCAGGGATACAAAAAGTACTGGCAGCAGCAGCGCTTGCAAAACAGAAAAAATTGAATGTGATAGTTGGCCTTCAAAGGCATTACCAGAATTCCTATCGTGAATTATTCAAGAGAAAGGATATGATCGGTGATATCACTTCCTCGCAGGCCTGGTGGAACAATGATGGGGTATGGGTACGGCCACGTAAGCCCGGGCAAACAGAAATGGAATACCAGATGCGCAACTGGTATTATTTTAACTGGCTGTGCGGCGACCATATTACCGAGCAGCATATACATAATTTAGATGTTATCAACTGGTTCAAGGGCGGCAATCCTGTAAAGGCTCAGGGAATGGGAGGCCGGCAGGTTCGTAAAGGCAAGGAAAATGGTGAAATATTCGATCATCATTATGTTGAGTTTACCTATGCCGACGGCAGCATCCTTAACAGCCAGTGCCGCCATATACCGGGTACCATGAGTAAGGTGGATGAATTGCTGATTGGCACAAAGGGCCAAATACAAACCGGTGATGCCAACATTACAAATCATAAAGGAAAAGTGATTTACCAGTTTGATAAGGCAACTGAAAATAATCCTTACCAGACTGAGCACGATGAATTATTTGCCGCCATCGCAAAGGGGGAATACAAATTCGACAATGCTGAATACGGCGCCAGTAGCACTATGACCTCAATACTAGGGCGTATGGCCACCTACAGCGGACAGATAGTGGAATGGGACAAAGCCATTAATTCCGGTCTTGACCTGCATCCGAAGGTCTACGCGTGGGATGCGTTGCCACCTGTGGTACCGAATCCGGATGGTTACTATCCGATTGCCATACCAGGGGTTACAAAATATGTATAAGAACCACTGGCTAAAATCATGTTATCGCGAATTGTTGATCGTACTTCATGGTTAAGAAAAGATCTGCCATTCACGAATTTTGGAAATAACTATAAGGGTTTTCTTATGATGGCCCTGAAATGAAATGCCAGGCTTCATAACTGTACCGGGTAAATGTAGAAATCACGGGTTGAAGGGTGTAGGAAGAAGGTTTATATATAAATCAATGGGATTAGATAGGTAAAGAGCAAAGGTCCGTCTGTCTTCATTTTTCTTTTATATTCACAGCGTTCGCCTCCATCCCGATAAGAATCGGGACGTAACCGGAGCCTCGCTGCTTCTTTCATCCCGATTGGTATCGGGAGAATCTCGCCTGCGGCGTGACCGAGCCAAAACCCTGTCTGCCGAATGCAATCAGGCAGGCTTGTCAGCCGAATGCAATCAGGCAGGCTTGTCTGCCGAATGCAATCAGGCAGGCTTGTCTGCCGAATGCAATCAGGCAGGGATGCAACTTATAAGGTTACTGATTTTAATAGCGAATATCGAACAAGAGATACTGGTGCTGGCGTTGCGGCTTATCTACCTAATATAAATCAAATAACGTGCGGATAGTTATTACAGATGGATATACATTAAACCCCGGTGATCTGAGCTGGAAACCATTTGATGAACTCGGGGAAGTGATCTATTATGATCGTACCTCCGCCAATGAAGTATTGGAAAAATGCAGAGATGCCAATGTTATCATTACCAACAAAACTCCGGTACCTTCCATAGTAATTGATGCTGCCAAAGACTTAGAACTGATTGCCGTTACGGCAACCGGCTATAATATTATTGACGTTACCGCTTCAAAGGAAAGAGGCATTCCTGTTTGTAATGTACCGGCTTATGGAACTTATTCCGTAGCGCAGCATGCGTTTGCCTTATTGCTAGAATTAAGCAACCATGCCGGTGCAAACGCGGCATCGGTGCAGGCGGGGGAATGGTATCGTTCCCCAGACTGGTGCTATACAAAACAGCCGGTGATGGAGTTGAAAAATAAGACAATCGGTATCATTGGCCTTGGAAAAATAGGAACGCAAATGGCGTTGATCGCAATGGCTTTTGGAATGAAAGTGATTTACCACCGTGGCAAAAAAGGGATCGTGGGCTCAAGGGAAGTTAAGCTGCACGAACTTTTTATGGAGGCTGATTTTATTTCGGTTCATTGTCCGCTAACACCTGAGAACAATGCCTTCATTAATAAAGAACTGCTGGGGCTAATGAAGCCAACCGCCTTTTTGATCAATACATCCAGGGGGCAATTAATCGCAGAGAAAGAGCTTGCAGATGCTTTACAGCAACACAAGCTGGCAGGAGCCGCACTGGATGTGTTGAGCGTTGAACCTCCGCTGCCTGCCCATCCATTAATTGGGCTGTATAACTGCATTATAACACCTCACAACGCCTGGATAAGTTTTGAAGCAAGAAGCATCCTGATGCAAACTACATTGGAAAATGTGAAAGCTGCACTGCAAGGGCATCCGCAAAATGTAGTTAATGTCTGAAATGTCTGATGCCCGTCCGACCAACTCATCCGGGCGGCATCAGACATTTCAGACATTTGCTTTCTCAAACTCCCTTCTATACTGCGACGGGGTCATTTTCTTTACATGCTTAAACTGTTTACTAAAATGTGCCCAGCTATTGTATCCGCTTTCATAACATATTTCCATCACCGGCTTATTACTATTGGTAAGTAATTTACAGGCATGGCTGATTCGCAGGTCCTGGATAAAATCGAAATACGTTTTTTTTATATTCTTTTTAAAAAAGCGGCAGAACGTGGGAATACTCATCGCCGCCACATCTGCCACCTGTTGTAATGTGACGGGCGTTAAATATCGCTTAAATGAAAAATCAATAATTTTTTCAATTGCAGGATTAATATTGTTGGTATTAGAAGAAAAATTCCGGGTTAATGTAATGTAATGCGGGGTAGTGCTTATTTTTTGAAGGCAGTTCAGCAACAGGCCTATTCTTTGGAATCCTTTAACGGCTTCCATTTCGATAATGATGGCTGCAATTTCTTTTTTCAGTTTTGGCTGTAGTTGAATCCCGTCATTTTTTACTAACAACTGGAGTATGCTTTTAAGTTCAGGCAACTGCAGGAATTCATTTCCAAAAATATCAGGTTTAAAATGAAGCACCACCGAACAACCCTGCATTTTGTGATGTTGCTTTTTAAACCAATGGGGCAAATTACCCGCTATAAAATAAATATCTCCAGCCTTATATTCGCCAATATAATCACCGATCATGACGGTACCATGACCCTCTGTTATAAGGATCAGTTCAAACTCCTCGTGTTTATGCCAGTTGGTTTCAAAATTGGGTGTCCGGTAACTGCGGCATGCAAATGCCTGGTGCGCTTCCAGGTGTATTTTTTGAATCAGGGTTTTCATCCTATTTATTTATTTATTGGGAATTACAAACGCGATCCGCAATTGTCCGGTGAATGAATAGAAACATCGCTTAATGAATATTGAAATCAGCGTGATTATTTTTATTCTTATCCCTCATTCGCTGCTATCTTATCATTTATTTTATCCAAAATTATGCGTATCTGATAAGATAGCATATTTTATTTTATAGATAGCAGTTGTATGCAAGCATCAAAATCCGACCTTTACGTTGCAAATAACGATTGTATAATAACTGTCATTAAAATTGCCATATGCTACTACTAGGTATCGATATAGGAACTTCTTCTATTAAAGTCGCCATCGTGGATGCGCAATCACAGCAATGCATCACCACCGCCCAGTATCCCGATTCAGAGACGGGCATCACCTCCCTCCAGAAAGGATGGGCCGAACAAAGTCCTGCAATGTGGTGGGAAAATGTGCAGCAAGCCATTCTAAAAGCAAACGCCCTTCAAAAATATGATCCAAAGGATATCATCGCCATTGGCATAGCCTATCAAATGCACGGATTGGTATGCGTGGATAAGGACCAGCAGGTGCTGCGAGACAGTATCATCTGGTGCGACAGCCGTGCTGTTGAGATTGGCACCCAGGCTTTCGATGCGATCGGTCATGAGAGATCGCTTGAACACCTTTTGAATTCCCCCGGGAATTTTACAGCAGCCAAGCTTGCCTGGGTAAAGGAAAATGAGCCGGAGCGCTATGCTTTGATCGATAAGGTAATGTTGCCTGGCGATTTTATTGCGATGAGGCTTACCGGCCAGGTTACCACCAGCGTATCCGCATTGAGCGAGGGTATATTCTGGGATTTTAAAGAGCGGGAGCTTTCCAGGGATGTATTTAATTATTTTGGTTTTGATACTTCACTGATACCGGAACGGAAAGATGTTTTTACCACACATGGAACTGTACATGCCTCAGTCGCCGAACATTTATCACTGCGGGTAGGTATCCCCGTTACTTATAAGGCAGGCGACCAACCCAATAATGCTTTGTCGTTAAATGTGCTGGAGCCGGGTGAAGTGGCGGCCACTGCTGGCACTTCCGGTGTTATTTACGGCGTAAGCGATCATTTGGTCTACGATAAGCAATCCAGGATCAACAGTTTTGCGCATGTGAATTTTTTAGAAGGTCAGAAAAGGATCGGCGTACTTCTATGCATTAATGGAACCGGGATTTTAAACAGCTGGATAAAAAATGTTTGCGGTAATAAATTTTCGTACCGTCAGATGGATGAAGCTGCCGCCACCATTGAGCCAGGCAGCAATGGTTTGCAGATGTTGCCATTTGGCAATGGCGCCGAGCGAATGCTTGAAAATAAACTGGTACAGGGCCATATCCATAATGTTGACTTCAATATCCATGGCCCTGCGCATTTATTCAGGGCCGCACAGGAAGGCATTGCTTTTGCATTCAGGTATGGGCTGGATATCATGCGTGAAAACGGGATGCGCCCTTCGGTTATACGTGCAGGTAAGGCCAATATGTTTTTAAGCGAAGTGTTCACCAGGAGTTTTGTAAATGCCACGAATGTGCCGGTAGAGTTGCATGATTGTGATGGAAGCGTAGGCGCAGCAAAAGGTGCGGGTATTGGTGCGGGTTATTATAAAACCCCGAAGGAAGCATTTGCAAATACAGCCGCATTGGATCTTGTAGAACCAACCCAAAGTGGTTTGTATGATGAATTGTATGGTGAGTGGAAGAAGTTATTAGGGGAAAGGTTGCATTAGATAAGGGGAAGCATAAGAATAGTATATATTTTGCAGGCGTTTAATTTTTGATGAGAGCTTTGATATCATAAGTAGCAATTCGCATTGAAGGCGAGGCCATGAAAAATCAAAGTTGAATGGAGTTCCGATTAAAATACGGAATAGACTGTCGCCAATGAAGTTCAATTGAAAAGCTTCAACCGGGGGAAAAAAATGGAAGAAAAAAACAACGAAAAAAATATAATTTTATAAAGGAATTGTCATGAAAATTTTAGCCTTACCTATTAGAAAACTCTTTACATTAGCAGGGTAAGGTTCCCTCTCCTTCGGAGAGGGCGGGGGGTGAGGTTGCATTTGCAGGGTGAGGTGGAACGAAATCTTAAAATAATAAATGAGCACATGCATTCTAAACATCCTTATTCACTTCGGATAAGGGCAAAATAAAACATATGTCAGTAATAATCGGAAACAAAGAATTTTTTAAAGGTGTCGCCCAGGTAAAGTACGAGGGTGCAGAAAGCGATAATCCTATGGCCTTTCGGTGGTACGATGAAAGCAAAGTAGTGGCCGGTAAACCAATGAAGGAATATTTAAGGTTTGCCTGTGCTTATTGGCATTCATTTGTAGGTAACGGTGCAGATCCCTTTGGCGAGCCCACTCATTTGCATCCATGGAATGAAAAGGCGGATGCAGTGGAAAGAGCAAAGGATAAGGCTGATGCAGCGTTTGAATTTATTACAAAACTGGGACTTCCTTATTACTGTTTTCATGATGTGGATATGGTGGATTATACCAATGATGTAGCGGATAACGAAAAAAGATTGCAGGTATTAACTGCTTATTTAAAAGACAAGCAGGCAGCAAGCGGCGTCAAGTTGTTATGGGGTACAGCTAATTTATTTTCCAACAGGAGGTACATGAACGGGGCCTCCACCAATCCTGATTTTCATGTATTGGCGCATGGGGCAGCACAGGTAAAAGCGGCCCTGGATGCTACCATTGAATTAAAAGGGGAAAACTATGTTTTTTGGGGCGGTCGTGAAGGGTATATGAGTTTGCTGAATACCAATATGAAAAGAGAGAAAGAACACCTGGCTAAATTTTTACATGCGGCAAAAGACTATGCACGAAAGAATGGGTTTAAAGGGACTTTTTTTATTGAGCCAAAACCCTGCGAGCCCAGCAAGCATCAATACGATTATGATTGCGAAACCGTAATTGGCTTTTTGCGCCAATATGATTTATTGAATGATTTTAAAATAAATATAGAAGTAAACCATGCAACCCTTGCGGGACATACCTTTCAGCATGAACTGCAGGTAGCTGCCGATGCGGGCATGCTGGGCAGTATGGATGCTAACCGGGGTGATTACCAAAATGGCTGGGATACCGACCAGTTCCCAAATAATTTAAATGAACTCGCAGAAGCGATGCTGGTAGTGCTTGAAGCCGGCGGATTTGCAGGAGGGGGTATCAATTTTGATGCAAAGATCAGGCGCAACTCAACCGATGCTGCCGATTTGTTTCATGCACATATTAGCGGCATAGATACCATTGCCAGGGCATTGATAATAGCCGATAATATCCTGCAAAAAAGTGATTATAAAAAGCTACGTACGGATCGCTACGCAAGTTATGATAACGGTAAAGGCAAAGAATTTGAAGAAGGAAAATTATCATTTGAAGATCTTCGTGCATATGCGATAGAAAATGGAGAACCCGCAATCATCAGCGGTAAGCAGGAATATTTTGAAAATATTATTAACCGGTATATTTAGTTTTTGAAGGTTAAGGCTGAGGGTTTAAGGTTTAGGGTTGCGGGTTGGTCCTGTTCTGTGATGGATCAAATTCCGGAATCCTTGAATGTTCAGGAAGTAAAGAGGTTTCAAATTTTTGTTAATATCAAAATATCCAATACGAAATTGAGATCACAGTTTTACAGGGCAAATGATAGAAAATATATTATGGCATAAAAATTTGAAAATTAAAAATCAAAATGTATTTCGCTTAGAAAAAAAATCAAAATATTTGAAAGAATCGAACCCTCAACCCTCAACCCTTGACCATTCAGCAAAAACCAACTGCCTTTTTATTCGACCTGAACGGAACTATGATCAATGATATGACCTATCATATTATAGCATGGCGCGACATATTAAATAATTTTGGTGCCAATATCAGCACGGAACGGATGAAGGAGGAATGCTATGGTAAAAATGAGGAGTTATTGGAACGTATTCTACCCGGCAGATTTTCTGATGTAGAAAAAAAGATACTGTCATTTGAAAAAGAGAGCACCTATCAAAAAAATTATAAGTCTGAACTTGCACTGATCAGGGGATTGACTGGTTTTCTGAAAAAAGCTAAAAAGAATCATATAAAAATGGCCATTGGCTCTGCGGCGATTATGTTTAATATTGATTTTGTTTTGGATGGGTTAAATATCCGCCCGTACTTCAATGCCCTGG
>JBDTVX010000238.1:0-9482 GCA_040007015.1 Ferruginibacter sp. | reverse complement strand
AAAGGCATTGTAGTTTTAGCGCTATAAATTTATACAAAATAACCTGGTTTTTCTCGTCCACAATTAATGTCATTAAATGGAGGTTCAATATTCAATGAACAGAAACCGCATCATCAGGGACTATCCATAAACCCATCCAGGTCCCGTTTATCTTTTTTTGTGGGCCTTCCTACTTTACTCATTCGTTTGCCGGTATGGAAAACCGCTGCCTGGAATTGAATACGGTCCAATTCTTCCGGCGGTGTAATATCCGAATAATATTTAATAGCCTCACTATATTGTACCCTGTGATCCAGTAACCCGGTTACTTTTATTAACCAGCGCTTGGCTTCGGTCTTCACCTCGTATTCATCACCCACGCTTACTGTTTTTGCCGCCTTTACATTATAGCCACTTAGTTTCACTTTACTTTTGTCGCAGGCATCCGCCGCCTGGCTCCTTGTTTTGAAAAGCCGGATAGCCCACAGGTATTTATCTATGCGGAGTTTGTCTTTTTCCATTTGGTAAAATTAAATGCTTTTCTTTTTATGGTACCAATTGGGGCATATTTCCTTAATTTCGATTTCTTAATAATGATTATATGCATTCTAAAGCACCCCGCGTTTTTTTGTTGATTGTTTTTGTTGTAATTACACAACTGGCGGTCGCCCAACTTCATCCTATTCAATGGACTGGCGATGGAAATGCTGTTTACACGAGTAAAGGTGGCGCCATTGTAAAAACGGATATTAAAACCAAAGCTGAAACCACCGTGATCAGTAAATCGCAACTAACAACTGCAGCCGGCCAGGCATTGAATCCCGCTGCTTTTAGTTTTAGCATCAATACTACCAAACTGCTGGTATTTACCCATACCGCCAAAGTATGGCGCTATAATACGAGAGGGGATTATTGGGTATTGGATATAGCGTCCGGTAATTTGGCACAACTGGGTAAGGATAAGCCTTCGCAGTCATTAATGTACGCTAAGTTTTCACCAGATGGTAAAAAAGTGGCTTATGTAAGTGAACATAATTTATTTGTGGAAGACATTGCCTCAGGTACCGTTGCGCAACTAACGGTGGACGGTACACGAAAATTGATCAATGGCACATTCGACTGGGCGTATGAGGAAGAGTTTTTTTGCAGGGACGGTTTCCGCTGGAGCCCTGATAGCAAAAAAATCGCCTATTGGCAGATTGATGCAAAAAATACAAAGGATTATGATATGCTCAATACTACCGATTCTATATACCCGAAAGTGATACCTGTTGAATACCCGGTAGCGGGAGAAACACCTTCTCCTTACAAAATCGGGGTGGTGGATATTGCCACTGCAAAAACAAAATGGATGGATATTCCCGGTGATCCCGTTTTACAAACCTATGTCCCCCGGATGGAGTGGGCGAATAATAATAGCGAGCTGGTGATCCAGCATCTCAACCGCAAACAAAATGAAAGTAAGCTGATGCTCTGCAACGTTGCAACCGGGACATCGAATACCATTTATACCGAAAATGATTCCGCATGGATCGATATACTGCCATTGTGGGACAAGGACTATTCAATGGGCGGATGGGATTGGTTAAATAACGGGAAGGAATTCCTTTGGTCCGGCGAAAAAGATGGCTGGAGACATTTGTACCGCATCAGCAGGGATGGTAAAAAGGAAACGCTGATCACAACCGGTAAATATGATGTAATGGATATTGTTCACATAGATGAAAAAGGAGGGTATGTTTATTTCATGGCATCGCCAGCCAATGCTACGCAAAAATATTTGTACCGGGCAAAACTGGACGGTAAGGGTAACGCGGAATTACTTTCACCGGCCAACCAGCAGGGAACGCATGATTATAAAATTTCACCGGATACAAAATTTGCCTTGCATAGTTTCTCTAATTACTATACCCCACCCACCAGCGAATGGATCACACTGGCCGATCACAAAGGAGTGAATGGAGATAAAGTGAATGAGGAAGTAGCAAAAGGGGATAAGTTAAAATCAGGGATTGAATTTTTTAAAATAAAAACAACCGAAGGAATTGAGATGGATGCATGGATGAAAAAGCCCCAAAATTTTGACAGCGCTAAAAAGTACCCGGTGGTATTTTATGTTTATACAGAGCCCTGGGGGCAGAATGTAAAAGATGAATACGGGATAACAAATAATTTTCTTTACAAGGGCGATATGTCGAAAGATGGCTATATCTATATTTCTATTGACAACCGCGGCACGCCGGTACCGAAGGGCCGGGCATGGCGCAAATGTGTTTACCGTAAGATTGGATTGGTAAATATCAGCGACCAGGCGATGGCTGCCAGGGAAATATTGAAAAGGCCATACATTGATACCAGCCGTGTAGCCGTTTGGGGATGGAGCGGTGGCGGTTCTGCCACATTGAACCTGATGTTTCAATATCCGGAGATTTACAAAACTGGTATTGCTATTGCGGCCGTGGGAAATCAATTATCATACGATAATATTTACCAGGAGCGCTATATGGGATTACCACAGGAAAACAGGGAAGATTTTATCAAAGGGTCGCCTATTACTTACGCTAAAAATCTTAAAGGAAATTTATTGTATATACATGGCACAGGAGATGACAATGTACATTATAGCAATGCGGAAGCACTTTTGAACGAGCTCATTAAATACAATAAGCAATTCCAGTTTATGCCGTATCCCAACCGTACGCATGGCATATCGGAAGGAGAAGGAACGCATTTACACCTGGCTACATTGTATACAAATTATTTGAAGGCAAATTGTCCTCCGGGAGGAAGATGATTGAAAAGATGCCCGATATTGGATACCTGATACCGGCCAGTGGACATCATCCAGCATCAAGTATCATCAAGTATCCTGCATCCTGTATCAGGCATCCGGCATCCATCAAAAAATATACCTCAAACCAAACTGCATCTGCCAGCGGGAGATCAGGTCGGGGCTGGTAGTGAATGTATTTTTTTGTGATGGGTCAAAGGTGAATATAGGAGCGCCGGCGGTGGTACTTACAGACAGTGGCTGATAAAATCCTGAAGTAGTAGCGTACTTACGCACGCCCCATTTACTGCTAAGCATATTTCCAAAATTCTGGATATCGATACTAAACTGAACCGTACTTTTTTTACCGCCACTGTTGAAATTAAAATCCTGTAATATTCTTATATCCAGCTGGCTGAACCAGGGTGTTTCACCTGCATATTTTTCAGTAAATTTTCCGCGGCGGCTGCTTAAGTATTTATCCTGCGCAATAAAGCTTCTTAAACCAGCCTGCTGGGCTGCAGGTGTTTGCAGGTTTCCTGCCACATCCCTGTAGTTGGGATTAAACTGCATTACCCCGATCTCCGCATCGGTAGGCACATATATCAGGTCGTTACTGGCTGTGCCGTCATTATTAATATCTCCGCCATATACATACGCGAAGCGATCGCCGCTCACCCAATTGGAAAAGAATGAAATGGTAGTTCCATATGCATTGTTCTTACCATAATCAAATCGCTTAATTCCTGCCAATACAAAACGATGCGTGTTACCATACAATGAATAGGAATTGATCGCTGCGTTCGCATTATTTAAAATTGGATTCCTGTCGAAAGCATCACTTGATATTTCTGCCGAAATGGAACTGGCATCTTTAGAAATCAAATAATTGTAAGAGGCCTGCAGGTAGATCCCTTTGTTAAATGTTTGCTGAGCCTGTAAGCTGACGTTAAACTGGTAACCCTTATTGGTATTGGTAAATACATAGGTATTATTGGTAGGCCCCGCCCCCCCGTTGTTAGTGGGGTCTGTTCCTTTATCAGTTGGTTTATATATGCTCCTGCTATCCCCTGTGCCGGAATTCAATGTACCGGTTGGGGTACCCAAATTATAATTGCGCACCATCATCGCTTTTTGATCTTTGGAATAGGCTATGTCAGCAGAGAATACAGTGCCATAAGGTATTTTAAAATCAAGGCCCAGGTTACTTCTCCATATCTGGGGCCATTTAAAATTACTTGCGGTAACATTATAAAAACCGGTATAAGGATTGGCCTGTTGATTGCCGATCCAAACAAATGGAAAACGCCCCGTAAATAAACCAGATCCGCCTCTAAACTGGATCGTTTTATCTCCCTTTATATCCCAGTTAAAGCCAACCCTGGGAGAGAACAACGGCTTTTTGGTAGGAAATTTTGTATTGTCCAATTGTTTTCCAGCGCCATTGGTTATCCGGTTTCCATTTTCGTCAAACAGCACCTGGTCGGTAGTATTAGGAAAAGTAGGAGAGCCTTCAGTAAAACTCCCTTTAAAAGTACCGTCATTGTTAAATTGCGGGTCTTTAAAACTTGCATTGCCATAATGAGGCATGTCGACGCGCACTCCATAAGTTAATCTGAAGTTTTTGCCTGCTTTAAATTCATCCTGTGCATATACGGATATCTGGGCAACTGTTAAATAATAAAATGTCCACTGGTCAGCCGCAGCCCTGTTCCTGGCATAGTTTACATCCACATCTAATGGATAGCCGGCTACAAAAGGCGGGAAATCAAAAACTACCCTGCCGCTGACCGGCACGCTGTCTTTAAATTTTTGGATATCGATATTATTAAATATGCTCGGCCCGTAACCGGTGAGATTAAAGGAATTGGCAAACTTAAATGATTCGTAGGATGCACCAAATGTGAGGGTATGCTTTGGAAGAATGATGTTAAAATTATCTGTTGCCTGGAATGCATCCTGGTTGAGGATATTATTAATAGAGAATGGCTCATGCCCGGCAATAATGTAGGGCACATTATTCTTTGTAATATTTATTACAGGGAAAGGTGTGGAAAATGGATCCCTCGTATCCCTGAACCTCGTATATACCAATCTCAGTTTATTGGCGTATTGCCTTCCAAAAGAGGATTTTAATTCGGTGCCAAATGATTGAAGTTTGTTGTTGATCCTATAACCGGAGTTATGGAATTGAAGGGTGGTAAAATCAGGGCCACGCCGTCCTATGGCGCTTGGATGAGCAGGTTTTTCTTTAGAAGCATCCAGTCCATTGTAGGTAAAAGAGAGGCTATTATTATTATCGATGACCCAATCCAGTTTTGCCAGCCATTTATAACTTTTTTGTTTCAGGTTAAAGCCCTGGTAATCGCCGGTTTCATAATTAAATTTGTTTTTTAAAATTGTTCTCACTGCATCCAGGTCCGACTGCAATACTCTTGAGGTATTGGTTTTACCTATATTATTTGCATTTTGCGCCACATAACTGGTAGGGGCGTCATTTCTTTGCTCTGTTTCAAAATTTACAAAATAATATAATTTGTTCTTTTTAATGGCGCCCCCCAAAGCAAAACCTACCTGGTACTGATCCAGTTTGGGAACTACCACTTTGTTTCCATCTACTTTTTTGCCGGTAAGTCCTTCATTCCTGTAAAAGCCATATACCGTGCCTGTGAAAACATTGCTGCCACTTTTGGTAACCGTATTAATGCCGGCACCCGTAAACCCAGCCTGGGTAACATCATAGGGAGCTATATTTACCTGTATCTGGTCAATAGCGTCTAACGATACCGGTTGTGAATTAGCCTGGCCACCGGGTGTGGGTGCGTCCAGGCCAAAAGGGTTATTAAATACGGCCCCATCCAAAGAATAATTATTATACTGGCCGTTTCTGCCTGCAAATGAGGTACCGTTGATGGTGGCCGATGCGGATGGTGTTAACCGGGTATAATCGTCCGCAGACCGTGAAATGGTGGGCAATTGCCTGAGCTGGCGCGAACTGATGTTAGTAGATGCACCTGTGCGCTGGTTGTCAAATATTTTTGACCTGCCTGTAACCACCACCCCTTCTAAATTAACCGAAGAGGCTTCCATTTTAAAATCAACTGAGGTGTTTTGTCCCAATTCAAGCTGGATATCATTCTCCGTTTTCTCCTGGAAGCCGGCATAGGTTACTGTCACTTTGTAAGGCCCACCCACCCGCAGGTTGGGTACCAGGAAAGTGCCATTTGACTGGGTGGTTGTTACTTTATTGATGCCTGCATCGGGAAACAAGATATGTACAGTGGCAGCGGAAAGGGCCTTGCCATCTGTGCCTGTTACAGTGCCACTGATGGTGGCTGTGGTTACCTGTGCTTTTGATTGTAAGCATATAATAGTTGCAATCAAACCAATGGCCGCTTTAGTTAGTTTTGGTAGGTTCATATGTAGATTAGTTTGATTATAAAATTATTAACAAATGCTTAATGTTGAATATTAAATTTGGGGATTGTTGAAAAATAGTTGGTTTTTGCTACCAGTTTCCAGCCAGAAAATCTATTCAAATTTGAAATATTTTATCAGCAGCAACTTTGCACCACGAACTGGAAAGCGGTTCATTATAAACCCCTGGAGAGGCACCTTGTGTGTTTTAAATAAGAAGCAGTTACGACGAGTCTAAAAAAGCTGTTTAAATTTAGTATGAAACACTTTTTTGTAACATCATCGATGCCATTTTTATCCCGCTATGAATGCTTCGGATACGCTCAGTACCAAAGCCGGTTAACAAAAAATCATTTTTAGTATGGAAAATCAGTTAAGGTATCATTTAATCAAAACCACGCGCAAAAAAAACCGAAGGATCAACCTCCGGTTTATTGATGATTTTGAATTATTAAGCACTTCAAAAGTCCCCTTGGGAGATTCAGGGGGTCTTATTTACTCATCTCAGTAAAATACTGATGAAAATATGGAATGGTTTCAATGCCTTTATAAAAATTTTCCACGTTGAATTTTTCATTCGGGCTGTGCAGGTTATCGCTGTCGAGGCCAAAACCCATAAATACTATTTTAATGCCGAGTTCTTTCTCAAACAAGGAGCAAATTGGGATGCTTCCTCCCCCGCGTACCGGTATGGGCGCTTTGCCAAAAGTGGCTTCCATCGCCTTTGCAGCAGCCTTGTATGCCGTACTGTCAATCGGGGTCATATAGGGTTCTCCTCCGTGATGTTCAAAGGCATCTACTGTAACACCGGGCGGGGCAATTTTTTTAAAATATTCCAAAAGCATAGCTGTTGTTTTTGAAGAAGACTGATCCGGTACCAGCCGGGCAGAAATTTTTGCAGTGGCTTTTGCAGGTAATACTGTTTTGGCTCCTTCACCCTGGTAGCCACCCCAGATGCCATTCAGTTCCAAAGTGGGCCGTATGCCGGTTCTTTCATTTGTAGTAAATCCTTTTTCGCCCCATAATTCCTTTACGCCAAGATCGTCTTTATATTCCTGCTCGTTAAAAGGTGCGGCTGCCATTAGTTTTCTTTCTTCATTTGTTGCAGTCACTACATCATCATAAAAGCCTGGGATGGTAACATGGTTATTTTCATCATGGCACGAAGCGATCATTTTAGCAAGCATCGTAATGGGGTTTGCCACAGCTCCTCCATAAACACCGCTGTGAAGATCACGGTCAGCACCCGTTACAGTTACTTCAATGTAACTAAGCCCGCGTACACCAATATCAATGCTTGGTGTATCCAGGCTGATCATTGCAGTATCGCTGATCAGAACAACATCTGCTTTTAATAATTCCTTATGGGCGGCAACAAATTTCCCCAGGTTGGGAGAGCCAACTTCTTCCTCGCCTTCAATACAAAATTTAATATTATTGGAAAGCGTATTGGTTTGTATCATCGTTTCCAAAGCCTTCACATGCATGTATACCTGGCCCTTGTCATCGCAACTGCCGCGGGCAAATATTTTACCATCAATGATCACAGGATCAAAGGGGCCGCTTTTCCATAGTTCCAGTGGCTCGGCAGGCTGTACATCGTAATGGCCATAAACCAATACGGTTGGTTTTGCAGGATCAATTATCTTTTCCGCATATACAATCGGGTGCCCGTCTGTAGGGTAAATTTCTGCCTTATCTGCACCAGCTTCCAGCAACCGTTGTTTTACACTCCCGGCACAAATCACCATGTCGGATTTATTTTCGCTTTTTGCACTAACGCTGGGTATGCGCAACAACTCCAGTAACTCGTTTAAAAAGCGGTCCTTATTTTTTTCCTGGTAATCTTTCCAAACTTGCATCTCGATATTATTTTTTATGAAGAAGATATAAATCAGGGAGCGAAATTAGGCCTTTTTTATCGTCCGTTTTTTTTTGTTCCATTAACTTAAAGTTTTCAAAAAATAAGGATATTTTTTTGGTGGATCCGTAAATAGCTCGCTATCTTTGCACCAGATTGTTAGCCAATTTATCAGCCTTTGTTTCAGTCGTATTTAATTGATACTTCAGGAGCAAAGGCTGAGTCCATTTTACAATAAAGGTGACACCTTTTTAAAAGGTGTCACCTTTATTGTAAAACATTAAACCGAAAATCCTAGATACTATTAAATCTTTCCCCAACATAGTTCCAATTAAGGATCTTCCAAAAGTTTTCAATATAATCGGCCCGGAGGTTTTGATATTTTAAATAATATGCGTGCTCCCACACGTCTATTCCAAATAAAGGAAAGCCTTTTACTTTTATATCCTCAATATCCATTAAAGGATTATCCTGGTTAGGGGTAGAACCTATTACTAATTTTTTATCTCCCGTCAACACCAGCCAGGCCCATCCGCTTCCAAACCTTGTCATGCCTGCTTCGGCCAATTTCTTTTTCATTAAACCAATGGATCCAAAGTCTTTTTCAATTGCAGCTAATAATTTCCCCGCAGGCTGTGCGTTGGCGTTGGGAAGCATGCATTTCCAATATAACTCATGGTTGTAGTGGCCGCCGCCATTATTACGCATCTTTACAGAATATTTTGAAATATTACTTAGTACATCTTCAAGTGGCTTGGCCGTATCCACT
This sequence comes from Ferruginibacter sp., assembly GCA_040007015.1. Lineage (GTDB taxonomy): Bacteria > Bacteroidota > Bacteroidia > Chitinophagales > Chitinophagaceae > Ferruginibacter. The sequence goes on along the minus strand of JBDTVX010000238.1, from coordinate 686 downwards.
TTTTCGGCTACTGCGGCTTCTTTTAAATTTTTACTGTATGCGGCGGCATGTTTATTATAATGAATATCCATGGTTTTAGCGTCAATGGATGGTTCAAGCGCAGTATTTGCATAGGGTAATGGTGTTTGATCAAAACCTGTTTTAAAGTCGTTGGAAAGAGAAGGAAATGTGGATCTGGAGAAGTTGGTATTGCTGCCCGCAGCCATTAATGCACTTATGGAAGGCAATGCTATTAACGTTGCCACGCCTGCTTTGGCCGACTTTCCAATGAAATTTCTTCTGGTAGTTTGTTTCATGATATAAATTTTTAAGATATAAATTTAGCTAAACTTTTTTGCACGGTTAAAAATATTAACAACCGGTTTAAAAACCGGGCGGATATTTTTAAAAAAGCGGTAATAAAATTCTTTATTAAATAATTGGGAATCATGCATCGCCTTGTAAGTAAGCAGTGCACCCAGTGGGGCCAATACCAATATTGATAGCCACATTCCCACAAAAGGCGAGGTGATGTCATCTTTCACAAATTTTTCGCCAAACATATTGAGTAAATGAAATAGCAGGAAAAATATAATGGCCACCACAAGGGGCATTCCGAGCCTGCCTTTTCGTATAATGGAACCGAGCGGCGCGCCAATAAAAAACAATACAAGAATAACGAAAAGCGGAAATCTGAATTTTTTCAT
>JBDTVX010000237.1:0-9495 GCA_040007015.1 Ferruginibacter sp. | reverse complement strand
ATAGTAATAGACGGAGCCTCATCTGACAACAGCGTGGAAATCCTGAAAAAATACAACCGGGTAAAATAAACTTCAACGTGAAATATAAATTACTAAAAACAATTAAAGTTTTCGAAAAAGATAAAACCAAAAAAAGTTGATTATCTTCCTCCACCCGTTGAAAATAGAATTCCCTGGTATTATTGTCGTTACCCCCAACTCATTTAAGATAACATGAAGAGCCTGCAGGAAAAATTGCTTATCGAAAGAAATGCCGAACTGGAAAAAGAACTGGCAGTAAAAAACAGGGAGCTGGAAATTGAAGCCGCACTTGAAAAGGTCCGTTCCCGCACCTTAGCGATGCATAAAAGCGATGAGCACAAGGAAATAGCAATGGTTGTATTTGAAAAGCTGCAGGAACTGGGTGTTGCATCGGATGGAGGAGCCGCTATCAATATATTTACCGAGGGCTCAAAGGATTTTATTCAATGGATCGCCGCTCCCGGCTATATTTCTTCTGCCAGGTACTTCTTTCTTCCCTATTCAGATACACTCATCCTGAAAGAATTTTGGGAGGCAAGGGAAAGTGGATTGGATTTCTTTTCGAAAGCATACAATTTCGAAGAAAAAAATGTTTTTTTAAAATACATTTTTGAGTATTCGGATTACAAATATTTACCGGATGAAATAAAGGTTGCGCTTCTTGCAACTGAAAATTATATGTATTCACATGCTTTTTCTAAACACTCCGGTATTTTTATCAACAGGTATAATGGCATCCCGATCACTGAAAAAGAAAATGATATCATTAAGCGATTTGCAAGAGTTGTAGAGCAGGCTTATATCCGTTTTCTTGATTTGCACAAAGCAGAAGAACAGACGAGGGAAGCGCAGATTGAAACTGCCCTGGAGCGGGTGCGAAGCAGAACGATGGCTATGTATAAAAGTAATGAGTTGGCGGATGTGGCAGCTACCGTGTTTCACCAGTTGCAAAACCTGGGTATCACCGACCTCAGGCGCAGTTTGCTAGGCATCATGAATGAAGAAGAAAACATCTGGAGATGCTGGTACACAACGGTAGAGGGCGAATCGTTTGCCAGCCTGCTGGACATGCCTGCAGACGGGCATCCTGTAGCCAGTGAGATGAAGATCAGCTGGCGTGAAAAAAAAATGATCCATGTTGAACTTACCGGCGAAACATTAAAAAGCTGGATACAATTTATACTGGCCAGTGGCTGGCAGTACCCGAAAGGAGAAGCGCCGCCGGCACAGAAATTTGTCATCTATGGTTTGCCATTCTCGCATGGATATTTGATTGCATTTACAAATGAAAACATCCTGCCTGCTGAAGTGGGGCTGCTGAAGCGTTTTGCCAGGGTTTTTGACCAAACCTATACCCGGTTTCTTGATCTTCAAAAAGCCGAGGCCCAGGCAAGGGAAGCAAAGATCGAAGCCGGTCTTGAACGGGTAAGAAGCAGAACGATGGCCATGCAAAAATCTGGTGAACTGGTCGAAACAGCAGCAGTTTTTTTTAAGCAATTAATAAGCCTGGGCGTTACGCCCAATCGCTTGTATATCGGCATAATCAAAGATGAAAGCGGCAATATTGACATGTGGGCAACGGATGAGGAAGGCACTAAAATCGCCACACAGTTTACAGGTAATATAAATAGGTCAGTCATCATTGACGCCATGTATAAGGGATGGGCGGCGCAAAAGAAATCAATTACCATAGATATACAGGGAAAGGAATTATCAGATTATTTTCATTACCTGGGCGAAGAGCTCAAAGTTACTTTCAAACAGGGTTTTTCGCAAAAACGCAGGGTACAAACCGTAGCTTATTTCGCCAAAGGTTTTATTGGCATTGCTTCGCCGGATACACAACCGCAGGAAACAACAAATCTGCTAGAACGCTTTGCCGCTGTCTTTAATCTCGCTTATACCCGTTTCAATGATCTGCAAATTGCCGAAGCGCAGGCAAGAGAAGCAAAGATTGAGGCAGCATTGGAAAGCGTTCGATCTAAAGCAATGGCAATGCAAAAAAGTGAAGACCTGGCCGACGCTGTTGCCATTGTTTTTGAAGAATTGGATAAACTAAAAATGGGAACAACAAGATGCGGGATCTCTATCATTCATAAAGAGAAGCGGAGTACGGATGTGTGGTCAGCAATAAAGGGGGAAAAAGGTACTACGGTACAGGTAACGGGTGATGAATCAATGGATATACATCCTTTACTGCAAGGGGCTTTTGATGCATGGTTAAAACAGGATGATTATTCTTACCTGTTGCAGGGGGAAGACCTGGACAGGTTTTATAAAGCGCTTGCCGCAACAAATTTTAAGTTGCCGGATTCCCCGGTAAATGAAAAAATGCAGCAATTCCTTTATGTTGCGCATTTTCCTGCCGGTGGATTGTATGTGTTCAGGGAAACTGAATTTGAGGATGAAGCAAAGATTGTCATCCGGCGTTTTGCCGAAGTTTTTAATCTTACTTATACCCGTTTTAATGATCTGAAACAGGCAGAGCAACTGGCGTTGCAGGCACAGATAGACCTGGTAAATCTGAAAGCAGAAAAAAAGAAGACTGAAGATGCATTGACAGAACTCAAAGCAGCGCAACATCAATTGATCCAATCAGAAAAAATGGCTTCGCTGGGTGAACTCACCGCCGGTATTGCCCATGAAATTCAAAACCCGTTAAACTTTGTCAATAATTTTTCGGAGGTCAATAAAGAATTGATTGGAGAAATGAAAGCAGAAATTGACAAGGGAAATATGGAAGAAGTAAAAGCAATTGCTGATGACATTGAATCAAATGAAGAAAAAATAAACCAACACGGCAAAAGAGCCGATGCTATTGTAAAAGGGATGCTACAGCATAGCCGCAGCAGCAGTGCAACAAAAGAACCCACTGACATTAATAAACTGGCTGATGAATATATACGTCTCTGCTACCATGGCTTAAGGGCAAAGGACAAATCATTCAATGCAACAATCAAAACTGATTTTGATGATACAATTGGAAAAATAAATATCATGCCGCAGGATATCGGAAGGGTGATATTGAATTTATTAACCAACGCTTTTTATGCGGCGAATGAAAAAAAGAAGCAGGTTGAACAAAACCTGATAGGTTTGGATCAGTATGAGCCAACTGTATCAGTAAGCACAAAAAAGATGGATGATAAAGTTTTTATTGCTGTGAAAGATAATGGCAATGGCATCCCGCAAAAAGTATTGGATAAAATATTTCAACCCTTTTTTACCACCAAACCTACCGGGCAGGGAACAGGGCTGGGTTTGAGTTTAAGCTATGATATTATTAAAGCGCATGGCGGCGAATTGAAAGTAGAAACAAAAGAAGGGGAGGGCGCCGAGTTTATTGTCCATCTTGCCGCACACTAAAACTATGGGCAACCGGTTAACACAGTTCAATCAATTAAATGCCTTCTGCACGTTAATTAATATTTCGATCTTTATTATCATATGCATGCAATTTATCACGGTATGAAAAAAATTTTAAGTCTTCTTTTTTCGATTTGTTTGTTCTCAACAATATGTGCGCAATACAAAGTGCGGTTTATACTAAAGGAAAAAACTGCTATCCATCATGACAGTATTTACATAACCGGCACATTTAGCGACTGGGATTCAACTACCAATAAAAATTGGCTGATGCTGTCAAGTGGCGAAAATGAAAAATCAATCGTATTGAATTTGAAGGCAGGCGATCTGCGTTATAAATTTCACAGGGGCAGCTGGTTCAAGGTGGAAAAACAATTTTACGGAGGCGAGGTGGCAGACCGGCTGGTTACCATAAAAAAAGATACCGTATTGAGCGACAGTGTGGAATGCTGGAGGGACGAAATAATAACTGATAAAGTATTAAGACTTACCCAGCAAAAAGAGGACACTACCCGTGTTGCCATTCTTGCGGCAATAGCTAATAATTATGCGTTCTTCCCGGAATTTTATAATGCTGACTCCGCATTGCATTATGCCCAAAAGGCGCTTCAGCTTCAACAAAAGGTGATGGCCTCAGACCAGTATAAAGAGTGGACGCGATCCGGCTATCCCCCGCAGCTGATCGGGTTACAGGAAATACTGGCTACCCTTCTACATGCATTGGGCAATTACCCCAAGGCATTGGAAATAAGATTTGAAAATTTAAAGCTCGCTGAAAACGGTAATGATAAATTGATTACGGTTGAGGCAATACGTAATATTACCGCGGATTACACTTCAATGAAGGATTATCAGAATGTATTGAACTATGCTAAATTAATGGATTCCATTCTAAGCACTTTAAATTTAAATAGCGACCTCATCCTCATGGAAAAATGGTTTGCAAAGAATATTATCGCAAGTGCTTATTATAATCTTAACCAGGTTGACTCAGCTTTATTGTATGCCCGGAAAGCAAGTTCAATTGATACGAGGCAAAACCAACAGGGTACCATTGCTTTCAACAGCCAGCTGCTTGCTGATATATATTCCGCAAAAGGAGAAAACCATACTGCCTTTAACTATTACAGGCTGGCGATTGAAAATGGTAACTTTGTTCACGCTCCGCAGGTAGTGGCAGGTTCTTTTGCAGGGATTGCAAAGCTTTTTCAAAAAGAAGGCCGTAATGATTCAGCGCTGATCTATGCCCGCCAGGCGTTGACCTATATACAAAACAACAGGATAAACATCCAAACCTGGGGCGATAATATTGATAGTTATATTGCAGATATAAGTCCCCTGGTTGCTGAATTATACAAAGCCAATAACCAGGTCGACAGCGCTTACAAATACCTGCACCTTTCTGTAACATTAAAAGACAGCCTGTATAATTCCAACAAAATAAGGCAGTTTCAAACCCTTACTTTTAATGAATCAGCGCGCCGGCAACAACTGGAGCAGCAAAGTCGTGAGGCGAAACAGCAATATGAAACCAGGGTAAAAATCTATGGCCTTATAACAGGCATGGCAGTCTTTCTTATTCTGGCCTTTGTCCTTTACAGGAATAACAAGCAAAAACAAAAAGCCAATATTTTACTGCAGTTGCAAAAGCAGGAAATAGAAACAACGCTGGGAGAACTAAAGACTACACAAAAGCAACTGGTACAATCTGAAAAAATGGCGTCCCTGGGAGAACTTACTGCAGGCATTGCTCATGAAATCCAAAACCCGTTGAACTTCGTCAATAATTTTTCTGAAGTTAATAAAGAATTGCTAACGGAAATGAAAGATGAAATTGATAAAGGAAATATGAATGAAGTAAAATCAATAGCGAATGATGTTATAGATAACGAGGAAAAAATAAATCACCATGGCAAACGTGCCGATACCATCGTAAAGGGAATGTTACAGCATAGCCGTAGCAGCAACGGTGTAAAAGAACCCACTGACATCAATGCTTTGGCTGATGAATACCTGCGCCTTTCCTATCATGGCCTGAGGGCAAAGGACAAATCATTCAATGCAACATTGAAAACAGATTTTGATGAAAGTATTGGAAAAATAAATATCATCCCGCAGGATATTGGAAGAGTGATTTTGAATTTATTAACGAATGCTTTTTATGCGGTTAATGAAAAAAAGAAAGAACAAAAGGTCGGTTATGACCCAACCGTTTCAGTAAGTACAAAAAAGATAGGTGATAAAATTGAAATAAGCGTTAGGGACAACGGCAACGGTATCCCGCAAAAAGTATTAGAGAAAATATTCCAACCCTTCTTCACTACAAAACCAACAGGACAGGGAACCGGCCTGGGGTTATCGTTGAGCTACGATATTATTAAAGCACATGGCGGTGAGCTGAAAGTGGAAACCCTGTCAGCCGAAGCGACAGCGCAGTCAGGGAAGGATGGTGAAGGTGCGGAGTTTATTATACGGCTTCCCGTTGTTTAAATTGAATGCCCGCACTGCTTTCAACGGGCATTGTTTTGAACTTCCGTATCAAAGACAAGTATACCTGTATACAATCCGGGCAATGGATTTAGTGAAAATAAAACAGGACAAACGAAAATGATTTTCATTTGTCCTTTGATATAGGGATTGTCAGGGATAATCTATGAAAAGATATTGCTGGTTGAAGCGCCGCATCCTGTTAACTTCTATTTCGGGCCGGCAAAAAATTTATTATGATAAATGTTTTTCATTCTTAGTGCCATGTATACGTTCCTACTCCACCCGCAGGCAACGCCGTAGTTACCCATTTATTATTACACTTTATATTAAATACCACACCATTGGCCGCGTCATTTTCAACAATTAATACTTTATCACCGGCAGGTGTTTTAAATGCCGCCGTTTGAAGATCGCTAAAGACATTGCTGCCAATGCGGACCGACCCGGCAGGTACAAATTTGGAAGCATGCGCCACAATATAATAAGCAACATTCCTGGTAACCGAACTGCCGATAGTAAGTGCGCCTTTACAGGTAGTGCAGCCCCCGTTTGTATGAGGGCCGTATGACCCGTCATTGGCCAGGTTCCATTCGAGCGCATTGCGGCTCCAGTTGCGCATGGATCCGATAATTACATTTTTTACATGCCATTTTAAATCTCCGCTAAAGTCGCCGGTGGATGCGGTATACTGTTCAGTAAAATATACCTGCTTATCCGGGAATGCATCATGCACGATCGATAAAGCGCTGATAACCCCACCATATAAATGAAATGCGGAACCATTCACATAAGGGTTTGCTGCAGCATCATTTAAAACGGCAATCGGGTAATCCGTGCGATCGCAATTGTGATCGTATAAAATTATTTTTGTGTCAATGCCGTTCGATTGAAATGCGGGCCCAAGATTGGTTTTAATAAATTCCGCCTGCTGAACTGCGCTCATTAACATGCTCGGGTTATTGCCGCCATACAGCGGTTCATTTTGTGTGGTGATGGCATCTATCGTAATTCCTTCAGCCTTCATCTGCTGAATGTACTTTACAAAATATTGGGCGTATACCGAATAATATTGTGGCTGTAAACTACCGCCAATAAAACTATTATTATCCTTCATCCATACCGGCGGCGACCATGGTGAACCTAAAATTTTAATTGCCGGGTTAATTGCGAGGATTGCTTTTAGCGCCGGGATCAGGTCTGCCTTTTCAGCAGCCAAACTAAAATTATTTAACAACAAATCTGTTTGGCCCGCGGGCAGGTCATCATAGGTAAACGGGGCTGCGCTAAGATCGGAAGCCCCTATACTAATGCGTAAATAGCTGATGCCTATTGAATTTGCACCATTACCAAACAATTCCTGCAATAAATCTGCTTTAGCCGTGCTGTTCATCGCATTGATCAATGTGGCGCTTCCCCCGGTGAGTGTAAATCCAAAACCGTCAATGGTTTGCATCACCTGCGTTGTATCTACGTTAATGAAAACATTTGAATTGGCCGCAGTACCAAAAGACAACACATCCGTTTGCTTTTGTAATAGCACAGACTGATCGCCCTTTGTTAACCAAAAATCAACTTCATTGGGCGCTGTAATAACGGGTGGTATAACTATCACAGGCGGGGTTACCACAGGAACCGGATTGCTTTTGGCACAATCAGTCAAAAAGAAAACCGGCAATATCAATAATAAAAATAAATAAATCCTCCTGCTTTTCATACATACATTTTTCAGACAATCAAGGAAAAAAGAAAGTGTGATCAAAAAAATAATTTCAACCGCACCTTCCAAATTAGAACTATTTCTTTCCGGGATTTTATTGAAATACCCTTATATAATCTACAAACATTCTTTGAGGAAAACCGGTGGTTCCGTCCGGCGGTCCGGGCCAATCGCCCCCTACCGCAACATTTACAATAAAAAAGAATTCGCTGTTAAACGGGTAAGCAGTTGTTCCGGCAGACGCCTTCGTCATTGTGTAATATACCATGTTATCTATCAGCCACTGAATTGAATCCTGCTCCCAAATAATACTAAACACATGAAATTTTTGTGAAAAGTCTTCACCAATCATGCTATAGCTGCCGCCTTTTGAATCATGTGTGCCGGCTGAATTAGCATAATGCCCGGTACCCACCACTTTCTTTGGGTCACTTCCGACCAGTTCCATAATATCTGTTTCGCCACAGGCAGGCCATGGTACTGAAGATATATTTGATCCCAGCATCCAAAGCGCGGGCCACATACCTTTGGTAACAGGCAATTTTGCCCTGATATCGATCCGCCCAAATTTGAACAGCTTTTTATTTTGGGTAGTCATTCTTGCTGAAGTATAATTGCTTCCTCCAAAGGGTTCGTTCCTGGCCTCAATGATCAGCTTACCGTTGGATTGTAAGGCATTTTGTATCCGCCCCGTATAATATTCCAATTCATGGTTCCCCCATCCACTACCGCCACTTTCAAAATTCCAGTTGCCCTGGTTAATTGAATTACCGGTGAATTCATCACTCCAGGTAAGATTGTAACCCGGGTAAGAAACAGGCGTGGAATAACCTGCATCATCAGTTGCCAGGTAGCTGCCATTCATGGTGACAATGGTTCCTTTTGAAGAAGGCGTACCAAGCGTACAGTTTTTTGGTTCGCTGAACTGAACGGTTAATTGGAGATCGGGTTGGCGCAAACTGTCGCCGGTAACGGGTACATCAAAGTAGCCTGTTGTTTGACCGGCTGCAATGGTAACCGTTCCTGCAGATGCTGTAAAATCCCGCGGCGAAAGTGCCGTTCCGGGCGCCAATGTATATTTGGCCGAAACATCGCTTGATCCCTTTACATTAAGATTTACATAAAAATGCATCACTGCATCTGTGGTGGCCCTTGCGATTGATATATCTGCACAGCTTAACACCGGCAATGCTGCAACAGGCGGAGGGGTGATATTATCCCCCTTTTTACAGGATAAGGCCATTAAAAACATTGCTGCTATTAACACATTTGTGCCAATCCGGAATGACTTCTTCATATATGCTTTATAAATTAGCAATTAATAAGAACGTAAAGTAAAGCTCCACCATCCCGCTCCTCCGATATTAACACCAATTGTCATAATATCGTACCCCGCAGCATAATGCGTTGCTGATAAAATATCATACGTAACAGAGGTTGCAGGGTTGGTAATTTCTGCGCCATTTCTTGCTTTTTGAATACCAATATGAGCCCCCAAACCCATTACGGTAAGCTGGCCTAAATTATTAACCCCTGCATTTTGGGTAAAGCTATATTTAAAAGTGCCTGAACCCCACGGCGCCTGTACAGTTGTATAGTTTGCAGAAGGCTGACATGTTCCGGTATTATTTCCCAAATAACTGTCGCCATAGAAATCTCCTTTGTTATCGTAAACAAATGTGCCATTGGCGTCAAATGTAAAAGTATATTCATCATTAAATTCGCAGGCCCTGGCAGTTGCTTCACTGGCCGGGCTTGACCACCAATTTCCTGAACCGGCACCCTGGTCCCCCACTTTATACGCGCCGGCATCCGGATTTAGTTTCCATTTTTTACTGGTACAGCCGGCTAAAAAACCCAATTGGGTGTTTACACATGCATTGTTATCGCTTTGGGCAATG
>JBDTVX010000236.1:0-9574 GCA_040007015.1 Ferruginibacter sp. | reverse complement strand
ATCTTTGCTTCTGTTACAATTTGCTGATTGTTCCACCATAAAGCACCATCAAGAGAAACATAGGCATTGAATAAATCTGGATGATGTATTAAGGTGTGCACAACAGTCAGGCCGCCAACAGAGTGACCAATGAAGGTTCTATAGGAAGCTGTTGGGTAATTTGATTCGATGTATGGCATCAATTCCTTTTCCACATAGAGCATGAATTTTTCGCCTCTGCCAACAACACCAGGAGTTTCTTTATCTGTACCGAATGTTAGATCCGTCATTCGGGCAGGATGTAAAATCCCGACTACGATCATTGGCGGACAAAGACCTGCGGTACTCATGAATTCGGTTAAACTAACGATACTATTAAAATTTGCATCTCCGTCTAATAAATAAATTACCGGGTAACCTCCTCTACCGGTATTTTCATTTCCTCCATTGCTGTTTGGAATATGAATCCAAACTTTACGCTGTTCACCTAATATTTTTGATGGAGCGCTTTTTTCAAATCCAATGGTGAAAGGGTTATTTTCCTGTGCTTGTGCACAAAAAGAAAAAAGTAATATAGTAATAGAATAAAAAAATGTTTTATCAGGTTTTTTAAAGTGTAGTTTAAAATATTGCCTGGTGGCTTCCGCCGGTATCAGTATTATTGTTTTCATAAGGCAAAGGACTCGCTTTATTTTTGCATTTGAGCAAATGATATGCCTCTGAGTTAATTTTCTCTTTTATGTTCATTGCTTTCGCCTGCCCATCCGGCGGGGCTGCGTAGCCGGAATGCCGCTGTTTTTGCTTCTTTCATCCCAATTTGTATCGGGAGAAACTGCTTCGCCGGACCGAACCAACGAAATGCGGCTAACCCGGTTACTGGTCTAAAATCCAAAGACCGCCTGGTAACGAAATATCGGCCAGGAGATACTGGTATTGGCTTTGCGGCGTATCTACCTAATCCTGTGGTGAATTGTAATGGTGAAAAATTATCCTTTCACCATTGCCAATTCACACTTAGCTTAACATAGAATCCAAAAAAACCGGATATATTTTAACGCTGATTTTACCTGGTATTAACTCGTCTTCCTATACAGTTGATGCATCATATATCCGTAATCACTGCCAACCGGGGTTTTGAGTCAGGTTGGAATTTAAGGTCAATTCCTGAATCGGTATAGGAAACCGGTACATTTTATCATTCCAAACCCGGGAAGTAATATTCGGATATACACGCACATAATTATTCGCATCTACAACAATCCCGATGACCTGCGTAGGAGGATATTCAGCTCTAACAGACGGAAGGAGTTTTACTCCCAGAATTGTTTCCGGGTTACTAATCAAATTACCTGCTTTCCATCTTTGCAAATCATCAAACCGAAAACCTTCTGAGCCCAATTCAACCCTTCGCTCTCTGCGGATTTCAAGAATTACATTTTGGAATGAACTGGTAACAGCGGGATATTTTGCTGCATAGGCTGGATCTATTGCTACATCCATCATCAGATGCGGCATACCTACCCTGTCTCTTAATTTATTAATGGTGTTGTCTAATATGCTTTGATTAATTTGTCCTGATTCTGCCTTAGCTTCTGCTTCTATAAGTAATGTTTCAGCATATCTAAAGATAAAAAAATCATAGATGGATTGATTTGCGTTCCAGGCTGCGATACTGGACGACCGCCCTTTAATAGGCTGATATCCTGTAGAAGTAACAGTGGTTCCGATTCGCGGCAATGTAATAATATCCCCATTTAATAAATCAAACCCCCTGGTGGCAATCTGCCCTTGAAACCGGGGATCGCGATTTTTTACCTCCGCGTCAAGAGAATCATCACCGGCATATAACGGACTTTTGGAAGTTGGTAACCCATCAGTGCATAAAAATGAACGAACAAAATCTTTACTATACCCGTCGCCAGCTTCACCTAATTGCCTATCCACATTGTTTGTCAATACAACCGGAAGATACCGCATAGGCATTATGGCTTCCGGGTTCCCTTTCAATTCTTCCTGGATAAACAGGTTGTAATAGTCGGATTTCGGATGCCCGGTACTATAAATACTAAATAAACCTGAATTCATTATTTGTTCGGCAGCATCTGAAGCCGCCTGTAAATAAGGTGTTTCTTCTCCTGCTGCGAAATATTTTCTATAAGTTGCTTCCCATAAGCAAATACGTGCCTTGAGAGCCAGTGCATCATATTTATTTAAACGCCCGTCTGACGTACTTACCGGTATGTGGGCAACGGCGAAGTTTAAATCGTTCAATGCCGAATCCATCACCTGTTTATGAGGCATCCTGCTTCCAAACAAAACACTTTTAGTAGTATCCGTAATATAAGTGTTAACATAGGGTACATCTCCATAGGTTTTTACCTTATTCCAATAATCCAACGCCCTGAAAAACAAAGTTTCTCCTACATAGATATTTTTAATGCTGTCGCTAATATTTGCCTTGGAATAATTTGCCAGGAAAAAATTTAAAGTTCTGATAAAACTAAAATCCCAACCAGTCCCACCCGCCGAAGTAGGTAGCGTGTAAGTACCCGCTAAAAATGAATTGATCGATGCGGGTACCTTATCATCAGAACCATTGTCCGCCGAAACAAAACTCTGAACCGGCAAATTTGAATAATACTGATTACAATACAATTGTAAATCAGTTTCATTTTCAAAAAAGTTTTGCGGACTGATACTACTTAAAGGAACCCGATTGAGAAAGCTGTCCTTTTTGCAGGATGCGAAAGCTATCATGGCAAAAAGTATGATGTATTTAATATATGTATGTTTCATTTTTGTTATCATTTGATTAGTGATCTTTATAATGTAACCTGCAAGCCAAAAGACACCGATTTATTAATTGGGTAGGTATTATAGCCGCCACCGAAGTTTACTATTTCAGGGTCAAAAGCTTTAAAAAGAGAAGTTATGGTAATCAGATTTGAGCCTGTTATATACGCCCTGATTTTTTGTATTTTCAATCTGCTGATTAACTGAGTTGGAAGCGTATATCCCAGCGTTAATTGTTTTACTCTTCCATAAGCTGCGTTCAGCAAATATTTTGTTTGTGTTTGTTGATTACCACGGCCTGCAAACCGTGCACGTGCAAAATAGGCATTGGGATTTTGCGGTGTCCAGTAATTCAATGCATACGCATAAGGAAGGTTCCATTCGACATCCGCAAACCCATAAAACGCAAGACTGCCTTTTGGGTCAAAATCACGTTTCAAAACACCTTGCATGAATGCACCGAAATCAAATCCTTTGTATTCCAGATTTAGATTAAATCCAAACTTATACCTTGGTGTAGTATTTCCAATAATACTTTGATCACCGGGGTTTGCTACCGTATTACTCCCGGCACTGATTTTTCCATCTTTGTTCCGGTCGGCATATTGAATATCCCCGGCAAGCCAGGTATAACCCGCCAACGCGGAATTATCAACAGCCGCCGCTTCTTCATTACTTTTATAAAACCCTTCCGTTGTATATCCCCATAAATTTCCCAGCTTTTCTCCAGGGTAGAAATCAGCTAAACTCTCCGTAGGGTTACCGGAGTATTTTGTAATAATACTTGAGTTATCAGACAAGCCAAGGGTCATACTATAATGCAGTTGATTATTCAAGATCCGGTCGTTCCATGTGATGCTTAATTCCCATCCTTTGGTACGCAAATCTGCCGAATTAGTAGGTGGCGCTGAAGTTCCTAATACCGCCGGTAATTGTTGGCTTGCAACAACCATGTTTTTAGTATCCGTAATAAAATAGTCAAAACTGCCGTTTAGCTTTTCACCCAGTAATGCATAGTCAAGTCCTATATTTTTAGTTTGTACTTTTTCCCAGGTGAAAGTAGGACTTATCAAACCAGGTGTACCAACTGTAACTCCTGGTTGATTATTAAATAAATATCCAACTGTGCCAGTGGCCATAGTTGCAATGTAAGGATATTGCTGTGCCGACGATATTACACCGGCCTGGGCCAATTGATTGGGCAACTCGCCATACGAAGCCCGTATCTTCAATTCATTGATCGTTTTAATCAGATTTTGCATAAAAGATTCTTTGGCAATATTCCAGCCCGCTGATACCGACGGAGAAAACGCATACCTGGCACTTGGTTGAAAACGGGAAGTACCATCATACCTACCATTAACTTCCAATAAATATTTTCCGTTAAACGCATAATTGACCCTGAAAAAAGTACCAATTAATGCTGATTCTGTTTCCGTACCTCCAACAGTTGGTTTAGAATCATTACTGACTCCTATTGCAGGTAAGGTAGGATCAATAAGATTTCTGGCTAAGGAATTGCCCAACCGGTAATGAAAAGATTCCTGGTTATAACCTATTAAAGCCTTGAAAGAATGCCTGGTATTAAAGGTGTTTTCATAAGTTGCATAAGCATTTAAAGCGGTATAGTCATTATTTTGCCTTTGTTCTGAAACCTGGGAAGGATTGGTCCATGGGAAAATATCCAAAAAAGCACCATTTACCCCATATTCATTAAACGGAATAAGATTTGCTTTTTCAAAATTAGTATAGCTATTCCAGGTATAATCTGAGGTAATGGTCAGATGGTTGATCGGTTTCAATATCACTCTTCCTGTAGTCCAAAAATCATTTACATAGGCGATATCTCTTCCTGAATTTGTCAGTATCGCAACAGGATTGGAAAAATTCCCCTGTCCGGAGAAATGGCCATCCGGGTTGTAAACCGGCATTATCGGCCGTATGTCGCCGGGAATCCAGGATCCGCCCTGCCCAATACGTGTATAAGCCCCCTGGTTATTATCCGTATGTGTCATGGACACATTCAGATTCACCGTAAGCCATTTTGTGATATCCGAATTAATCTTCAGGTTTGGTGTAATTCTCTTATAAACCTGGTTGGCTATCTTTTCCAGTCCATCTTGTTTAAAATAGCCAAGGTTCGCTGAATAAGTAGTTTTACCTTCTCCACCAGATACCGACAAATGATGCTCCTGCTGTGGCGCCCATCCCGGATATAATACTTTCACCCAATCTGTATTGCCTACATAACGGTATTTGAGTGGATTTCCAGGATCCGGATAAGCATTCGGATTATTCGCGGGATCTGCGCGGTAAGCTGCGGCCAGGCTCGAATCAAGCGTCGTAAACGGATCATTGGAGGTGGAGCCTCCTGTTAAACTTCCTGTCCTTTGAGCATCGCTAAACATTTGTATATACCCGCCGGAATTAACATATTCCGGCAAATTAGTAGGCCGTGATGTGGTATAATTTCCTGTATAGGTGATTTGAGTTGCGCCTTTCTTTCCGGTTTTGGTGGTAATCAAAATTACACCATAAGCTGCCCTGCCACCGTAAATTGCTGCAGAAGCGGCATCTTTCAATACTGTTACACTTGCTACATCATTAGGATCAATCAAATTAGGATCACGTTGAACGCCATCAACTAATATAAGGGGAGATGAACTTGAATTCCCATTAATAGTAGTATATCCTCTTATATTATAAGTAGCGCCTGTACCCGGTTGCCCGTTTTCTAAATTTACATTCAGGTTGGGAATTAACCCCTCGAGCCCATCACCAAGGTTTACTATTGGACGGCTCTCTAATTTAGCGCTTCCTATTGTCGCTACCGAACCAGTGAGATCAACTTTTTTCTGTGTACCATATCCCACTACTACCACCTCATTTAACCCGGCAACTTCGAGTTCCAATGTTACATTTATTTCATTTTCGTTTCCCACATTTACTGTTTTTGTTTGGTATCCCACACTCGAAATCTCTATTGCAATATTTTTATCAGATGCATTCAACGAAAAGCGTCCATCCTTGCCTGTTATAGTGCCCATCTTGGTACCCGATACAAAAACAGACACATTCTCCAAAGGCTGCCCGTTTTTATCAACCACCCTGCCACGCACAACTACAGGCGGAGGCTCAATTGCAACTACTGACTTTAAAATAGGTTGATTTTGAACCAGCGGGGATTTAGCAGGAAGAATTACGATGGTATTCTTTATTATAGAATAGGTCAGTTGCTGGTTCTGAAGGCAATCGGATAAGGCGTTTTCCAATGTTTCATTCCGAATGTCGATATCGAATGGAGAAGTTTTTTGTATGAGGGCTTTGTCATAAAAAAATAAGTAGCCTGTTTGCTGCTCAATGGACTTAAATACCTCCGACAAATGGATATTATTTTTAACGATCGTTATCTTTTGCGCATGGGTTTTTGCGTTAACCTGGAAAGTAAAAAACAACAATAATACAATTGCTAATTTCATAATCTTCCAAGCTTTAGATTTGAATGATTTGGCATCCATTATAATTTGGCTGCCTAGAGATAAAGTCATAGTTTTGATTTACAGGTGAAAAATTTGTTTAACAGACAATCTTTAGCCTTTTAAACCAGCGATGCCGCGAACATTGCTGGCTTTTTATTTTATAATTAACTACAAGGCTTAATAGTTAACTAGTTTATTGGATCATTCGTTTTTTTGTTTTACCGATTGCTATCGGGAGGTTTATTAGTTGGTTGGTTTATTGAACAATTATTTTTTTTCCTTCCAGGGTAAATTTCACGTTGCTTAGTTCCAGAATTTGTAACACTTCTGACAATTGCGCATCCCTGCTTATTTTTCCCTCAAAACTCCTCACAGGAACTTTACCTGCATAAACAATGTCTACATCATACCACCGGCCAATTTGGTTCATGATCGCAGTTATATCCGCACCATCAAACTGAAACAGGCCATTCTTCCAGGCCACTACTTCATTCATATCGGCATTCCTTATTTCAATATTGTTATCATTCATTTTCAACACCCCTTGTTGCCCCGGCTTCAATAAGCCAGATGCAGCGTATTTTGTTATTTTCACACTGCCTTCCAATAAACTGGTTCGTATTGCATCATCATCTGCATAAGCATTTATATTAAAATGTGTACCCAACACTTTAACTGTACCCATATCCTGACCTGAATTAGATAATATTTTCACCATAAAAGGCATTTTACTGTTCCACCCTTGAGGGGTAAGGGGTTTTACTTCAAAATAGCCTTCGCCTGTGAGTTCCACTTCCCGTTGTTTACCAATAAAAACGGAAGGAAAACGAAGCGATGAAGATGCATTCAGCCACACCGCAGTTCCGTCAGATAATATCACTTTATATTGCCCGCCACGCGGCGTTGCAAGGGTGTTTAGATAAACCTTTTCTATAATGTTTGCAGCAGTTACATCAAAAACCAGGAGGCCGTTTTGTTTGTTAATTTTTGCAATTCCATTTTGGATCTTCCCGTTTTTTAAAGTGTCTAATACAATCGTACTGCCATCGGCCATTGTGAGCGTGGCATGATTGCCGCCAGGCACCGCAGAAAATTTGTTATGAGATAAAGAAGTAACATCAGATTTTACGTTATTAGCTTTTTTATACTGCAGCCAAAAAGCAATACCAGATACAAAAAATATCACCGCAGCAGCAATCTTTATCCATGGAAAACGTGAAGGCTTTTTGTTATCAATTGATAATATTGACGTTTTATCGCTTTGCAGAATATTTCTTAATATTGAAACTGCGTCCTGTTCCGGCAACTCCATTTCCGATTCTGTATTTTGAATTACCCGGCCTATCAATGTTTCCACAATAGTTTCATTGCCTGGCCTGGTTAAAAGCGCCATTAATTCTTTCTCTTCTTCAGCAGAACATTGCCGGGAAATATAACTTTCAAATAAATATTCTAAACGGGAGACATCCATGCAATCGATTCATTTTTAAAAAACAGGAATAACAGCTTTCCATATAAAGAGTGATTTTATTATAGCGATGGGGGTGTTGAAAAGAAAATTTTTTTTTCAATGCCCAAAAACAGGTAATCGCCAAAATAATGCATTAGCCTGAAAGTCTTTATGGTATTAGGTTTATGCAAAAGCTAATAACGATTTTCGAAAAAAATAAACGGAAGATCATAAAAAATTCGCTGAGAAACTAATGGCTATAAAATGGAAAACAATACGATAAATATAATTGTGTCCAAGTGCAGTGCACAAAAAGAACGTATATTTTTCATTGCCTGGGCGAGGTGAAACTTAACGGTTTCCGGTGTCAAATGTAAAAAATCTGCCGCTTCGTTTCGCTTTAAGCCGGTTTCTTTAATTAAGTTATAAACAAGCTTTTGTTGTTCAGGTAAACGGTTAACAGCTTCCCGAAAAATTGAATTATATTCCTTTTCAATTACGACATCATCTGCATTATTATCAGCCAGTAATTGGCTATTATTTTTGAGTTCAACAAATTGATAATTCCTGGCAATTTGTTTTAATACCCTGTATGCCTCATTGCGGGTAATAATGAAAAGATAAGCTGGAAAATCATGTACGTCCAATAAAGAAGATCTTCTTAACCATATTTTTAGAAACACGTCTTCTACTATTTCTTTTGCTGTTGTTACAGAATGCGTAAGTTTAAATGCAACGCTATATATTTTATCCTGGTGATGTTTAAAGAGTTTCGCAAATGCATGTTCATCACCTTGTGATATAAGTTTTAGTATCTCTGACTCATCATATATTTTACAGCTGTACAAAATCAAGCAATTAATTTGGAAAGGATTAACAGAACCGAAGTTAAGTAAAAAAAATATGCAATATGAAACTACCGGCCTATTCAAATTGTTTAATTTAAAGAAAAGCAATATCCAACGCAAAGCGTCGCAGTTGCCTGACTCCTTACCAGGGCTATGTTTTATAAATTATAGGCACAACCCTGGCCTCCAGGGGAGTCCTTTTTTCTGACCAACGGGATCATATCATATAAGGAAATTTTTTCCGCCCTCATTTTTCCCGCCTGTCGTGAACAATAAAATTTTAAGGCATGGCTAAAAAATACCGTGAAGCAAATTTAAAAGAGGGCGTTTTCTTGCAGAAATCATTTATAAATCGAAAATCGGGCTTTTTGAAATCCATACCAGCACCCCTATTGGGCTTCATGAGTGCCCAAATCTCAACTCCCGGATTACTCTCATTTTATTTATGCAAATTTGTCGCTATTTTCTTTAAGTTATACTTTATCTACGCCTTTGAGTGGGATGGGCGCAGCCTTTTCCAGGGATAAAATTAAATTTGATTATTTAGAAACCTGTTGCGCTTTCCACTTTTAAAGTGCCTGTGACCCGAACCCAGTACCATCCCGATAAAAATTGGGATGCTCTACCTAAACTGAGCTAGCCAAATAATGCTTCGATATGTTTCCGGGATATCGTTTTCTTAGTGGAAATTCCTGTTTTTTGGCTTCCGGTAAGGATTGAAACTTTTTTGTTTATTTCAATACCTGTGGAATAACCGTTGTTGTAAATATTGAATTACCAATACTATGCTCATATAAGCGCCTTTCAAAATTTTTTATGCACAAATACTCAGGAAGCTTTGAGAAAAATAAACACAAGACGTATAAAACTCCTTTTTTGTTGTGGGGGTTGTGAACTGATATCCCGGGGTAAAAATGATAAACATAAAAGACCTGACACGGCGTTCAACTAAAAATAAAGCATCGCCGCTCATATAGAAAGCAACCAATAACGGACCTATGACAAAACAGAAATTAACGGAAACA
>JBDTVX010000235.1:0-9577 GCA_040007015.1 Ferruginibacter sp. | reverse complement strand
GATGATGAAGCCACCATTATTGTTTCTTATCCAAGTGCACAATGTATTATCCAGGCCTCCTGGAACTGGCCTTTCGGCAGGAAAGACATGGAAGTATACGGAGACAGCGGTTATGTGATCACCGTAAACAACCGGGATATGCGGCTTAGAAACAGGGGGGCTAAAACAGAGCACAGCTTAACTGTCACTTCAAAAGATATTACTGTATATGAAGATCCGTTCTCCTATTTAAATGCTGTGGTAAGGGGCAGGATCAAAGTACCAAAGAATGGGCTCTATTCCCTGGAGAATAATGTACAGGTAGTACGTATCCTGGAAGCTGCCAAAGAATCTGCGAAAGAAGGGAAAACGGTCATGATTAAATATTGACAGTTGACCATTGACGATAGACGATTGACCATTGACCATTGACGGTTGATAGTTGACCATTTTTACCTTCTACCCTAAATCTTAAACCCTTAGTCTTTACTCTGCCCTATGAAAAATATTTCCGCGGTTTTCATTCTGACATTGATATCCTTTTCCTGTTTCGCTCAAAACAATTTGCGACAGGTAGAAGACCTCGTCAATATAAAAGATCCCGGCTGGCCGTTTGTTCAGCAAATGATCGACTCCGCCACTAATAAAGTTGAAGTGCTTGCATGTGACACCAGCCGTGCAAAAAAAGCATTGTATAAAACTCAGGTCACTACCAGGTCGCCCATGGGAGCCATAATTTACAAAACCGGTGGAATACTGGTAGATAATGGCTGGATAAGGATCCTTGGCTCCGGAAGCAGGAAGATCGCGCGGTCTTTGCCGGATTGGAACAAGGGTAAATCATTTAAAGAATTCGGAGAAGCCCCCTCCTATTTTTTAATTGCGGATGATGCCGTTGGAGGTTTCTTCGCAATCAATGGCGGGGCCTTTGGAAAAGATAAAGGGAAAACATATTACCTTTCCCCGGACAGGCTGGTGTGGGAACCGCTCAATATGACCTATACGGAATTTTTATTTTTTTGTTTCAGTGACGACCTGGATAAATTCTATGAAAAACTTCGATGGGCAACCTGGAAAAAAGATATATTAAAACTCGATGGAGATGAGGTTTTCAATTTTTATCCTTACTTATGGACAACAAAGGGTAAAGATGTAAATAAAAATAAAAGAAAGAAAATACCTGCAGAAGATCAGTTTCAATTTAATTTACAAAGCCGGAAACAATTGGGGCTTGATAATGACATCAAATAAAAATGCCTCCACTATGATTTTTTGCAATTGATTTAATGACGGGTGGATTCTCACGGAAAGCGCTTTTATAATTTTAATTCTATACCGTGAAAACCCCGCTGCCACGGCACTACGATTATTGGGGAGCGCCATGTACTACTGCTTTAAGGAACAGGGCGGCCTCATAATTAAAAACTACCTTTGCAGCTCATTTTACAGTATGACATTTGATGATTTAAATTTAAATACCCCTTTACTCACGGCCCTTGATGATCTCGGATTTACAAACCCTACCACTATTCAGCGCAGGGTTTTTTCAATCGTGATGTCCGGAAGAGATGTTTGCGGTATTGCTCAAACCGGTACCGGCAAAACCTTTGCTTACCTTCTCCCCTGCCTGCGGCAATGGAAATTCAGTAAAGATAAATCGCCGCAAATACTCATTATTGTTCCAACAAGGGAACTGGTAGCACAGGTAGTAGCCGCTGTAAAAGAGCTGACACACTACATGAGCCTGGTTGCTGTGGGTGTATACGGCGGGGTAAATATTAATACGCAAAAAGCGGAAGTAGAAAAGGGAGTGGATGTATTGGTGGCAACCCCGGGAAGGCTATACGACCTTGCCATGAATGGTGCATTTAAAACCAAAATGATCAAAAAACTTGTGATCGATGAAGTAGATGAAATGCTTAACCTGGGATTTCGGACGCAGTTAAAAAACATACTCGATCTGTTACCAGCCAAAAGGCAAAACCTGCTATTTTCCGCAACCATCACGGATGAGGTGGAAGCCCTGATTGATACCTATTTTAATGACCCGGTAAGGGTGGAAGCCGCACCCACCGGAACACCGCTCGAAAATATCATACAGACGGGATATGAAGTGCCTAATTTTTATACGAAAGTAAACCTGCTTGAATTGTTGCTGACCGAAGACGGGACCATGACCAAAGTATTGGTATTTGCTGCAACCAAACAATTGGCGGATCAGTTGTATGAGCAACTGGAAACAAAATTTCCGGGTACGGCCGGTGTGATTCATTCCAACAAGGAACAGAACCACCGGTTTAACACCGTAAAGCAATTCCAGGAAGGCAATTACCGCTTTATCATCGCCACGGACATTGTTGCAAGAGGGATCGATATCGCTGAAGTAACACATGTTATTAATTTTGATACGCCGGAAGTGCCGGAGAATTATATACATCGTATCGGCAGAACCGGCCGGGCCGATAAAAAAGGGATAGCGATCACCTTTATTACGGAAAAAGAAAAGGAGTACCAAAGCGCTATCGAAACTTTGATGAAGTACCGGATACACCTGCTTCCATTACCCGAAAATCTTATCATTTCCGATGAATTAACGGAAGAAGAAAAGCCGAAAATATTCATGAAGATCATCCAGGTAAAAGCACCCAAAAAAGAAGAATCCGGCCCTGCCTTTCATGAAAAATCAGCTAAAAACAGTAAGGTAAATTTTATAGTAAAGAAGAAGGACAGGATGATGAAAAAATATGGCAAACCCATTACGAGGGGCCAAAAGAAATAGGTATAATGAGTAATGAATAATGAATAATGAGTAAAGTAATTTGTCATACTGCATGCTTTAAAGACACTCATCACGCAGCACTCATTACTCGTTTTTAGTATGCATATCAGCGCATATGCTTATATTTATATCGTAATTATGGTAAATCTGACTACCATCCGGAATCATGTAGTTATCATGCTGAATGGAGGACTTTCAAGCGCCCTCACTTACCATAATGTCAACCATACACTGGATGTTACCTTACAATGCCTTGCCATTGCCGGAGAGGAAGGCATAACGGATAAACAAATATTGCTGGAACTCCAGATAGCCGCACTTTATCACGATACAGGGTTTATGTTTACCTACCTAAAGCATGAAGAAAGAAGCTGTAAAATAGCAAGACAACAATTACCGGGTTTTGGAATAGATAAAAAAGTTATTGAAAATATATGCGATTTGATCATGGCTACAAAAGTTCCGCAGGAGCCAGGCAATAATCACCAAAAAATCATCTGTGATGCGGATCTTGATTACCTTGGAAGAGAAGATTTTTTTGAAACAGGTCATAAATTACGCCTTGAATTAATAGCCCATAAATTGATTTCAGGTGAAAACGACTGGGAGGACCGGCAACTAAATTTTTTGCAGACGCATCGTTATTTTACAAAAACTTCCCGTCAAAAAAGAGGACCGGTAAAAATGAAATTCATGAAACAACTGTTAAACCATAAAATAAACAAACGACCTAATTATTACTGAAACGCTTACATGAAACAAAAAAATTTCTGGCTGAGAACATTGAATGTGAGGCATGATGAGGGCTGGTTGGTAAAAAAACTTTTCCTGCTTCAGTTTTTACAGGGGGCAGGGATCGCATTTTTCTTTACTGCTTCGTTTGCCCTGTTTCTCAACCGCTTTTCGATTAACGGTTTACCCTATGTATTTATATATTCTTCCCTTTTGCTATGGGCAACCGGCTTTGCTTATTCACGCATTGAGCATAAATTTAATATCAGCAACCTGGCGATCATCGTCACCGTTTTTATGATGGGTAGTATGTTGTTGTTCAGGCTGGCATTTATTTATATAAAAACAGACTGGTTTTTATATTGGATGCTGGCCTGGTTTAATGTATTATACCTCCTCAATAATCTCGAATTCTGGGGAATCGCTTCTTTATTATTTGATGCCCGCCAAAGTAAACGGCTTTTTGGTGTAATCAGCGCAGGGGATATACCCGCGAAATTTATTGGCTATACACTTGCCCTGTTTACGGTGGAATATATTGGTACCATTAACCTTTTATGGATAGGCATCATTTGTATGGCAGCATCCATCCCTTTTTTAATAAGTATAAAAAAATCGGGGAAATTACTCGAGGTACAACATAAAAAAAAGCATCCTGAAAATCATTCCACACAGAAAGTAAGTAAGATCGTTAAAAATTTTTCAGGCAATACTTTGATAAGACGGTTGTCAATACTCGGAATCATCATTACCGGTACTTTCATCATAACTAATTTCGCTTTTTATTCAGGCGTAAAGGAAGCTTTCCATGATGATATTTCCCTGGCGAAATTTATTGCTTTTTTCATTGCTATTACGAGAGTGATAGCAATGATCCTAAAAATGATCTTTACCGGACGGCTTATAAATAAACTGGGTATCATCCAATCTCTTTTGATTACTCCGGTGGTCATGCTGGTATTTGTCGCCACTATCATTCTTACCCAAAATTTACAGGGGTTCCAAAAAATAATCATCTATTTATTTGGAGCTACTTCTGTCGTGGTAGATGTTTTACGGTCGGCCATCAGCACCCCCGTCTTTCTTACCATTATGCAGCCGCTTTCCAATCATGAGCGGTTAAGGGCGCATATGATCGTAAAAGGTATCATGGATCCGTTTGCATCTTTGATTACCGGGGTGATGCTACTGGTGCTGATACAATATCAGCATACAGCAGATCTGCTTACACTCTCTTATATTCTCCTGGCAATTGCCATACTCTGGATCATTGGGATTTACCGCGTTAATAATCAATACCTGAAAACGATCATAAAAACCATCAGCAGCCGTTATTTTAACAGGGAAAATTTTTCCATCAGCGATTCCCGCACATTGGATTGGTTAAAAGAAAAAGCAAAGACCGGGTCTGAAACAGAAGTGATCAATATTTTAAATATGCTTTACAAAAGCAGCAATCCAATGTCGGACGACCTGGTTATTTCCGCCTTGCAGCATCCTTCTGAAAAAGTAAAGACAACAGCATTAAAACTAATGCAGCAAAAAAAATTTCCTTCCGGGGCCGATTTTTTACTCCCGTTTTTACAGGATCATAATAGTCCTTTGATTGTTGCGGAATCCATAAAGATCATGTGCAGGAATGGAGCAGACAATCAATTGGTACTGCCCTTTTTGAAGAATAAAGAACCGGCGATCAGGCAGGCTGCATTGACCGGTTTATTTTTTTACGGATCAGGGGAAAGTAAAAAAAACGCGGAATTAATATTGATGAAAATGATTTTGTCTAAAAAAGCCGCCGAAAGAATGAGCGTAGCGGAAATATTAAGTAGCCAGGAAAATTGCTGTGAAACCGGGATGATCCTTCAATTGATGAATGATGAAGATGCCGGGGTAAGAAAAGCCGCCTTTTTAGCAGCAGGAAAATCGGGGCATGAACAATTGCTGCAAGAATTAATGAATAGAATAGATACGGATGAAATAGAAATAATTCAGCCACTTTTTATTGCCGGCGAGCTTTCATTGCCATTCATTCTTGACTATATTACCGGTGACAGGGCAACGCGGTTGCAAAAAGAAAAATTAATTCTTTTATGCGGAAGGATAGGAGGCGAAAAGGCGCATAAGATATTATTGGGCTTACTGACAAGCCACCCGCAGGAGTATATGACGGTAATAAAAGCAATGTATCGCAGCAATTATGTTCCCAGGCCCGCAGATCAGCATATTTTTATATTGATAATAAAAAAAATGCTGTCACGCAGCGCAGGTATAATATATATGCAAAGCAGCCTTGAGCCCTGGCAAAAAAAGTACCAGTTACTCAATAACTCATTTAACCTGGAACTAAAAGCCCTGAGAGAAAGCCTGTTATTTGTATTTGCGATTTTGTACGAACGTGAACATATTAATAAAGTACGTACAGCTTATGCCACTGGAAAAAAGGAAAGTATTATCAATGCAATGGAAATCATTGATATTACCGTGCGCAAAGATCTCGCCGGTCATTTCAATACCATTTTTGAACCTGGAAATATTTCTGAAAGGATGCATGGCCTGCGAAAAATTTACCCGGTTGAATTCTTTGAAAATGTGGAAAGGGTATTGATCCGCATACTGGCAGAAGACATAAGGCCATATAACAACTGGACGATGGCATGTTGCCTGTACACGTCCAAAAAGCAGCGCCACGGCTTAGACAATTCCTTAATAAACAAATATACTTCAGCGGAAAATTTATTGCTCCGGGAAACCGCATTGTTTGCATTATAAATCTACCGTCCAGGAATTTGTTTTCTTAGTCGCCAACGGGGATGGTTGATACCCTGACAGCGGCTATAAGCCCTGTCGGAGGTTAATCAGCAAGTGATATTATAAATCTTATTTTGTTTTTTGATGAATTATTTTAACTTTATGGAATGTCTGAAAACTCCAATCAGCAATTGCTGCTGCTCGAAAAAGTATTATTGCTAAAATCGCTCAGTATTTTTAAGGATACACCTGAAACTACATTGGCTGAACTTGCACCTTTAATGCAGGAAGAAGAAGTGGAGCAGGGCGCTGTTATTTTTGAAGAAGACGAACCCGGAGACTGCATGTATATCATCCTTACCGGGGAAATTCAAATTCACAAAGGCAAAACCATGCTTGCTGTATTGCAGGAAAAAGAAGTGTTTGGCGAGCTTTCCTTACTGGATGCTGAAACAAGAAGCGCCACAGCCACTGCAAAAACAGATTGCATACTTTTTAAAATAGACCAGGAGCCTTTTTATGAACTCATTGATACCAGGCCGGAAGTTGCAGTAGGCTTTATTAAAATTTTATGCAAGCGGTTAAGGCAACTGAATGAAAAAACAGCACGCGGTTCATTATAAGAACCAATTGCCGGAACAGCCGGTTGAACCTTATTCCTGACCGATGAGAACCTGATTTTCGTTGATTGGCTTGATTTCTACCCTGTTGATACTTTAGCTCCGGTTATCATGGTAATCATTTAATCAACTTAATCAGCGGTTCAGACATTTTGCATCATCGCTTCGATCATTTCAAGATGCTCTTGTTTCTTTTGTTCCCGCAGTTTTTTTGTAGTAGCGGTAAAATATTGGTGCTGTTTGAAGAATTTAATTTGTACTAAATTCCAGTCATTTTCCGAAGAAATAAAATTAGCCGCTTTCAATTCTAAAAAAAGATTATTGCTGATCGGGAAAAAATCTTCTCTTCCCAAATAATCCAGGTCGGCATCACAAATAATCTCTTCCAGTTTGGAAAGAGGAGTTTGCGGGATTTTGGTTGCCCTTATCAATCCACATATAATGTCAACCTGCTTGAGGGTAAGGCCAAAAGCGGACAATTCTTTCACTGCAAGGTCGCAACCGGCTTCTTCGTGTTCATTATAGGTAAAAAGAAAACCCGTGTCGTGGTAAAGACAAGCTGTTTTTAAAAGTAAAAGATCCTCCCCGCTGAGTATCTTTTCGCTGATGGCAATTCTCTCCGCCTGGATTTCTACATCAATGGTATGGTCTACACAGTGATAAAATAAATCTTTCGATAAATTATTAGCCAGGTTCAGCAAGACTCCGGATCGTATTATTTCATATATTTCCTTTGTAAGCATACAGTATATAAAATACAAGTATAACCAAAATAATTTTATTGTACGGTTACTTTTACTTAAAAATTTAAATCATTTTTCCCAGGTTATAAAGGAACAGGTCGCCTGGAAGGGGTTTTATAGCTCTTTACGAATAGTCATATTTTTACAAAGACTGCATTATACTTACAAAACAAAGATTATTATTTTAAAAATATCCAATAAAGTTATATATTTCACGATCAATACTCTTTCGATTACCAATATTACCAAATCCATTCTTCTAATAAATCCCAAAAGCACACCCTTTTTATTTTTATAACTTAAAATCCTGCACAAAATTATTCATTTAACGAAGGCAGATTTCTCCTGCGCAGCCTTGGGAAAATCTTCCGGGGTTATTCGAAATAAGCCGGCCCTGTCGCTGCCGGGACCATGCAGGCCAGACAAAGAAAATTTAGCTTTTCAAAATAAATATTTTGCAAAATCCAGTTACACCGGGAATGCGCTTTAAATAGTTTAACGACCAAATTGCGTTCGCATAAAACAGAAATTATACTGTTACATTTTTATAGTTTGAAATAAGTTCCATTTAAACCTTATTAAAATAAATTTTCTGACAGACTCATTCACAACTTATTTTTATGAGAAAACTTTCTACTTTTATCAATTCGAAAGGCGTTTTATTTCTTATAATACAATGCCTTTTTTTGAGTGCTTCATTATTTGCCCAGCAAACAACTATAAAAGACTATGTCCTTTTTAGCGGGAGCGTCCGGTTGGGATCTTTTTCGAATATACAAGGTGGCTCGGTAGGAGGCCACCTGCTTGTAAGATCAACCGGAAGGGTTACTATTAATGCAAATATTTTTTCAGGCGGTACTGTAAACCTTGCGCACAGCAACAAAGTTACCGGCAGGATAACTGCAGCTAATACGCCCGCTTTACCCGGCCCTGCCCTTATAGTGGGTTCAGGCGCAATCCTTGGCGGTAATATCGATGTAAATGGAAATATTTTTATAGGTGGCGGCACAGTCAGCGGCCGCGTTACGCATCCTTCAAGTACCAGTTACTTCGGCCCTGTTCCGGGGGGAGGTAATGTAACCGGTCTGCCCCAGCTCCCTGATCTGCCACCAATGCCCGCTATCACAAATTTTCCTGCATGCCCACCTATTTCCGACATTCGCTCAACAAGAACTATTCGCCCGGGGAAATATGGCCAAATAAAACTCCAGGGAAATAATACGCTTACTTTTAGTGGAACCGGCGCGTACGTTTTTGATAAAATTGATAATAAAGGCGGTTTCAATTATTTCATACTTGATTTTAAGAATTCTGCTACAGGCACCTTTAAGATATATGTTCATAAAGATGCCGACCTTGGTAAAATCATTGTTAAAATGGTCAACGGGGGCAGTGCCTCACGCATTTTTACTGAAATACATGGAAATGGAACCACTTGCTCAAACAGGACCTGGAGTTTTAATATTGACAATGGCCCTTCAGAAAACTGGTCATCAAAATGGCTCGGAACCGTATGGGCACCCTATGGAGCAATAAATATAGGTTCGGGATATGGCAATTCAAAAATTACCGGCGCTCTCTGGAGTAGAACACAGGTAAATATCCAGTGCGGTGCAAAAATAATTTATGAGCCTTATGGCGAATGCAGCACCCCGGATGTAAATGCAGGTCCGGATAAGCCATTGGATTTTGAACATCCTGTTACACTGAATGGATCCTCTTCAACTTCCGGAGCGTCATTCAGCTGGCAGGCCATCAACGGGGGAATGATATCATCGCCTGCGAATGCCGCATCCATTACCGTTACAACAGCAGGTACTTATATTCTCACAGTTACCTCAACAACCAGTTGTTCTGCTACTGACACTGCCATAGTAACTAGTAAAACAAACAATATTATTGGTGCCGAATTACAATCTGTAATTCAGAATTTTGATCCTAATGACCCGCCTACCGACTTCTTTGTTCTTCAGCAC
>JBDTVX010000234.1:0-9614 GCA_040007015.1 Ferruginibacter sp. | reverse complement strand
CCTTCCGCGAGTATTATTAAACTGTCCTCAGAAAACTGCACCTTATTTTGCTGCTGTGGTTCTGCAGGTTCATAAGAAGGGGAAAGTCCGAGTACATAGGCCCCTAAAGCAGTAAGCCTGAAATATTGAAGTCCATCATAAGCAGCGTAGAAAGTTTTGCCAAATTCTTTTGTATTTACACCTTCGTAGGCAATTTCAATAAGGCCAAATGATGCTAACAAAAAAATCGTTCCTTTTATAAAGGGATATTGTACCAGCATATTGGCATTGCCGGCTGCATATTTTTTTTCTATATAGTGGATACCCTTTTCAAAAAACAGGCGGTTATTTAATGCCCAATTAGCTATTGGTTTTAGGGGTATAAACCTGCATTGTATAAAATCCATCAGGTTTTCGGCGCTTACCCATTTGCCAGGCGGAAGTTGCTTCAATACTTCAAAAAAATTATGCTCCGTATTTTCATTGTAATCGTGCGCATCCATGTATGTCCACCCTTTTAGGTGCATAAGGATAAACTGCGAGGTGTTAAGTTTTAGGTACTGCTTTGTGAACAGGTCCTTTATTACGGAAACGGTATCTATATTAATATTATTTATTTTGAAACTATACAGTAAGCCTGCCATTAGCATGTTTCTCGTCTTACCCAGAAATTCTTCTTCGCCCGGGAAAAATTCCGTAAAGCCAAGGGTTCGCTGTAACTTGTTCAATGTGGCGTCTGCAGGCCTTCCTTTGCCTGAATATTTTATTCCATCCTGCATATAATACGAAAGCAGTTTCGGCATTTGCTGCATAACCAGGGTTTCTGCGGTAAAGCGATAACGGGTCTCCGGTATTTTATCAAGCTGTATAAAATAGTAATGGACCGGTTTGGGATAAAACTCCATCAAAACCTGCTTAAAAAGGGGATGGAGAGATAAAACAAAATAATTCGTGCGGGGATAAACATAGATATAATACAGGCTTACACTGAAAAAGTAAAACTCATTTTTTAACTCTTTTTCCTGTGGCGCATATCTTGATGGTGTGGTTATGGATTCATTCAATATTTTTTCCATCTCCTCGTCTGTCATGGCTTCTACCCACAACAGTTTTTCAATTAATATTTGCAGCGATCGTGGTAAGGTTGCTAAAAATTCTTTGTAAATAGTTTCATTTTCAAATACAGAGAAACATATTATTGCGGTGTCTGTCGAATTGAGTTGTTTTTTGGCAAGCAGTCTATGTATAATTTGTTCAACTGCCTGGTTCCTTTGCGGCTCAAAAAATTTATTGAGGTAAAATTTTTTTACAAAGGGGAATATCCCTTTTTCAAGACTTGCTTTGGTATAAATTTGAATTAATTGTGTAAGTATTTTTATATCAATCATTGAACGTTATTTTATAGCAATCTGTGTTTAGCTTGTACTGTTGATTTATTTTTCCGGTTAATATTATCGTTTCTGTATTAGTTAAATGTGACTTTTAAACGGGTAATATTTCATTCACCGTTTACCATTCACAAATCGATACGACATTTTATTCTTAAACACAGAACCCCTTGCGTTGCCCCTGGTCTTACCTTGGCTATCCCGGTCTGACTTTCGGTGCCGACCCGGGTATCAGCTACCCAGCATAAACTGTATATCGTCTTCACTAATAGATTTTAGCGAAGCGCTATCCGCCGAAATGATGCTGTTGAATATCTCCGCTTTTTTCTCCTGTAACTGCAGTATTTTTTCTTCGATGCTGCCCTGTGTGATGAGCTTGTAACTTAGTACCGTTTTGTCTTGCCCGATTCGGTGGCTGCGGTCGATGGCCTGGCTTTCGGCTGCTTTGTTCCACCAGGGATCGAAAATAAAGACCATATCGGCAGCAGTGAGGTTAAGGCCGGTGCCTCCGGTTTTCAATGTAAGCAAAAATACCTTGCAGTCTGTATCATTTTGAAAACGCTCTACCAATTGCTGGCGATTTTTTGTGGAACCGCTCATGGATGCATATTCGATTCCTTGCTCTTCAAGTTTATCGCCGATCAGTTCAAGCGCATTCAGGAAGTTTACAAAGATCAGCACTTTATGGTTGTTGCCAAGCGCGTCCATCAGCTGTTCCATTAATATTTCTATTTTCGGCGAACTGATTTTACCACTGCTATAACTCTCAGGGGTAGACGCTATTTGCCTTAATTCATTGAGCGCCTGGAACACGAAGAACTGGGCCTGCTGTATGCCCTTCATTGCCACCTGTTGCTCTATGGCCTCTTTGTAAAACATTCTTCGCTGTTCATATAATTTCTTTTGCGTATCGCTCATTTCCACATAAAGCACCTGTTCGATCTTATCCGGCAACTCTTTTAAAACATCCTTCTTCAGGCGACGTAAAATAAAAGGATAAATTTTCTTTCGCAGTTCAGCGGTAACTTCTTTGTCGTTGTATTTCTGAATGGGTGAAAGGTAATGCTGGTTAAAGTTTTCTATGCTGCCAAACATAGCCGGGTTTAGGAAACGAAACAGCGAATACAATTCTCCGAGGTTATTCTCTATGGGTGTGCCGCTCAATGCCAGCCTGTGCTGGCATTGCAGCAGCATTACGGCCTTTGAGGTTTGCGCCTGCATGTTTTTTATGTTCTGCGATTCATCAAGCACGATGTAGTAAAATTCTTTTTCTTTCAGCTTTTCTATATCAATACGCAGTGTGCTGTAGGTAGTAAGGATGATTTGCTTTTGGAAAGCATCGTCCAGGTTGCGCGATGCGGCGTAATAAGTATAGTAACTCAATTGAGGAGCAAATTTTTCAAATTCTTTTTTCCAGTTAAATACCAGGCTTTTAGGCATTACCACCAATGAAGGCTTTGTCTCCATAGGGTAAACAGCAGCAAGCAAGCATATTGTCTGCAAGGTTTTACCAAGGCCCATATCATCTGCAAGGCAACCGCCCAAATTGTTTTCACGCAGGTAATTGAGCCACAGATACCCCTGCAGCTGGTATGGCCGTAAGGTAGCATTTAACCGGGGCGGTTTAATATAAGCCTTATGAAGGGAATTGAAGCCTTCAAATATTTCTTTTGATTTGGCGAAGTAGCCGCCGCTTATTTTTTCATCAATCAGGTCTTCTATTAATGGCAGATCGAAAAAGGAAATATGCACATTTTCCTTTTTCTTTTTAAACAGGCGCTGCAATTTTTGCATGTAGCTTTCATTAACAATGGCATGCGTGCCGTCGCTTAAAAGGATGTACCTGTTTTTAGTATATTGCTGCAGTGCATCAAACAGGGAAAATGATTCATCCTGGAAATGAAGCGTTGCTTCACCTTCCAGGAAATCAATACCGTGCCCGAGCTTTAGCTCAAGCCTGGGTTTAAACGTACTTATTTTATAGGATCTTAATTTTTCAGCGCCCATAATTTTATAAGTGGCAAGCAAGGCGGGCAGGTCCTTGTAAATAAAACCCGCAGCCACCTCACGCGGAATAATAAACATATCATCCATCAGCATTACTTCCGCGGCTTTCTTTTTTCCCTGCCTGGGGATATGCTTATCCAGCATTTTTTCAATTGCCTGCAGAACTTCGATATTGGATTGCTGCTCAATTGGCTTTACTTCAATAATATTTTCAATTTCATTTACAGCGGCAAAATACCGGAGGTCGTAATCGCTCAGCAGGGCTGTGTCAATACCTGGTAATACCTGCGCCACACGCATAAACAAGGCATCATTCGCATCAATTTTTTCAAATATCAGCACCGGTGAAGTAGCGATCGGGGTATCAGAAAAAAAAATCCTGTACTGCTCATACTGCAGCGGAATATTTTGAACATACGAAAAAAATAAAGAGAGAAATTTTTGTATATCCTCTGCATCCAGCAGGGTATTGAATAAATTGACCGACCTGAAGTTTCGGCCAACAGGCGCCAGCTCTGCAATAAGGCCTTTTGCATACACATGCATTTCGCTGATAAAACGAAAGTCGGTTGTTATTCTGTCATCCGTTATCAAATGCAGCGCGGAAGTTATTTGCTTGCTATCATTGCTATTCATGACGAGTCGTAGCGAAGCGATACCACCAGCAGGTTGTATCGAAATGCCTTCTTCATCTACCCATTGTTTACTTTGCAGAAGCTGGTCGATCAAGAAATCATTTTCATGCAGGTAAACTTTATTGCCGGGATTTTCCCAATCAACCAAAAAATCGGCGCGTTGGGAAATACCATGGATCGATTTTAATATACTGCGCACTACACCGTTATAATGCAGGTAATCAGCCTCCGCGGGCCGACCCTTTTCATCGCGTGCTTCTATATAAGCGCCCTGCTCATCAAATAGCAGGCAGAAAACAACTGCCCCGGCTTTGCCCGCCGATGCTGCATGTATTGACTGCCTGTCTTTTTTGAGCGCTTCAAACAAATGAGGAGTAACCATAATTTTTTATAAGGCACAAATTTATTACTACATGATTTAGATTAAGAAAAACTTACCAACAGTGTGAAAATTTTTTTTGGATCAGGATTTGATGATATTTTTTTATATTCAGACATATGCAAAAACGTCTCTTTTTTATATTATTGCCTGCTCTATTTTTTGGGACAGACTGTTCCGGCCAGGTAAAACAGGTTAAAAGTGGCGTCATCAAGGCCGGCAACCTGCAGGTTTATTACGAGCGTGCAGGAGAGGGCGATGCTATCCTGTTATTACACGCCGGGCTGCAGGATCATGCTATGTGGAAGGAACAGGTAAAAGCTTTGTCGGCACAATATGACGTAATAACGCCTGACCTGCCGTTTCATGGTAAAACTACGGGTACCGACACCAGTTTGCTGGCGCAGGAAGTGATCAAAATACTACTGGATAGCCTGCACCTGCAAAAAGTAGCTGTTGCTGGTCTTTCTATGGGAGCTGCTGTAACACTTGATTTTATTATTGCCTATCCGCAACGGGTGAGCAAGGCTTTTTTAATTTCTGCGGGCATTAATGGCTATGATAAAATCCATTCCATTGATTCCGTAAGCATGGAATGGTACCGCCAGTTTACCCGGGCATTACAAGAAAAGGATACCGTCAGGGCCGCTGTGGAATTTACCAAAGCATGGGCGGAAGGCGTGTACCGCCTTGGGGACAGCTTAAAAGCGCCAGTATCGCAATATGTGTATAACAAAACGCTTAACAACCTGCGGCTGCATAAAATGGAAGGCTGGCCCTTATTACAAAATTATCCCCCGGCTATCGAAAGATTAACTTCTGTGCGTATACCCGTTCTCGTTATTAACGGAGATAAAGACCTTCCTTACATTAAAGCGACCTCAGGATATCTGGAAAAGAATATTCCGGGAGCCCGGCGGGTTGTAATGAAAGGAGTGGCGCATATGTTGAATATGGAAAAGCCTGCGGAACTGAATAAGTTAATGATGGATTTTTTAGCTGCCCCGGCCGCTCATTGAGTATCGAACATAGAGCATTGTATTAACTCAAAAAAACTAATATCCAATATTCAAAGTTCAAGGCTCAATTTTCAATTATAAAAACTCTTCGCTAAATCATATTGTCATTTGAAGGCCAGCACTAAAATTCCGCACTCTTCGGATACCTGGGAAATGGTATTACATCCCTTATATTTCCCATGCCGGTTACAAACTGTACCAATCGTTCAAACCCAAGCCCAAAGCCTGCATGAGGGCAGGAGCCAAATCTCCTGGTATCCAGGTACCAGTTCAATTCTTCCGCCGGAATATTCATTTCTTTCATGCGTTCTGTTAATTTATCCAGCCTTTCTTCCCTTTGAGACCCGCCAACAATTTCCCCAATTCCGGGTGCTAAAATATCCATCGCGGCTACGGTCTTCCCGTCATCATTCATGCGCATATAAAACGATTTGATGTCCTTCGGGTAATCGGTTAATATCACTGGTTTTTTAAAATGCTTTTCTACAAGGTAACGCTCATGTTCACTTTGCAGATCGGCACCCCAGTCTTCAATCAGGTATTGAAATTTCTTCTTCTTATTGTGGTTGCTCTCCTTTAAAATCTCAATGGCTTCGGTGTATGTTAAACGCTCAAAATCATTGTTTAACACAAAGCCCAGTTTTTCCATCAGGCTCATTTCACTTCTTTCGTGTTGTGGCTTTTGTTTTTCTTCTTCGTCGAGCCGCTGTGCTAAAAATTCAATGTCTTCTTTATTATTTTCTATCGCGTATTTTATTACATACTTAATGAATTCTTCAGCAAGGTTCATGTTATCTTCCAGGTCGTTAAAAGCAACTTCTGGCTCTATCATCCAAAACTCTGCGAGATGCCTTGTGGTGTTACTGTTTTCTGCCCTAAAAGTGGGCCCAAAAGTATAAATATCGCTGAATGCCATTGCCGCTAGCTCACCCTCCAGCTGGCCGCTAACGGTTAGGTTGGTGCTGCGGCCAAAAAAATCTTCTTTATAATTAATGGAGCCATCATCATTTTTGGCAGCAGTTCCATCCAACGGCAGACAGGTAACTTTAAACATTTCCCCGGCGCCTTCTGCATCGCTGGCAGTAATGATCGGTGTATGTAAATACACAAATCCCTTATCATTAAAAAATTTATGAACCGCATAAGCCAGCGAATGACGCACCCTGAAAACAGAACCGAATGTATTGGTTTTAAAACGCAGGTGGGCAATTTCCCTTAAAAATTCAAGACTATGCCGTTTAGGTTGCAAAGGAAATTTTTCCGCATCGCTATCGCCTAATATTTCAATGGAGTCTGCTTTTAATTCTACTTTTTGCCCTTTACCCAAAGAAGGGATCACTTCGCCGATAGCTTTTATGCAAGCACCGGTAGTGATGCGTTTAAGGGTTTTTTCTTCAAACAGGCCAAGGCTTGCCACTACCTGTAAATTATTATTGGTGCTGCCATCATTCAGGTCTATAAACTGGTTATTCCGAAAGGTACGTACCCATCCCATTACGGTAGCCTGGTAGTTCGCAGTATCACTGCCCAGCAATTCTTTGATCCTCACCCTTTTGTTAAACATAATTCTTGTTTTAAGGGGACAAAGATAATGTCTGATGTCTGATTTTCTGATGCCTGTTTTTTTTAGATGCCTCAACTCAATGATATTGCCCGCCGGCACATTAGTATAGTAAATGTTCCTGTAACGTGAACTGATGCTTATCTACAAATAACGTCGATAAAGATCCACAATGGTGTGCCGCTGAACAGAGTCCCGATTAAAATACGGGTTAGACTGTCGCAACCCTGCCGACTGCGTCAGGCAGACAGGTATGTATAATTGAAAAACTTCTGCCTGTCAACAAAAAATTACGAAAAATGTGTTTTGTCCCCTTTGGTTTAAATAAATGCATGGTTTGGCTACCTTCGCGCAATGAAAATAGCCTTCTTTTCTACCAAATCATACGACCGGCAATTTTTTGACCGCTACGCTACCGGTCATGAAATAATTTATTTTGAAGCCCGGCTGAATCACCAGACTGTTAACCTGGCAACAGGCTGTTCCGCTGTTTGTGTTTTTGTAAATGATAAGCTGAGTGCGAATGTTATCCGGGAATTAAAAAAAGAAGGGGTGCGTCTGATCGCTTTGCGGTGCGCGGGTTTTAATAATGTAGACCTTGTAGCAGCAAAAGAAAATGGTATTTCGGTAGTAAGGGTTCCGGATTATTCACCTTATGCTGTTGCAGAACATGCTGTGGCGCTGATTTTAACACTGAATCGGAAAACACATAAGGCTTATAACCGCGTCCGGGAAGGAAACTTTTCTTTGGAAAGGCTCACGGGCTTTGACTTGCATGGTAAAACAGTGGGTGTAATCGGTACTGGAAAAATCGGGCAGGTTTTTTGTGATATAATGCTGGGCTTTGGAGTTAAGATACTTGCCTTCGATTTAATTACGCATCAGCCAACGGCCGCAAAGGGAGTGGACTATTTGCCGCTGGTGGATATATTCGCGCAGGCGGACATCATTTCACTGCATTGCCCTTTAAATGAACAAACCATACATATCATCAATGAGCAAACTATTGCAATGATGAAAAATGGCGTGATGATCATCAATACCAGCCGTGGCGCATTGATCGATACCGCCGCAGCAATAAAGGGATTAAAGACAGGGCGTATAGGTTACCTGGGATTAGATGTGTATGAGCAGGAATCGAAATTGTTTTTTAATGATCTTTCAGAAAATATAATCCAGGATGATGATATCATGCGGCTGATCAGTTTTCCAAATGTATTAATTACGGCACACCAGGGATTTTTTACAGAAGAAGCATTAACGCAGATAGCCCGGATCACATTGGCTAATATAGAGGATTTTGAAGCCGGGATTACACTAAAAAATGGCGTGGTATAATATAAAATGACATATCTGGATATGAAGATATTGGCATAAAAGTGAATGATCTTTGTTCCGGCCCGGGTATAAAACCAGGTCGCAGGAGCCTGTCAGAAGCAACCCTGGATGGCTGTACAAACAGGCGGTTCAGCTATTAAAATTGAGGCAATATTAACAGGTTAAAACAAAAAAATTATATTTTTAATAAAAAACTGCGTAATATTGCGTTGGAATATTGCTGATAAGGTCTTTCCAATCATTCACTGCATCAGACAGTCCCATTCCATTAATTTTAATTCTCAATTACTTTTTCAGATTTTAAGACTAGATTTTTTGAAAAAAAATCATTTCACTTTCTTATGTACGACATTTTACAACTGAACGATATGCTCGTTCCTGAGTTGCAGGATATTGCAGAGCAACTTGCTATTCCCAATTTTAAAAAAATAGATAAACAGGAACTTATACAAAAGATCCTCGACAGTCAATCCACTATGAACTCAGAAAAGAAAAGCGGCGAAGAAGAAAAACCAAAGCGTAAACGCACCCTGAAAGTTCCCCCGGTTATTGCAAATGCTACAGAAGACGCGGTGGCAGTACCCGAAAAGGCAAAAGCAGAGCCAAAGACCGATCACAAACCCGTTAAAAGAACTGATCATTCAACAGATAAAAAACGGGCGGCAAAGAAGGTCGAACCGGCAGACGATGAAGATGACGAAGAGTTACAACCCATCACAAGCGAACAAAGCACAATACCGGCTGCAATAGCATCTTTATTGCAGGAAGAAGATGTACAGCAGCAACAACCGGAATTGATGCAAAACGAAAGTAATCAG
Source organism: Ferruginibacter sp. (assembly GCA_040007015.1). Taxonomy (GTDB): domain Bacteria; phylum Bacteroidota; class Bacteroidia; order Chitinophagales; family Chitinophagaceae; genus Ferruginibacter. Next base: position 490 of record JBDTVX010000234.1, on the reverse strand, counting down.
CAAAATCAATACGCCGGCAAACAATATCAGCAACGCAGGGACAACCAGGTATTCAATATTGAATTTGATGGTATCATTTTGGGTGAAGGTGTATTGGAAATGATGCCCGACGGATATGGTTTTTTAAGAAGCAGTGACTACAATTATTTATCTTCCCCGGATGATATTTATGTGTCGCCTTCCCAAATAAAATTATTCGGATTAAAAACAGGCGATACTGTTTATGGATCTGTTCGCCCGCCGAAAGAAGGTGAAAAATATTTTGCTTTATTAAAGGTGGAAACCATTAATGGAAAGAGCCCGGAAGAAGTAAGGGACAGGGTTCCGTTTGATTACCTTACTCCCTTGTTCCCGTTTGAAAAACTAAACTTAACAACCCAGTCAAATAATTACAGCACGAGGATCATGGACCTGTTCACACCAATTGGTAAGGGCCAGCGTGGATTGATCGTTGCGCAGCCAAAAACGGGTAAGACCATGTTGCTGAAAG
>JBDTVX010000233.1:0-9621 GCA_040007015.1 Ferruginibacter sp. | reverse complement strand
AGTTTCAACGTTTCTTCCACGGCTTTTTCCAGTTGCATATCCTTCCCTTTGGATACAGCTAAGGCGGAGATCTTTTGTTCTATATCAGGTGCAATACCCATATTCTCCGCTACCCATTTATTTTGTACCGGGTCAAATATCCCATTGTCGGGAGCAGTCATTGCTCCTCCGTCTACAAAAGGATAATGTACCGATGACTTCACCAGTCCGCCCCAGGTACGGGTACCGATAAGCGGTCCTACTTTTTGCTGGCGAAAGATCCACGGAAAGAAATCGCCTCCTGAACCTGCCATCTCATTGATCAATAATACTTTTGGACCCAGTATCCCGGCAGGCAGCCGCATGGGCTTACCATCCGGCACTTCGTTGGTAATGGCGGCACGCAGGCGGCGAACCATCAGGTCAACCATATAATCATCCAGCAGGCCGCCACCATTAAATCTTTCATCTATTACGGCACCTTGTTTATCCTGCTGGGCGAAGTAATAGCGGTTAAAATTATTAAAGCCTGATCCACCTGTATTTGGAACCCACACATAACCCAATTTGCCTTTTGATAATTCATCTACTTTGCGCCGGTTATCTTCTACCCAGGCAAGTTGACGCAAACCACTTTCATTTTCTATTGGTTGCACCCTAATGGTCCACGCGCCTTCTGTGGCAGGTTTATTATTTATCAATAAGATAGTTTGCAATTTTGCCACGCCGTTCAGCAGTTCATAAGGATCATCCTGCACAGTTAACGAACGGCCATTTACCGCGAGGATATAATCCCCTTCCTGCACTTTCAGGTTGGGTTGCGCCAGCGGAGCAACAAGTCCGGGATTCCAGCTTTCGGTTGTATATATTCTTTTGATCTTCCACCTGCCTTCGGAAGAAATAAGGTCAGCACCCAGTACCCCCACCCGCGATGTATCCAGGTCGGGGAAATCACCGCCGAAAACAAAACTATGTCCTACGGAAACCTCTCCGCCAAGCTCGTCGAGCAGGTAAGTAAGATCGGTACGGTGCCTGATAAAAGGTGCCAGTGGCGCATATTGGGTCCATACCTCCTGCCAGTTCCTTCCATGCATGTTCCTGTCATAAAAATAATCACGCTGGTATTTCCATGCTTCATCAAAGATCTGCTTCCATTCTTCAAGCCTGTTCAGTTCCATTCGTAAGGTCATTGCAACCGCACCCTCTGTTGGGGCAGGTGGTTTGGCTGTTGAAACTACCCTCCATCCGGGGCCTGATTTGAGCAACAACTTTTCTCCGTTAGCAGATACTGCGTAATTGGAGCCTCCTTTTACCATTTCCTCCAGCTTTTTATCTGCTACTGTATATTTACTGAGTGTAGACCCCGATAAAATAAGTACGCTGCCCTTGGGCCCTGTTAGCATGCCATCATAATCTTCCACCGGGATCGGCATGGCAATTATTCGCCTGTCCAAATGTTCCCAGTCGATCTTCACCCCTTTATAAATAGTGGTATCCTTTGTTGCCGGTTTGCTGGTGGTGTCTGGCTCTTCATCGGTTTTAAGGGGAAAGGGATTAGGGTCGTCTTTGCGTAATATGGTAAGGTATGCGCCAAAGGTTGGTTTTGCCTGCTGCGAACTGGTATTGGCCCATCCAGAACCTAATGCCACATTGGTGCTGGCTAAAAAATATAAATATCGCCCGTTCAGGTCCCAGGCCGGTGATATGGCATCAGCCATTGGGTCACTAAGAGCGGTTGTTTTTTTACTGTCTGCCGACCACACCATAATGCTCCGGAAATTATTGGGAGCAGATTTGGTATAGGCCAGCCATTTACTATCAGGCGACCAGGTAAGACCGGTGTTTCCCCTGTCTAAATTAGTTCCTCCTATATCGGCAGTAATAATGTTACCGGTTGACAATTCAATTACCTTGATCCTTACCGCATTATCCGTGAAAGCAATGAATTTACCATTGGGCGACCAGGTGGGGTCCCATGCTAGTTTGCTCTCTCCGATAGAGATCTTCCGGGGTTCTTTTATACCTTCCTGGTCGGTTATATATAGGGCATACGATTGCCCGTCTTTATCGGAGAACCAGGCTATCTCCTTACCATCAGGCGACCAAACGGGTCTGCGATCCGCGGCACCCGAGCTGCGGGTGAGGTTCCTTGGATCGCCATTTTCAACAGGTACCGTAAATATCTCGCCTCTTGCTTCCAGTAAAATCCGTTTGCCTGAGGGCGACAAAGACGCGTTGGTAACATCATTGGTTACATTTTCTGATTTTGCTTCTGCCCACGGAAAATCACCCGTAACAGTAATATCGATTTGTTTGCTTTGACCTGTTGCAGGATCCAGCAGGTGGAGGTATCCATTGTGTTCGTATACCAGTTCTTTTTCATTTCCTCCCAGCCACTTAATATCGCCTGTTTTTAAAGTGGTTACCTGGCGAACCGCCGAGGTAGCTGGATTATAAGCCCATATATTCATGATAAAATCGCGGTCGGATAAAAAATAGATCTCATTGTTCATCCAATGCGGATGTATGTCCATACTGCCTTCTGTGGGTATGGATAGCTCCGCCAATGTTTTGAGATCTAATATTTGTAACGGTGTATTTTGTCCGCCCCTGTAATGCCTCCACTCTACATCCCACCGGCTCACCCTGTCAATTATCAATTTGTTTCCATCGGGAGCGTAATTTCCATCAAAGGCCCATGGCGCCGGAAGTAAAGTGGAAGGCCCTCCCTTAGCTGAAACTGTCCATAGCCGGGCATAACTGGTAGGGGCGCTTTCCCTGCCGGAAGCATATAAAACCTGTTTGCCATCAGGTGTCCATCCACGCGGGAAGGAAGCGGCGGGATACCAGGTAAGGCGTGAAGGAGCGCCACCCCGTGCCGATACGATGTATACCTGTGAAATGCCGGAGCGGTTGGAACTAAATGTGATCCATTCACCATCAGGTGAGAAATGAGGGTTGGCTTCTACAGCGGCAGTACTTGTAATACGCCGGGCATCACCGCCAGTAATTGGTGTTACCCAGATATCGCCTCCATATTCGAATACAATTTGCGTAGCGCTTAAATCAGGTTGCCTCAGCAGTCGTGTGCCCTGGGAAAATACCTGCGATATGGATAAGAATAAAAAAAAGAAGGAGATTACTACTTTACTTGTTGCGATCATGGTGTTGAAAGTTTTATTGCCTGTAATTAAATTAGACCCTGATGGATTTTCCATGCAGCTAATTTAATTAATTATTCACTTGCAACGTTTGAAAATTTGACTGCCTGTCAAAAGAAATAAAATGGCGCGAAAAGAACAATTTGATTCATATAAATAAGCATTGAGCGTTTGCTACGATTGGTATCACAAAACCTGGTGGATGCTGTTTGTTTATCAGTCTAATCCCTATTTAATTGTTCTTTTAATTCAAAATCCTCTTCACTGAGTAAATCAAAAACCATCTTTCCTTCGCTGTTGGAAATATTTTTGTCTGCACCAGCCTGCAGTAAGATTTTGACACATTCCAGGTAGTTTTGCATATTATTTTTGTCTCCATTCTTTAAACCATGAACTGCCCAGAAGAGTGGGGTAGCCTTAAAATCTATGCATATCTTATTAATTTCTGCACCTGCCTGCACAAGTCTTTTAACAACTTTGTCCCTTCCGCACCATGCTGCCCAATGTAATGCAGTACCTCCGTGACATCCTGCATGCTTAATATCAGCGCCACTTTCTATGTAAAAAATCGCAACCTGGTCTGCGTACAGACTTGCGGCGGCAATAAGAGGCGTATCCTGTTTTTCCATCAACATATCGCCATTAATGGTTGCCCCATACTCCAAAAATATCTTTGCCATTTTTAAAGCTTCTTCATCGGTGTATTTTTTAGAAAATACCCCATCACAAATTCTATGCAATGGGTGAGCTTTGGTGGTGTTTACCTCATCGTATGGAATGCCTTCGTTGGCAAGATGGGGATTATTTGAAAGGGCCTGTCGAATACCTTCGTAATCTTTATTGTCAATAAGTTTTTTCATTTTTTATGTATTTGCAGGATGTTCATAAATGTGACGCACGCAGGTTTTACCAATGAATACCTTAAAAACTGTGCTGGTTTATCCCAGTTGATGTTGACCAGGCCAGGGCCGGCCTTTACCGGTTTCGCAAAATAATTTCAGACTCACCAGGAATCTTGCCCAGGTGTAATTACATTCAGCGAACATTGGAGTATATTCTTTCCAATCGTCGTGATGGAAAATTAACAATGTTCCCTCATCATCATTTTTTTGTTGCCGGATCTGATCTTCCAGCTCAGGATGTAAGCTCAATAAAATCTTTTTGTCTCCGGATTGAAGTTCGAAGGAAATGGTAGTGCCCACCCACTCATCAACGGCTGTAATGCAAATCCATTTAACAAGCCTGGAAGAGTTTAGTTCCGTAATTTTCATTTCTTTGAAGTATTCAGGGCCAAAAGGAAAGCGTGCAATGCTATCGCACTCAGGTTTTGCTTCGGTCCCGGGTGTCCACCAGCCAGATAAACCTTCCTGGTGGGTGATTGCACTGTAAACTTTGTCGGCCGAAACTCCAATAAGTAATTCGTGGTGAATGTTTGGCATTTATAATTGTTTAATTTTTTATTAAATGATTTTGAGTAGGATGGTCGATCATCCCCGGAAATTCAATACAGTTTTTGCCAACGGATGAAACCGACCGGCCCAGGCCAGTCCCAAACTTCAGTTGATGTTTCATTGTACGGCCCTGACTTTTGGCAAGTATGATGTGTGTCAGGCATTTTACCGGTTGATTTTTAAGTCTCCATGTCCTTTGTAATAAAGACCGTCTGCCATGCTGTAAAATCCATAGTACATTCTATAGTTAGTATTATTGGGGTATTTCGAAGCATCTAAGTTCAACTTCAATAGATAAAAATTGATATTCTTGTTTGTTGCAAAAAATCTATCCTTAACGGAAAGCATATTGTCGGTTATGACTATTTGTACGAGTGTTGATTTTGAAATATTCGCTGCAAAGTAAAAGCCGCCTGCTGATGGATTTGGGAAAGATGGTTCAATAGAAACTATGGCCTTTTCCATATTTGTAAGCTGCGACGAACCTGGGGTTTGAAATAATGCAAGTTCATCTGTTGTCCACATATTGTCGATTATCCAGTCGGTATTATCTATTTGGGAAAGTGTATTCCCAACATTGTCTGTTTCGGTAATTGCGCTCACATCAATTTTGGCGTTAGAATCTTTTTTGCAATTAAGGTGAAGGATGGAGATTAGTAGGAAAGGCACGATTAGTTTTCGGTTCATTTAGAATGTTTAACTGTTATGGAAATTCTGTGATGTTTACGCACAATGTGCGCATTAGGGCACCTTAAAACTAACCTATTGTGTCAATACTCCAAAATAATCCTGCTTTCCCCGCATTACAGCATATTCCTGCATTAAATGTTATGGGCAGAATTAATTACATCCCCGCATCAGTACTTACAATTTTATCACCTGTTTTTATTGGATCCGTGATTGAGATCCCGTCACAACCGGGGCTCATCAGCGGTCAATAACATTTCCTTTTTTATCAGTGGTGATCACCCAGCGAAATGCAGCTATGATGAGTTTATTTTGCGTAGCATCTGTAAATATATGCGGCCCATGCCCCATGTTGAGGTAGATCATGCGATAATCCGTATTCGTCCACACCACCGGCATATCGCCGTTGGCAATGATATGCTTAATGCCCATCGGGAAATTATCCGGCGATAAGCTGACCAAAACTTTTACTTTTTTATTCTCCCTCGGACTGGGCTTCCACTGGTACCATTCACCCACAGGCGAAATAAATGTAGCAGGCAATCCTTTTGTAATGAGGTGGGCTGTATCGTCAATGGTCAGTTTTGCAGGCAGGGGTGGCCAGTTATTGTTGTAGAAAACCGCTCCCCCTAAAAAATTTACAAACCAGGGCCAGTTGGTAGTGCGGTCATTGTAGCCTGCCACATGAAAACCAAACCATCCTCCGCCATTGTCCATATACTTAGTAAAGGCTTCCCGCTGTGCCTGGTTGTGCGGAAAATCATTGATCATCATCAGCAACTGGTAGTCCTTGATTTTTGCATCATTGAGATCTTCCATATTACTGGTGGTGTCAAATACAAAACCGTTGCCCACGGTGAGTTCCCTGAAAAACTGTATGGCATTATCAGCAAAATCAACATGAGCTTTTTCTACTGTCCTGCTGTAAAAAGCAAGTACTTTGAACCTTGGGTACTGCCCGTACAATGTCGCGGCGGATACTAACAGCAAGGCGCATGCGCAAAAGTAAAGTTTCAACTGTTTCATTACGGTAAATTATTTCAATCATATTAAGCGGTCAAAAATACTGTAAAAACCGTAGTGTCTTTTTTAGTTTTGATACATTTATTATTTCTGTGTACAAAAAGGTTATTTTTATTTGCCAGGGCAACCCGCGATACAGGATCTGCATTAATCTTTTATATTCCCCGCGCACCCCGGCAGGTGATCAAACAATAAATAATCAACCAATATGCGCAACACAATTCTTTCATTTCTTATCTGTTTTCTTTTTAGTTTCTTAAATAAATCCGGTGCACAGGTGCCAGACAACAGGGTACTGGAGCCAGGGGCGATGCAACAGGATTTTAATTATCTCCGTAAAGCACTGGAAGAAACGCATCCCGGGTTATACATGCATCATTCGAAACAGGAAATGCAATATATAACGGACAGTCTTTACAAATCTCTGAATAAGCCGCTGGCATTTTTCGACTTCTATAAAGTGGTTGCTTACCTGGTGGCAGAAATTAAATGTGAACATACCTATTGCAACCCGTATGGCAGTAAGGCACAGGAGACCCTGGCAGAGTGGAAGCTTATACCACTGCAATTATACTTCAGCGGCAACAAAGCGTATGTGGCTGTGAACCGCAGCACGGATGCCACTGTTCATATTGGCGATGAAGTGATTTTTATAAATTCTTACCCGGTTGATAGCGTAAAACATAAACTTTACAGTTACATACCTGCCGACGGAAATATGGAGGCTAGTAAAGACGTGTTTCTTTCTTCCATGTCTTTTAATCTTTCGTATTACCAATTTATAGAGCGGCCCGACGCTTTTAATATAACTTTTAAAAATAAAGCCGGCCAAACATTTGTAAGGCGCTTTGATAAGGATCTTTCCCCGGAAGTAAGTAATGCAAATGCTGTAAAGAATCCATCCAACAAACCAATTATCGAGTTTGGAAAAAGAAACAGGATAAACGTTACAGACCCCTGCCGCCTTGAGCTGCTTAAGGATAAGAATACTGCGATATTAACCATGCGATCCTTTGGTGGCAACAGGGAAAAACTTTTTAAAAAATATGAACGTTTTTTTAATACACTTCAAAAAGAAAAGCTCAGTAATCTTATTATTGATCTCAGTTTCAATGGTGGCGGTGATGAAGAGTTTGCGGCAGAACTGCTTAGCTATCTTATTTCAAAACCAACCAGGTTCATCAATGAAGAGTACATTATCAACGACAGTGATTTCTATCTTAAGCAAACAAATATTCCCAGGGAAGCCCTCAAAAATAAAGCTGCGTTTTTAGAACCTATGAAAAATGGCAAAGCGCTGGCAAAGGAGCAAACAGAATTTACGCGTGAATTAAAATTATTTGAGCCGAAGCCTAACCGCTTTGGAGGAAAGGTATATTTTTATATCAATGGAGGTACATCTTCTGCTGCATCTACATTTGCCGCGGTTGCGCAAAGTAATAGCCTGGGTACGTTTATTGGAGAAGAAACCGCGGGCTCGTATGCCGGGGGTGGAACGACAAATGGCCTGGACCTTACCTTACCCAATAGTGGGATAACTACACATACCTCAATTGTATACCAGTCTTTTGCTACTTCAGGAAAAAACAAAGACAGAGGCGTTATTCCGGATTATCCTTTTATCCAGGCATTTGAAAACCTGGTAACAACAAATGATAGCTGGAAAATATTTATTTTATCCCTTATCGAAAAAAATAAATAGAAACATAGGAACTGGAAATTTTCCTTTCGAATATTTTGTAAATTCATAGCCTGCTTATTATATTTTATTTCTAAAATAAATAAGAGACAACCGGTAATTTCTTTACATACCTCCCTAAAAGCTTTGGTATCATTATACCCACTACGATACATGACTCTATTTCCATTTGGCCTTTTTACTAACTCTTTTTTTACGGCTTCAACACCTTAAAATGTCAGTATCGCACCCCTTTAATTCCAATATAGATACGATATTTGCAAACAATAAATTATAAAATAGCAAAGGGCATAAAGGTTCATATTGTTTGATTGCGTGAAAGCAGAGCTACTTTGACGGTATCATTTCAAAAAATTATTTACATATATGAAAACAGTATTTGATAAAACAACAAGAGATGAATTGATCAATAGAATCAATGCGTTGAATGAAAACAGTAAGGCCCAATGGGGCAAAATGAATATTTACCAGGGGTTAAAACATTGTACCTTATTCGATGAAATGGTGTTGGGCAGGACAAAATACAAGCGTGCATTTATTGGCCGTTTGTTTGGTAAAATGGCTTTGAATGGTCTTATAAAAGATGAAACCCCCTTCAAAAGAAATCAGCCCACGTCATCTGGATTTAAAATAGCAGAAAAAGATGGAAATGTATCAGCTGAAAAAAAGAAATGGATTGCCCTGGTTGAAGAATATGCGCATTTTTCAAACAATGATTTCGTACATTGGTTTTTCGGGAAAATGACAAAGGAACAAATCGGGTATTTTGTTTACAAACATACCGACCACCATCTTAGGCAATTCAATAGTTAGCGGTCAGTTTGGGATATACGCATTTAGTAAGAGCAAAGAAAATATGCTCCAATACTCACCGGTTGAGGAAGTGTCCTGCCTTTATTACTCCTTCATAACGGCTTTTCCAAAATCATTATCGGTACGCCAGAAACAATGAATATGATTGTCGTAATTTTCATATTCTATTATTTGTTTTCCGTTTTCAAAACGATAATAATGCGCCTTTCCTTTTTCCCTGCTTTGAACATAAAAGAACCGGAGTTTTTTATTACAGAAAACTTTAACCGATGGCACTTCTCCGGGATTGAAGTTGGCAAAGTATTCGGCTACCAGCTGTTGTAAAAGGCTTTGCTGTTCCCTGCTGAGTTCGTCAAAATAAATACCTTCATCCGGAACCACGATTTTACTTTTATCCTTTTCGCTGTAGACAATATCGGTTTTTTTCCGGCCGTTGTATCCCTTTTTTAATTGCTCTGCTGTCAATGAATTTACCAGTTCCCTTCCCATTTCTTCTTCCTTATACAAAATAACCAGCCCTGCCCTTGCACTATCTGTTATAGAATTAGACGGATTTGTTGACATCAAAAAAGGGCTGTTAGCAATCATCCTGTTACCCTCGAAAGTGAAATTCAGTGAAAGATGATGCCCCTCCAGTTTCCAGGCCCAAAAATTAGCTGGCGAGGGGTTGCCAAAAACTTCGACCCAGTATTCATTCCGGCCGAGGTTGGGTTCAAATTTTTGCTGAATATCTTCATTAAACATAACGGCTGTAACCGTAAGATACCCCTGGGTGCTAAGACAACTACGCAACAATTCATGCAGCGCG
>JBDTVX010000232.1:0-9629 GCA_040007015.1 Ferruginibacter sp. | reverse complement strand
ACAAAAAAGCCACTAACAAAAACTTTGACTGCTCGTCTATTTGTATATTTTTCATTACGCCTGTCTGTTTATTTAATTCCCCCATCCGCGCCAGGTAGCGGGGTACAAATAATGTAAAGTAATTAAAACTCTAACACAGTTTTAAATAAGAATTGTAAAATCTTCAAATAATCATCTCCCGGCACCCGGGCAGGGCCTTGGAATAACTTCCTGCCAACTAGCGGGAATGGGGTTAATCTTTGTTAATATATGCCGCTTTTTTTATGAAGAACTTATTTTTTATAAAATATCCAGTCAGGATAAATATATTGTCAAAGCGGTGTAGCCTTTTGCAGAATTCCCATGCCGTTTTTAGCTGCCCCTTTAACAGCGCTTTAACCATTAAAGTGTAATAAAATAATAGTTTGTGGTTACGCAATAAAGACCTTCCCTCTTTTTTCTGTTGTTCATTAACGTATGCCAATAAAATCCGGTAAGCAAATATATCCTCCTTCAAATGATAGATATAATATTTTCCCTGTCCGCTTAACTGCCCCTTGTGATTCCGCAACTGCACCAACGGCTCCCGGATAAAACCAACTGGATAGTCCTTTGCCAGGCGGACCCACATTTCAAAATCACCGCTTATTTTCATTTGTTCATTAAATAAACCTACTTTATCCAGGGCTGCCCTATTAATTGCGACGTTGGCAATATTTCCCGCAATAGAGCCGGTAAAAAAGGCGATCCTCGCATGCAACCGGGTAGATACAATATCTGGGGTATCATCCGTAATATCCATATCAATTGATTTTCCTTCCGCATCAATATAGTGCCTTGCGGTATAACTAAATCCAATTTGGGGATGCCTGCTGTGGAAGGCAACGATCTTCTCAATGCAATTTTCATACATAATATCATCCTGGCTCCACAGTTTAATAATAGGTGTTGCCGATTGCCTTATTAAAAAGTTGAGGTTAAAAAAAAGGCCCTTATTATTATCATTCTTAAACAATTGAACCCTTTCGTCATCAATTTTATTCAGATACGCCCAGCTACCATCGGTAGAACAATCATCCAAAATTAAAAATTCAAAGTTTTGATACGTTTGCTTTAAAACGGATTGTATAGCATACTGCAAATACGGTATGCCATTGTATACCGGCAAGATGATTGAAATTGTTTTCACTATTATTTTAAATGTAAAATATTACTGCTAAGGATTGTTTTTAAGGAACAAATTTTCTATTGCCTGTACAATCTTTTCGAAGCTAAAATTTTGTATATGTCCGAAAGATATATTTCCCATTTGTCTTAACTTAGCCGTATCCAACATGAGCTGGTTAATATAATTTACAGTTTCACCGGTATCCGCTGTATCAATGATCAGCCCATTTTTATTTTCCATTACCAAGTCTGCTGCACAGCCTGCTTTGCAAGAAACCAGCACCGGTTTTTTACAGGCCATTGCTTCATTTACCGACAGGCCCCATGTTTCACCGGGGCCGATTGAAGGTAAAATGAATACATCCGCCAGGGTGTAAATAAGGGGCATTTCTTTTTGATTTTGAAAATCGGAAAAAATAATTCTTTTATCAGAAGATGCAGCCCGGAGAATATTATCTTTTTCAGCGCCATTGCCCACCATTAAAAACTTTGCACGTGGATGGGTAATTTTTTTTGCTAATTCAATTATGAAAAAGGGATTTTTTTTTACTTCAAATTTACCTGCAAAGAGCAGCACAAAATCACCTTCCTCAATACCCAGTTTTTTCCTGGATACCCGCATATTTGGAATAGCCCTGTCCGCATCAGCCGTAAAGCGGTTATTATCCACTGCATGTGGCGCAAATACCAACTGGCGCTGTTTAATACCATGTGCAATAAAATACTGTTTATTATTTTCACCGGCATACAGCGCATAATCAATATGACGGTACACCCATCTTAAAAAAAACCTGCGCAGTAATTTCTTAAACCCTTTTTCCTCATCCAATAAGGTAGAATCGCCCCTGAATAAAACGGGCAGCCTGCCTTTAAAATACCTTAGTACTTTTAAATGACTATCAAAGGCCCATCCAAAAACCAGTACCGCCCCTGGCTGAAAAACTTCAATTTCGGATATAAGCATTGGATTAATGATACCCCTGAAATGATGTGTACCCGGCTGTTTTGAAATATTCGGGATGAAAGTAAAATCATACCCTTCCAAAAGAGGTATATCCCACGCTATTTCTTTACCAAAACCAGGATCGAATTTTTTTTCACTTGCTAACTGGCCCCATGTATAGAAAACTTTAACCTGTATGTTCGCCGACTTTGCAAGCAAAGCAAACCAGGGGGCGTTGTATTGAATGGGATGGCTTGAAATAATTGCTAACCGCATAAGAATTATTCTGGAATGCAATATACCATGTGGGGTACGTGGTCAACTTTATCAAAATCTGCAATGGACCTTATGGGTGACCTTTTTTCTGCAATATCATACATTAAAAAGCCTGCATACTTATATTTTTCAAAAAAAAGCCCGGCTGCATCTTTAGCCTTCTGGCCATGTAGTTCCAATAATATAACAGGCCTTTTTTCGGTGAAAAATTTTTGCCCGTTGTGCAAAGCGTATTCTTCCCCTGTTTCCAAATCAAACTTTATAAAATCCGCGGGGGGTACCCCTTTTTCATATACCAATTCGTCAATACCACATGATATTACTTCCTCATATTTAAGGTCATCCTTTGCTTCCTTGTAAATTTTACTCAAATTTAAAGGCCCGTTGGACGCGCCCAGGTTATTTACAAATTTTATTGTGGTATGATCCGGCCCTACAGCCATATTATGAATGGTAACATTATCCCATTTATTTAAAGCCGGCAATTGCTTTACCCTTTGCCAGGTATTATTTGAAGCTTCAAAGGCAATCACTTTACCCGTACTGCCTACCAATGTTCTGAATACCGCCGAATAATAACCTACATACGCGCCGCAATCCCATGCCACCTGCCCCGGCTTTATTACCTGTTTAAATGGTACTGTGTCAAAAATCCATTGATCGTAATTGCCTAACCAATAGGAGCCTTCCAACCGCAAATCCAGCCTTAAAATAACTCCCCTGGCGATACCACCACGAATTTTTAAATCGGCATACCCGTCTTTATTGGAAAGTATTTTAAACAATAGGTTCTTTACAATTTTTTTTAGGGTATTTTTTATCATACGGTTTTAATTTGGATTATGAAAAATAATAACCCAGTGCAAGGTTAATCTTGAAATGTAAAAACTGAAAAGGTTTCCCATTTTGAAGATTGTTCAGGTGAGTTGTTATTTTCCGCCCTGTTTTTTTACGGGTGGTCCTGTAGCCATTAGCTCTTAAATCTAAACATATCAACGGCTGAGACCCTAGTGGACCAGATTTGATTTATTTTTGTAGTATATACTTACTTAACCTTGATGCCAGTGCCAGCAAGGTTAAAGTAGGATTTGAATGTGACGTGGTAGGAAACACCGCACAGCTACATACATATAAATTTCCGGTACCCCATAATTTTAAATTTGAATCTACTACGCCCTCATCTGCAGTTGATCCCATCCTTGCGCCACCCATATGATGGTTAACGTCCGTTAAACAATCAAGCCAGTTATCGTTATCCTTATTAATATGCTTGTATAGCTTTACCTTAGCTATACCCAACCTGTTGAGTTCACTGGCAATTATTTCAGAAATCTTCAAAGCTGTTTCCCACGTTTTTGGCGAAATTTCCCAATGTATAACAGCCTTAGGAACTCCAAACAAATCCCTTTCATCACCAAGCTTTATACAACTTGCAAAAATTGGCTCCTGCTCAATCATCAGTACCAGTTTTTCTTCAGAATTTACTTTATAATAAAAATTATCTTTAAAGTATGCCAGGGCGCTTTTTAAAATTGTTTTACTGTACCCGGCTATTTTTAATAAGCGCCTTATTTTATGATCTTTCAAAAACATTTTTGATTCCGCGTATACATCGAAATGATTAGCCCCCGGCTTAAACATAATGCCCGCCGAACAGTTAAGTAATTGAAATTGTGTTTGAATATTGGCAGGTAAACTTAGCCGGACAGAATACTTTCGGCCATTCCAGGCATGCGTATTAAAAAGCTGTTGTATTTTATATGGATTTGCCGGAAATATATCGCCTACCTCTACACATGGATGATCCATATAACATTTACCCAGCCATTTTTTTGAAGACGCGTTAACGATATCATTCGTCAACAATATTCTTACTGATTCAATAGCACCGGTGGCTAATATTAATTCACCAGGTGTTATTTTGCAGTTTGCCTGTAAAAAATTACCTACTGTAATTTCTTCAATACTGCCGGCATTGTTTTTTTTTATGGCAAGCAGTTGTGCATTGTAAACCAGTGTTACATGCTGTAGCAGCCAGTTTTTATACAATGTAAAAAAATTAGGTTCCTTTGCCCATTTTGCCACGTGAAAATTTAAAAGGCCCGCATCAATAGCCGGTGGTTGCAGTTTAATTTTACTAAAGATATCCTCCCGGTAATTAAGTGTGTCAATCTTCATGAATGCATTTGCTTCATCATAAAATGGTTCAACTTCATGATAAGAAATTGGCCAGCCGCTTAGCACAACCCAGGCCTTTTTTTCAAAATCAAAAGGAGTGAACGGCAATGATTGTCCGCCCCATGCGGTGGTAGTGCCCCCTACTATCCTTTTCCTTCCCCAAACGGCATTACTTAAAAATTTTCCAGTTTGTAATACTTCATTGAGCTGCTGCTTATCATCGGTTTCATTAAAATGCCCCGATTCTAATAAAAGCACTTTCTTACCAGCCTGTGATAATTTTACTGCCAATAAAATACCGGCTGCCCCTGCTCCAACAATTGTTATATCATAGCCTTCAGCCGGAAAATTATTTATCGCCGTATTAAAATCAATGAAGGGCATCTTCGAGAGAATTGTTTATTTCAGTGATACTCATTTTGCTGCAACTGTTAAGGGCCAATAAGTTTCTTTGCAGATTTTCAATTTTAGAAGTGCCAAACAACACTTTTCCGGATGGATTGTTTTTGATTGCCTTAACCAGCAATATTCCCGCAATATTATTTGTATCAAAAATATTTAGCCTGATTCCTTTTGCCGCTTTAAAAACACTGTGATAAAAATGCGTTTGATGCGTATAAACCTCCACCAGTTTGTCTGACTGGTAAGCTAATCCGTTTTCATACTGAAGTATATCCCAAAGTTGTAATTGAGAAGGTTGCAACTGCTGTATGCTTACATAAGAAGTGGCAATACCAATTTTACCTATATCGCCATTTTTTTTTAACGTGGAAAGATAATGCATGGCCTCATCCGTAAGAAAGGCGGGTAATGCTTCATGCAGTAAAAAGTAATCTATACACCCTGTTTGCAGACTCTTAATACTTTTTTCAAATGACTGACGGACCTCCAAAATATCAATTTTCCTGTAATGAACGATTGCAGGTTCGCCGAAAGAAAATGTTTTTTTTTCGCTATCCTTTATTTTTTTTTGCAAGTAATTTAAAGGTAAGGCCAGCCAAACCGGTATTGCTTTTGCTCCCTTTGGCGGCAAACCGAACTTGGTGGTAACCGTTACTTTATTTCTTTTTGATTTTAAAAATTTACCTACGATTTTTTCAGAGTAACCATTTCCGTATAGCGGCGCCGTATCAAAATGTGTGATACCTTCATTATAGGCAGTATCCAATAATCTTAATGCAGCCTGCTCAAATGGCAGCAGTGTTAGAGAAACGCATCCAAAGCCTAAATTATTTACTAAACTCATTTTGCAACAGCCTCATTAATAAGTTCACTTAAGGTATGGGTTATATTTTTTGCTGAATACTTTTCAAAAATTTCCTTATTCACATCCGCCGGATCAAACAGCTTTACCCAGTCAATAAATTTTGTAAGTATCCCCGTAAAATTGTCCTCAATTTTTTGCAACCCTGCTTCCCCTTCAAAAGCCAATACCATGCCTGCATTGGATGCTGTAATTACTTCTACAGCCGTGCTTTGATTGTGTAACACCGCCAGTATTGGTTTAGCGGATAATACAGCCTGGTATGTTTTAGAGGGCGTATAATGGGGTTCAGTACTACCAATAATAAATATTGCCGAGGCATGGGAAAGATGCACCAATACATCTAAGTACGGTATTCTTGGGGGGTATTCGTACACGGTAGTTTGCCATAGCTGGTATTTTTCTGCTAAATCTTTTATGGTATAACTATCACTGTTATTTGCCAACCTGCCGGTACCAATAAAATGAAATTCAATTTTTTTACACAATTCATGTTGCTTTTGCAGGCCGGCAAATATTTTTTCCAATGGCAGGTAAGCTTTTGGCAGCATTGCACCCGCATATACAAACTGGATGATCCCCTGTTTTTTTTGAAACAGGTATGGCTTTAATGAAAGTTGTTCTACAAACTGATGATCCTTTTCTTCACCTCCATACGGCATAGCACCGGAAATGATTTTTTTTTGTAAATGGCTGTTCCGTTCCAATACGCCTTTGTAATATCCTTCAGCAACACCAGTAACCAGGCTTGCTTTCTTAACAGCAACAGGTTCAAGCAAACCGGCAATTTTTGTACTGAACCAATGCCTTGAGAATATTTTTTTACTACCGGGAAAATGATGGACCCAGGGATCGATATAATCAATACCATATTTTATACCATTGGACTTGTTGAGCCACCGCCCCAGCAATGCGCAGTAAAATGAAGGGATTGGTATATATAAAAAATCGATTTTTTCTGATTGAATTAATTGCTTTGCCCTTTTATGCAACTGAAAAAAAGCACGCAGTCCTATATCACCGATTAACCTTGGTTTGGTAATGCTGAAAGCTTTTACTTTTTCAATACGCAAATCTGCCGGTAACAGCTTTTCTAAATTATGATCCAATGCCTCTTCATAATAATTTTCGTGCACGGTTAAAATGATTGGCTCCCAGCCAAATGATGGCAGGTGCTGTGCAAATAACCTGCTGCGGTGAACAGCCGCCAGGTTGGAAGGTGGAAAATGAGGAGATATGATGAGGATTTTTTTGATAACGGAGGCTGGATGCTTGATACCGGTTACTTTGGAAGCTGGATAATTGTGGCAAATGCAAATAACAGTTTTAGGCCGCAATACCTTGCCAGGGTTTCAGAAAATTGATGCGCTTCTACTGGTACAATAAAGATTATCCGGCTTTAGGCTAATGATGCTTATTGCAAGTTGCGGGATCACCTGCTCATTATACCATTAATAATGGCGCTGCCCCTTTTAGTAAGATGGCGGCTTCATCAATAGGATGCCTGACAATTATATTGTTAACAGCAGTAATTTCTTTCATTCACTCGGAATAAGATTAGTTTGAGTAGAAAGTGAAAATGTACTGCTATCTTGTACAAATTCAATTTCACCAAAAGCGGTTATAAATCCCTTCGAGGGATTTTGTATTTCAATATTAAACACCTTGGATGTTTGAGCATTTCCCTTACCCGTAGATAGGTCTAAATTATTTTGGTGCATAGGTCTTGAAGTCCATGTGGATTGTCGAAAATCTTTGCTTAGAGAATTACTCGTCCATATATGTGCCTTTGTAGCAGAATTATCTGTAACTATTTTTAAAAATACACTTGTGCTCTTCTTCCTGAATTCCCAATAAAATTGCGGTAACATTTTATCGGTTGCTATTGCACGCACAAATGCAAAAGCGGTAGAATTAACACGTGAATCAGAATAGGCACTGATATGATTTGCATTGGGTAAATAAAAAATCCATTTAGGCCCTTTTAGACCATCCCAATACAGATTTAGTGCATCGGTAGTAAAAAATGGGTCATTGGTTGCAGATACAATTAGTTTAGGCAGTGTTAACTGCTCTTTATAGGAATAAGCGTCTACCATTTGGATTAAATCATTTCCACGAGGAAGTTTGAGTTCTTGCAAAAGATCGGTAGCAGCTTTTGAAGGTGTACTATATTCTCCAAACACTTCATGATGATGCGGTAATTGAGCAGTTGAATTTAATACGTCGATAGCAATTGGAATAATTCCTTTTACCCTTGCATCAGCAGCAGCAGTCAACCATGCAGTATGGCCACGTTTAGAATGCCCGGTAATTATAAATTTGTTGACAACCACTTTGCATTCCTTTTTTGTTATATCCTGAACCGCATCCATTGCACGTACTACGCTTTTTACCATGGGAAATAAAAGGGGCCAACTTTCATCTCCGGACTTAATGTATTGAGAAAACGTGTATGCCTGTAAATCATCTTCTTCTCTTCCGTCAAATAGTGGTTGGTTAGGAATACCATAAAGCATGGCAGACGCTGTATTGGTTGAATCGCTGATAATTTTAATACTAGCAAAATCTGAATTTCGATTATATATATGCCTTAATACTAAAATCAAGGTGTTTGAGTTTTTAACTTTTTCAGGGATGAATAAAATCATCTGGTGTTTCCAAATTATATTTTGCCAGGTTTGAGAAACAAGATTAATCTCGTAAAACGAGCCATCCGGAATTTTTGTAATCTGTTTGATTTGCCATGTGTAGGAACTGTCCTGATTATTGATATAAGCTGCCAATGCACTTTGAGGTTGCTGCGAAAAACAGTTGCAGTTATAAGCCAGTAGCAAGAAGTTAAGATGTAAAAATGAGATTAGGTATTTCACTATTATTGTTGTTAACAATTTGCTTACCGGGAGAAGCCGTAGCGTTGATACCTCTATTCCTGCGGTTTCGCAGGTGCCGGTTGTATAAATGAAAGGTGCCCCGTCCGTTTTTGACGGGGATTTTTTTCAGCGTGAAGATCAACCTTTCTTGCTTTTAATAATAACTGGTACCCAAAAAAACCCTTTGATATTTTAATCAATAAACCAAATATGATTTTTCGAACCCCTGAAGGCAATATTTTAGAGAACAAACTGTTGAAAGGAAGTTCGCCGGTAACAGTTGCCAGTTCAATGGAAAACTGGTGTGGAAGAAGTAATTTTTTAGCGCTTTCAAATGTGTACCATTTTACATGGGTATTGTCCCATATCCCGGTTTCCTCGTATTCAAAATTTCCCCCCAGCAGCTTCAACCTTGATTTATAATGCATAATATTGGGCAAAGCCACCAGTAAACAGCCGCCCGGCTTTAAAACCTTGTGTATATCCCTTAATAAATTTCCAGGGTAAACAATGTGCTCCAATATATGTGAACACACTATATAATCGTAGCTCAATTGCATTGCTTCCTTGGGTAACCCCCTTTCCAGGTCATGCAGGAAAATATGGCGGGCATATTGCTGCGTTGCATCGTACTCTTTGGGAGAAATAGTTATTCCGTCTACCGTATGTCCTTTTGAAGATAAAATTTCCGCCAAAATACCACCTCCGCAACCTACGTCCAAAATGGTGCTACCAGGTTGGTCAATAAGATGTACAATATCCTGGTTACCAGTATTGATGTATACCTTATCGGCGCTTTTTCGCAGCAATACCATTAGAATAGGTTTTTATTGAATAAAAACCAAATCTAATTAATTTTTTTATATATTTAGATTAATTGATTAACCCATGAGGGTCATAAAAATGCCTGTTTCAGTGCCAGCGGCCAAGGATATCCTGCAAGCTACAG
>JBDTVX010000231.1:0-9658 GCA_040007015.1 Ferruginibacter sp. | reverse complement strand
AATCTATCTGAAATCGCAGGGTACATGAACCCCTTTGGGGGGGTGGGGGCTTGTAGATTTACGGATCACTAACTCTGCGGGTAAATTGATTTGGGTTATAGCGCTGTTCCCTTCTATTGCTTCAATTAAGATTTTAGTTGCAAGCCGGCCCATTTCGGGAAGCGGCTGATTTATATATGTAAGCGGGGCATAAAACAAATCCAGCACATCCGTTTTATCGAAGCTGATAAGGGCCAGTTCTTCGGGCACTTTAATATGGAGCGTATTGATATGCTTTAAGCCATGCGTGGCGATGGCATTGGTGGCAAACAGCAAAGCATCAACAGGCCGGCCGGGCGCCATCAGATCATTAACGGCGCCTTCAACACCAGCTTTCATATCATCATATCTAATTTCAAATAAAAGATCCTGATTAAAGGCGATCCCATTTTTTTCCAGTGCTGATATGTAACCCCGCTTACGCTCCTGTATATTAAACAGCGAGGTAGCGAAACTGATCATGCCGATCCGTTTATAGCCGCAGCTGATAAGATGCTCCATAGCGGAATAAGAAGCTTTATAATTATCCAGGGCAACGTAATTGGTATTAATATCCGGGAAATAGCGGTCAACCAATACAAAAGGAATAGGCTGTTTCTGCAGTGAAAGAATTTGAGCAGCAGCATTTTCCCCGGGAGCGATTATTAAACCATCCACCTGCCTGTTTAAAAAAGTATCAATTAGTTTATCCGATCTCAGCACGCCTTCATCGGAACTTCCGAAAATAACAGTATAATTATTTTTGTCCGCTTCATCTTCAATGATACGTGCCAGGCCGGAAGAAAAAGGATTTGAAATATCAGCCACGATCAATCCGATTGTAAAAGTTTTATTTGTCTTGAGGCTTTTGGCAATCTGGTTAGTGCGATAATTTAATTCCATCGCTACTTCCTTTATTCTTTCGGCAACCGATTTCTTTATTCTTCCTTCCTTTTTATTGTTCAATACGTACGAAACGAGGGCGGTAGACACGCCCACTTTAGCAGCAATGTCCTTCAGGCAGATTTTTTTATTCATATTATAATACTCCTGTTTTAAGTAAAGGAGTTAAAATCAACGATCCCGGTTATAGAAGTGAGTAACTGTCCTAATTAATTGTAAATCAATTGTTTGATTCAGACTTAGGTTCTAAAAAAGCTAAGTTTACAATTTCTTAACCTCGTTTTGTTTAATCGATTAAACAAAATTACATATTTTTGCATTTAATATTGGCAACAAACTAATATTACTTAGAAAAAAAATAGAATTAATTTAAAATTTAAAATTATGAACACGATAAAAAATATAGGACTGATCGAATGCGGATCATTACAAAAACCGCTTTATATTTCACCTGAAAGTTTACAGGGATATGCAGTAAAGAAAGTATTATCAACCGGGGGTGCAAACGAAAGGAATATTAATTCAAGGTATCCATTGGCGGAAGTTGTAGAAAATACAAGGGACATCCTTGATGACAACTCCATTGACCTTGTAATTGTTTCTGATCCTTCTCATGACGATATGGGCATGGTTGGCGAAGCATTAGAGGCGGGTAAACAAATCCGGATAATCTAAAACTTAAAAAAAAATTGTATGTAGTTATGCAGGGAAATAATTTTAATAACACAAAAAAGAACAGTCGTCTCCATTGTCAAATTTTTGATGTATGCCCTATCCTGAACTAAGGATATGCTTTAAATAATTAATTGCCGGCTATCATAAAATGGCCGGCAATTTTATTAATCTAATATGGGCTATTGACAAATACACCGTAACTTTTTTTTCTACCTTGTTACCGGTATTAAAATTATCTGTTGAACCAGGATGTATTATTCCTGGTATTTAAATAAAATATGGAAACAAAAATTTTATAACAAAAATTAAAGAATATGAAACATGGATTATTGATAGATATGGATGGTGTGATTTATGCAGGTGAAGACCTGATCCCAGGTGCTGATGAGTTTATACATAATTTAATGGTGAATAATATCCCATTCAGTTTTATGACCAATAACAGCCAGCGCACAAGCCTGGAAGTGGTAAGGAAATTGAAAAAGCTTGGAATAGAAGTAACAGAAAAGCATGTATACACGAGCGCCATGGCTACAGGGAAATTTCTTTCCACCCATGCCCCTAACGGTACCGCGTATGTGCTGGGAGAAGGCGGCCTGCTAACCAGCTTGCATGAAAGCGGTTTAACGCTGGTGGAAACAGAGCCTGAGTTTGTGGTATTGGGCGAGGGCAGAAACTTCACCCTTGAAATGGTACAACGTGCGGTTGACATGATATTGGGTGGCGCAAAATTTATTACTACCAATAGGGATCCTTCTCCTAAAAAACACGGATGGAATAACCTGGGGATCGCAGCAACTACGGCTATGATCGAAGAGGCAACCGGAAGAAAGGCCTTTGTAATTGGTAAGCCCAGCCCGGTGATGATGCGTTCGGCAAGAAAGGCCCTCGGCCTCGAAACAGCGGAAACCACCGTGATCGGTGATACAATGGACACCGATATACAGGGAGGTGTACAAATGGGTTATAAAACTATTTTAACCCTGTCTGGTGTATCCAAAAAAGAAGAATTGAACTGGTATGCCTTTAAACCCGACCTGGTCGTTAATTCAGTAAAAGATATTGAGCTTCCGCTGAAGTGGTGGAATTAATTGATGCCGGGTGCCGGATAGTTGACACTGGATGTTTTGATACCTGGATATCTGATACTTGATAGTTGCGTTTTAAAACGCAACTATTTTTATTTAGACCCATCAATGCCATGCCCCGCTTGAGACATATTGAAATGAAATGAATTAAAAAAAACACCCGGAAATTAATCATTCCGGGTGCAGGGCTGCCGCACGAAAAGCGAGTACTTAAAAAGGGGTGTTCATTAATAAGGCTTTTTATTATATTCCGGTAACATTACAGGTCCGTATTTTATTTTAGCCTGGCCACCTGGTCATTATAATACTTTACTGTTTGTATCACCGAAGGCAGGTTGCTGGGCTGATCTTCCGCATCACGCTCAATGTAGATATAACCATTGAAATTTTGTTTCTTCAATTCTTCGAGAATGGCCGGGAAATTTACAATACCGGTACCGGCAGGCACATCTCTTAATTTGGGATCGTTGGCGGCTGCAATATCTTTAAAATGCACAATAAAAATATGGCCGCTCAATTTCTTAACGGCTTCAAGGGGGTCTATACCACTTTTGGGCCAGTGACCAAGATCGGCACAGGCGCCAAAATTCGGATGGTCCTTTATCGCAAGCAATACTGTGTCTGGATTCCAGTAATGGCTCACTCCTTTCCAGTGTTCGTGGATGGCTACTTTCATCCCATAAACACCGGCAAGACTATCAATACTGTTCCACATATTCAGTGGCGGCTCTGATGTTACATAAGTTACACCCATTTGTTTTGCAATATCAAACTGGTGTTTCCATGAGGCAATCGTTGAATCGCCCCCGATATAAACGGATCCAACTTTGAGGCCCTTTTTATCAATCAGTTCCTTTAGCTTTTCAATGCCGCCCGGAGATAGCTGACCGATGAGGGAATCCTTCAGTTCTGCGCCCGCTTTAAAAGAAGTACCCGATTCAATATAAGTTAATCCTGCACTATCCACTTTATCTAAAATCTCCGGGAAGCTGAAGGTATGAAATGTCCAGAGTTCCACGCCAAATTTCCAGTCTTTAACAGGGTTTGCAGAAGAGGAAGTGACTCCTGTTGAATCAGCACTACCACTGGTTGCAGTCTCACCGCCATTACAAGCTGCAAAAAATAATGCAAGGCCTAATAGCGGTACAATCGTTCTTTTCATTTTTTATTATTTTAGATATTCAAAGCAATGAAGTTCGGTATTTATCGTGAATAATTTTTAACCTT
Source organism: Ferruginibacter sp. (assembly GCA_040007015.1). GTDB lineage: Bacteria > Bacteroidota > Bacteroidia > Chitinophagales > Chitinophagaceae > Ferruginibacter. The sequence goes on along the minus strand of JBDTVX010000231.1, from coordinate 5,747 downwards.
TACGTATGCTAAATGACTTATAGCTTACACGGCTACAGATACCTATAAGAACAGGGTCGAACAACAAAAATGAATAAAAAAGTTTAAATCCCCGAAGGCCCGCCTGAATGACTTGCCGGGCAGGTGTTGAACGTGAATAACCATGGGTGAAACTAATGGAGGAAAGACGATAAATATAGAAATATTTATGCAGGCAAACAGACCGAACCAACTGTCTATTATTTAATCAAAAAAACAAACCTTTCAACCCGGACTATTTCATTTGATTTTTTTATATAAAAGAAAGTACATTTATCATATTAAAACTTCTTCAACATTCAATGAAATTTTAAATCATTCAACATGACTTTCAAAGTAAGACTCTTTGCAATACCGCTGCTTTTACTGTTACTGAATATCCAGGCTACTGCACAAAAAAACAATGCGCTTACCCTGAGCAGCCCGGAAAAAGAAGGCGTTTCTTCCGACGCCATCATCAGCTTTTTAGAAGCTGCCGGAAAAAGCAAAACCGAGTTTCATAGTTTTATGATGCTTCGCCATGGAAAAGTGATTGCAGAAGGCTGGTGGAACCCTTATGGCGCTGACCTTAAGCACACCATGTACTCCTGCAGTAAAAGTTTTACGGCCACGGCAATCGGTTTTGCAGTGAGCGAAAAATTGCTTACCGTAAATGATAAAGTGATTTCTTTTTTTCCTGCCGAACTGCCCGACACTGTCAGCGATTTTTTGAAAGACCTGAGCGTAAAAGATGTACTCAGCATGTCGGATGGCCAGGAGCCGGACCCTACTTTTGCAGTTGCCAGCAGGGATAGCAACTGGGTTAGCTCTTTTTTAGCATTGCCCATCAAATATAAACCCGGAACAAAATTTCTATACAATTCGCTGGGTACATATATGTTGTCTGCAATTGTACAAAAAGTGACGGGGCAAAAAGTGATCGATTATTTAAGACCCCGGTTATTTGAACCGCTCGGCATTGAAGGCATGGATTGGGAAATGGATCCCAAAGGCGTTAATACCGGCGGCTGGGGACTCAGGATAAAAACGGAAGACATGGCTAAATTTGGCCAGTTGTTTTTGCAAAAAGGAAAATGGAACGGCAAACAAATTTTACCCGAAGCCTGGGTTACCGAAGCTTCCACGCTTAAGATCATACAGCATCCTGAATATTCGCAGGCCAAAAGAGATTCGAGCGACTGGGAGCAGGGCTACTGTTACCAGATGTGGAGGTGCCGTCACAATGCTTTCAGGGGAGACGGTGCATTCGGGCAGTTTATTATTGTAATGCCCGACCAGGATGCGGTAATCGCCGTCACCGCCGAAACACCCGATATGCAGGAAGAAATAAACCTGGTGTGGCAATATTTATTACCCGCAATGCACAATGATAACTTACCAATTGATAAGGCTGCCACAGCAAAGCTTACACAAATATTATCTTCGCTGGCGCTTCCGCTTCCCGGCAAAACCAGTTCACCCCTGCAAGCGAAGATCTCAAATAAAACCTTCGGGGTTGAGCCAAACGAAAGGCGCATAAAAAGCTTATCCTTTAACTTTCATGATAATATATGTGATGCTACATTAGGAACCGATACGGGTAGTTATCAATTGGCTTTTGGTGCAGGAACCTGGCAAAGAAGCCAGACCACTAAACGCGGTCCATCGCTGGTGGCGGGCGCAAAAGGAAGTTTTGTTGGTTTGCCTCCACTTAAAGTTGCCGCCACTTATAACTGGAAAGATGATCATACATTAACGTTCCTGCTGCGTTATATTGAAAGTCCGCACACAGAAAAAATAACCTGCAATTTTGATGAAAACAATATCTCCGTTGAAATTGAAAACAGTTTTGATTACGGAACGAAAAAAACAATATTAAAAGGCAAATTAAGGGAATAATGATATTTCTATGAACAGGATAGCACCTAATTCAATCACTTTATTGAAATGTGATCTAATATTTAAACAACTTTCAGGAAGGTTTAACTGAAGTTTTAAAGAGTACGCTATTGTGGTTAAAGATGCCATGAAAAATAAAAGCTGGGTAAAAAATAAATCATTTTTAAGTATTCGTGTTAATTCGTGCATTCGTGACAAGCCTCCGGGAATCTTATTTTAGAATCATGGAAGCATAAAAATAAAAGATGGCCAGCAAAATATCATTTCAAATCACCATTGGCATAAAGCCTTCTCAATTCTTTTTTATCGAGCTTGCCAACGCTTGTTTTGGGAATTTCAGCAACCATCACAAAACGATCGGGTAATTGATAGTTGGCAAAGCTCCCTGACAGGAATGTTCTTAATTCTTCGCAGGATATTGTACAATCCTCTCTTGGTACGATGCAGGCCAGCGGCCTTTCTGTCCATCTTGCATCAGGTATTGCAATTACGCAGGCTTCCTTTATAGCGGGATGGGCCACCAGTGCAATCTCCAGGGCCACACTCGAAATCCACTCTCCCCCGCTTTTAATTACATCCTTAGTGCGGTCCGTTATCATCATGTAACCGTATTCGTCGATCGTTCCCACATCACCTGTTTTAAACCAGCCATCATCCGAAAAATGCTGATGGTTATCTGCAAATTTATAATAGCCATCGATCACCCACGCCCCTCTTACTTCTAATTCCCCCACGGTAATTCCATCTCTTGGTGCAATTAGACCATCTTCGGTAACCACCCGTAATTCCACACCCGGCACTTCGATTCCCTGTTTTGCCCTAAACTTTAATTGATCGTCCTGTGATAAATCCGCATGGACTGGTTGTAATCTTGAGGTTGTCCCAAGCGGGGAAATTTCTGTCATACCCCATGCATGAACACCCTGTATCCCAAAGTCGTTTTCAAATCCTTCAATAAGACTGGGTGGCAATGCCGAACCACCCACAAGGTATTCTCTTAAAGAAAGTTTTTCTTTAGGCGGGTTTTTCTTTAAAGCATCGTACACATTCAGCCATATGGCAGGCACACCGTTGGCAATGGTCACCTGTTCTTTTAATAAAATATCAATGATCCCGTCCGGTTGTAAATGCAGGCTGGGCAATACCATGTCTGCTCCCGCCAGCATACAAACAAATGGGAAGCCCCATGCCATTACATGAAATTGGGGTACAATGAGTAACACTTTATCGTTGGCGGAAATATTGCCTGCATTGGGTTGCATAATTCCCATTGCATGCAGGTAGGTAGACCGGTGCGAATAAAGCGCCCCCTTGGGATCACCCGTTGTACCGCTGGTGTAGCACATGCAACAGGCATCGTTTTCATCCACTTCCGTCCATTCAAATTCTCCCGATCCGGAATTGACCAGGTCTTCATAAAAAACAGTGTTACTCAAAGTGGTTTGAAATCCTGCTGGCGCATTGATCAACACATGGTGTTTGACAGTGGAGGTTTTGGGCGAAACTTTTTCAAATAACGGGACCAGTGTTGCATCCAAAAATACAATGGTATCTTCCGCATGATTTATTATGTAAGCGACCTGGTCAACCGAAAGCCGGATATTCACGGTATGGCAAATGGCGCCTGCGCCCGGAATGGCATAATATAATTCCAGGTGCTGATAATGGTTCCAGGCAAAAGTAGCCACCCGGTCGCCAGCTTTAACGCCCAACTTGCTTATGAGTGCACTGGCAAGCTTTTTCGTTCTTGTATACATATCGGCGTATGTATATCTGTGCCAGCTTCCATCCGGTAATTTTGAAATTATTTCTTTATGCGGGAAAACACGGTTACCATATTCTACGATGGAATTGGTGGTGAGCTGGTAATTCATTATTTGCCCCTTCATATATATGTGTTTAATGGATACAAGCACCAGGCAAACAGATCAATTGATAATTTGAAAATTGATAATTGATAATGTTCTCCAATTGTGCAACCTTTCCCGAATGAAAGGTACTCAAATAAAAGAGTTTGTTTATTTCAAATTTTAGAGGCTTATTCAATAGAGAACCATACCAGGATTATTCATTTTTTGATCGTTTCATTCAATGCCTCAACACCATTTGGAAACCAGCATCGGTATTTGATAGCATCATCGTTCTAAATGCAATTTTGTTATTTTTTCTTTTTAGTAAGAAAAAATAATCAATCCTTTCATCGGCATACCTGCGTGGAACATTTATCGACGCGGAGATAAAATATCTTAAAACCCCAACGGGGTTGAATGTAAATAACCATAGGTGAAACCTATGGTTAAACTGTAACCTGACACTAATAAACTGTTTAAATTTAGTTGGAAACGTTTTTTATGTAACGTCATCGATGCCATATTTACAACTGTTGAACGGAGCGTCGCCAATGTCGACGCCATGAAATACCAACGTCTGGGTAAACAAACAAAACATTTTTAAACAGTTCCTAAGGGATTTTAAGATCCACGATTTCAATTACTGTTCGTGCTTTAAAAAAATCATACATCCACAAATCAGATATCAGGCATTTTACTTATTGCTTTTTTTTACCCGCCCATTTATCCAGCTTCTCTTCCAATACCAATAAGGGAATACAACCGCTGCCCAATACCTGTTTATGAAATTCACCGATGCTGAATTTGCTGCCTAATTCACTGCTGTATTTATCACGAAGCGCTTTTATTTTTAGCGCCCCGATTTTGTAAGATAGTGCCTGGCCCGGAATAGCCATGTATCTCTCTATCTCAGCCGTAGCAGCGGCTTCGCCGACCGGTTCGTTTTCCATCATGTATTTGATGGCCTGTTCACGCGTCATGCCCTTGCTGTGTATGGCAACATCTACCACCAGGCGGATGGCACGGTGCATCTCATCACCTAGGGCGCCCATGTGCTGGTAGGGATTTGTAAACAATCCCAGTTCATTTCCCAGGCTCTCGCAATATAGCGCCCATCCCTCACCATAAGCTCCGTACCATTTATAACGGCGAAACTCAGGAAGCGTGGAGTCTTCCATCTGCAAAGAAGCCTGGTAGTGATGGCCGGGTATTGCCTCATGCAGAAAGGTACTTTCCATTCCCGATGTAATATTGAATTTGGTAGCATCCAAAACAGGCACATAAAATCTTCCCGGTCTTGAGCCATCAGCAGTACCCTGTGCATATTCAATGCTTGCGCTTGCGGCCCTAAAGGCTTCGGTTTGCACAATTTCAAAATTGCTTTTAGGAAACTGTATAAAATATTTACTCAATGAAGGTTTTATGATCTCATAAATATGACGGAATGAATCCAATACTTCGTTTGGGTTTTTAAATGGCATAAACTGCTTATCCGTCTTCATAAATTCAAAGAAAGACCGTAGGTCGCCTTTATACCCGGTGCTGCTCTTGACCGTTTCCATTTCCTGCGTTATCCTTTTTACTTCGCTTAAACCCGTATTGTATATTTCATCCAGGCTCTTATCCGTGGTGGTCCAGTCCTTTACACAAAATTGATAATAAGCCGGGCCACCAGGCAGGTCGCCAACACCCGATGTGGTACGCGCCTTTGGCAGGTATTCATCTTTCAAAAAGGCAGCCATTTTTGTATGCGCCACATTCAACTCATCCCTGATAGCCATTTTATATTCATTGGTAAGCCCTTCCTTTTCACCAGCAGTAAAAGCTGCCGGAAAATTGGTGACTGGTCCATAAAATATACTCTTTGTTTCATCGGCACTGACCAACCCGTTACATATATCGATCATTTTTACAACCAGTGATTTTGGTAAAACATAATTGCCAGCCATGCCCTGCCTGAAATTATTGATGGCGCTGTCGCACCATACCGTGTACGCACCC
>JBDTVX010000230.1:0-9670 GCA_040007015.1 Ferruginibacter sp. | reverse complement strand
ATTAAGCCGTTGTTACAGCCAAATGTCGAGATCATGATCATCCATGCAATGATCATGGTACCCGCGTTGCCAAATATTACTTCTGCGGCCGCTACGCCTACCCTGTCTTTAGGCGCTGTAGCAATATCATGGAGCGGGAGCACGGAAGTAAAGACCAGGTTGGTACATAGATAGATAAGTGTAACGATCAGTGTTCCCATGAATAAACTCAATCCTATATTACGTTTTGGATTTTTTATTTCTCCTGCAATAAAAGTTACATTGTTCCAGGAGTCGCTGCTAAAAACAGAACCTACCATCGCTGCCGCAACTGCACCCGCCGCTGCCATCGGTAAATAATCAGTAAAGCTGCCATTCATATTTAGTTTATGCAATGTCCATGCATTGGTCCAGTTGCCGTGCCATATTTTTCCACTTGCTACAAATAAACCCATTGCAATTAGTCCAAATAAGCTAAGCAACTTTGTGAGTGTAAAGGTGGTCTGGATAACCTTTCCTGTTTTTAGTCCTTTTGAATTGATGAAGGTCAGTAATACGATCACAACAATGGAAAGCAATTGTGCAGGCGATATGGTAAGAAAACCTACCTGAAGGGCTATCGAATCTTCACTGAATACCGGAAAAATATACGCGGTAAATTTAGCGAATGCGACGCCTACAGCCGCGATGGTGGCAGTTTGAATAACTGCAAAAAAACTCCAGCCATATAAAAAACCGATCAGCGGATTATAGGCTTCTTTTAAATAAACATACTGCCCTCCGGCTCTTGGATACATTGCACTTAATTCGCCATAACTCACTGCCGCGGTAATGGTCATAAAGCCGGTAATTATCCATACGATCATGAGCCAGCCGGCGCTGCCGACATTCCGGGAAATATCTGCGCTGACAATAAAGATGCCTGATCCAATCATACTGCCAGCTACTATCATCGTAGCATCCAATAAACTAAGAGCAGGCTTAAATGAAATGTCGCTCATAAAATATTAAAATGTTGAAATTCATCTTTTTTGTTGAAAACGAACCGAAATTCAAATCTATTGCATTTAAAAATTAGCACTTCAACTGTGCTTCTCAATTACTTAACAAAAATTAACATCTTTTTTTCACCAAAGGAAAAATTGTCTTAAATTGTTAACATGAAGGTTGTGCAATTTACAATTCCGGTATCTACCAATAATTCAATTCATGTTCAGGAAGATCGTTTGCCTCATTTTTATGAACACCTCCACCGGCATAACGAAACCCAAATCACCTGGGTTGTTAAGGGAGAAGGTACGCTTATTGCCGGTAGTTATATGCAGCCGTTTAGCCCCGGCGATATTTATATAGTTGGCGCCAATCAACCTCACTTATTTAAAAGCAACCCCGAATATTTTGAAAAAGAATCTACAAAGAGCGTTCACTCTTTAAATATTTTCTTTGATCCTAAAGGCTTTTTAACAGAGCTACTTGATTTTCCGGAAATGCTCAGTATAAAGAAGTTTATTGATATTAGTATGAACGGCATTCAGTCTTCCCCTTTAAATCAAAAATCAATCTATGATTATATTCAGAAAGTCAATAATAGTTCCCTGGGTTTTAAACTGGCAGCTTTTATCGAAATGTTGCAGGCATTTGCAAATTTTAAAAGTTGGAAATATTTGTCAGCCGAATCTTTTGAGTACACTACAGATTCTGAGGGTTTACGTATGGATGAAATATACCAGTATACAATTGCACATTATACGGAAGATATTACACTCGAAGAGATTTCAGCCGTTGTTTTTTTAACACCCCAGTCTTTTTGCAGATATTTCAAAAAACATACGCTTAAGACTTATACCACCTTTTTAAATGAGGTGCGCATTAATGAGGCCTGCAAATTATTTATGGCCAATAATTTTATCAATATAGCTTCCGTTGCATATGAAACCGGGTTTAATAATGTAGTTAATTTCAACAGGGTATTTAAAAATATTATAGGCAAAACTCCGGGAGAATTTATTAAGGATTACAACAAAAAAATTGAGATTGCCGGATGATTATATTTCACTATCCAAATGCCGTATTATAGATCTTTAAAACATGGAATCTCTTTTAATCCGATCGATATCAGATTCATAGCTTGCGGGCCAGCAGCATCCGCCCGAATAACCAGGTTGGACGGGGCGGGGGCCGCATAACTGCAACATTCTTTCTTTTGCTTCTTTTAAACATGCCGATGGCCATCGGGAAAGCATCTCAATTTTTTAATTCCGGCTTCATCGGAACCGGGCCATAAAATTATTGATCCCACCAAAGCCGGTCAGTTATTTTGGCAGTCTGCTGACTTTGGGCATTTCCAAGTAATTCACTTTCCGGATAAAGCAGCCTTCTTGGTATTTCTGATAATGCTCCAAGCACCTTCATGATAGAAGGATAACCGGTTCTTCTCCAGTCTGTGAAATTTTCAATGTTCAGGAAATTGGCAATACTTTTTTCTTCCATGATGCGCTGTATTGCATTGGCGTTAGTAATACTTCTTGAATTAATATAACTTCTTACTGCTGCTGAAGCAGTGTCAAAACCTGATTTTAAAAAATGCGATTGGATCCCCTGGACATAATATGGTGATGCCGCAGCAGCGCCTGATTTTATAAAAGTTGCTTCCGCTTTTAAAAATAACGCCTCGCTCCACGTCACTATATAATTTGGCGCACTGGCAGCAGCAATAAAATTGCCAGGATAAGAATAACTATCCAGGGCGCCGGCGGGCGGCGTACCTATCACCCTCCCAGCGTACAGACCTGTGGCATCGGCCTTTTTCACCAGTACAGGAAGTCTTGGGTCGCCGGTAGCTTTCAATTTTTCAATAAAAGTAGCATTCAGAACATAAGTGGTGACAGGCCCGAACGTCAGGTTCCAGGGATTCTCATTTCCCGCACCTCCCTCATACGCAAACTTTAAGTCATCATCATTGGACAGCATGCCATTGTTCAGCGCCTGCAATGCATTATCAGCCTGGGCAGCTGCTGTATAACCAGGCGCCCTGGTAAGATGCATATAATAACGCGCCTGTAGTGTGTAAGCCAGCTTTTTCCATTTGGCCATATCGCCATTATAAAAATAATCGTCTCCGCCCGGCACCACCGTACTTCCCTTCGCAATATCATCTAAAGCAGCAGCCAGCAGGGTTTGAACAGACTTATAAATATCCTCCTGTTTATCATATACCGGGGTAAAATTAGCACTACCTTTAAAAGCTTCCGTATAGGGGATATCACCCCATATATCGGTGGCAGTTCCTAACACGTACGCCGACAGAATCTTAGCGATGGCCGCATAGTTGCTTTTTCCACTTGCGGTTGCCTTAATATTTAAAATATTCAGGTTATTAAGGCCCCCGACATAAACTGCAGACCAATCGCCATCCACGTCAATATTGAACAACTGGTAATTCCAAAGCCCGGGATTTTCCTGGTTAGGAGCAATTGCCTGTAAATAATTTTGAATGATAATTGCTGCGTTACCGGCAAATATATTATCTGATATATTTAATTCGGCAGGTGCAAGTATCAGCGATTCCTGTACGTCAACGGGGTTGTTTGGATCCGTGTTAACATCGAGAAATTTTTTACAACCGCTAAGCGTACTAATAAATAATGTGAGTATAAAAAATGATTTTTTCATTGCCTTTATTTTTTATGCATTAAAGCTTAAAAGCCCAATTTTAAAGAAAAATTTATTGAACGTGAAGTGGGGGTTGAAAATGAATATACTCCCACTACCCCATTTCCGGCCCCGTATGAGCTTACTTCCGGATCGGCTCCGGTAAAATGCGGACTATATATCCAAAGGTTACGCCCTGTTACAGAAATGGACGCAGACTTAACAAATGTTTTAGCCAATAATGATGGTGGAAGACGATAATACAAGCTCGCCGTTCTAAGCTTAATATATGTTCCATCCTGGATGCTGGATTCATATTTCCTTGTATTGCGATAATAAGTTTGCGCGTTGATAGCTACTGTGTTCGGTTTATTATCAGTCACACTAATTCCTTCCACAACAAATGGCGCCCGATTTTCGCTGGCTTTCGATGTGCCATAGAAATCAGCTACCGCATCGATATCGTTTTGGACATCCCCGCCTTTTTTCATATCAAAAAAGAAATCCAGGCCAAATTGTTTATAATGAAAACTATTATTAAGGCCGGCAAGCCAGTCTGGATTTGCATTGCCCACAATCCCCTGCGTTGCTGCCCCGATTGGTGCACCGGTAGCATCGATCATTAGTTGGCCCGCGGAGTTGCGCTCATACCGGTCGCCATAAAAAATATTATATGGCTGACCCACAATTAATCTTCCCAATTGGGTTAACCCCGGATAAAGGGCCAGCACTTTATTTCGGATTTTCGTAAAATTGAAAGTCAGATCCCAACCGAAAATATTATTCTTAACTACTGAAGCATTCAATAAAAATTCGAAACCCTTGTTTTCAATACTGGCGCTGTTAACGGTGGTGCCACTATAACCCGTAGCATTTGAAATTAAAACACCCGGAATAATCCCATCTATCGATTTCCTGTAAAAATAAGATGCTTCAAAACCGAACCGGCTGTTGAGGAAACGTGTTTCAAGCCCTGCCTCATATTCGCTTAACCGCTCGTTCTGCAAGGTTGGATTACCGAGTGTTGAGCTCAATAAAAAGCCAGGCTGCCCCTGGTATGGAAAGTTGCCGCCGGTGCTTGTACTTCTTGAAGCAAGAACATAAGGGGTTCCTAACTGGTAAGCCCCTACCCCATCGTTTCCTACCGTGGAGTAGGATAGACGAATCTTTCCAAAATTCATTACATCCGAAAGTGAGGAAGCAAATAATTCCGAAAATATAAAGCTAAGCGCTGCTGACCCGTATGGATAGAAATTTTTGTCCCTGGCCAATACCGAGCTGCCATCATAGCGTCCGGTAAGGGAAAGGGAAAGCAACCGGTTGTAGTCAATATTTGCCTGTGCATAATATCCTACTTTTCGTTGCTGGTAGTGGGCTTCAGAAGCCGTTACACTTTGGCCGCCAGAAACATTATTAAAATCATCAATTGTAAGTCCGAGCCCTCTTAAATTAGTATTCTGGCTGTAATTGGTGTAAATGTTATTGCCCACTAATAAATTCACATCGAACTTGTTAAACTGTTTATGCGCATTCACGATCAGGTCATTGTTAAACTGCCTGAAATTTATGTTTTGATCCCTGATCTGGCCTGGCAAACCAATGGCAGTACTGGGTGATTCTGTATATTTATCCTGTTCCGTATACATATCTGCGCCACCTCTTTCTGTAATGGTCAGCCAGCTAAAAGGTGTATAATTAACGGTGAGGATCGGAATAAATCTATTTACCACTGAAGCATTGCTGATGTTATCGATTGCCCACAATGGTGCATTCCTTGAAGCCCTGTACAATCGCTGTGAACCGTCGGGGTTTAGTGCGGGCAACGGATTCCATGATATGGGCTGAACCAGTACCACAAACAATGGCCCGTTACTTGCACCCTCCGGTAATCTTGTTTGATTGGAGTTGCTGTATTCCAGTTGAAAAGTGCTGGTAAGATTTTTATATATTTTAGTATTGTACTTTGCAAAAATGGAATGGCGTTTAAAATCATTCTTAGGTATAAAGCCCTGCTGATCAAAATAAGAGTAGGACATGTAATATCCTGAATTGCCGCCGCCGCCGCTTACGCTGACGGTACTGTTTGATGTGATCCCTTTTCTCAGGAAAGATTTGAAGGGGTCATAACGTGGCGCCGCAGCCCCGTTTATTTTCAACGTATCCATCGCCGGCCCCCAGGAGGCGCTGGTCTTATTATTCTCGCCATCATAAAAAACTCCATCTATTCCCTGTGCATATTTAGTTTGTCTTTCAGGCAACAGTGGTTTCTCAAATGAAAGATCAGAAGATAAAGACAAGGCAGGTTTTTTATCTGTACCACCACTTTTTGTAGTTATCATTACTACTCCCTTTGCACCTGAGGAGCCATACAATGCAGTAGCGGCAGCTCCTTTGAGCACAGTAATATTTTCTATGATAGCAGGGTCTATATCAACTACCCTGTTGCTGCCTGCGCCGGCTGCTCCACCCCCAATATTGCTCGTTTCATCATTATTAATCGGAACGCCGTCTACCACAAACAATGCCTGGTTATCGCCTGTGGCAGAAGTGGCACCCCTGATAACAATCCTTGAGGAGGCACCAGCTGTTCCGGACGAACTTGTGATCTGTACACCGGAAACTTTACCAGCCATAGCATTGACGAGGTTGGGTTCTTTTGAATTAGCGAGCACCTCTCCTTTCACTTCCTGCGTGCTATAGGTAAGGTTTCTTTTTGACCTTTTAACCCCAAGTGCTGTAACTGTTACATCGCTTAGTTCTTTTACCGATTTTAATAAGGTAATGGTTACCCCGGTACCATTAAGCGTCACTTCCTGTGTGGCATACCCAAGGGCAGAAACAACGAGCGTTGATTTATTGCCTGCCTGTATACTAAAGGTGCCGTCGTCGCCGGCTGCAGTTCCCTTTTTGCCATTACTTATCCTGATGGATGCACCAGGCACCGGCAACCCGTTGTCATTAATAACTTTGCCGCTCACAACGATATTCTGTGCATTTGCCAAACCAGCTATCAAAAGCAATATAAGCAGCATGGGCCGAAGTAATAATTTTTTTTTCATAACAGTTTAGTTTATTAATAAAGTTTATTATCAGTAGATTGGTATTATAGCCTTTTATAAAAGTATAAAAATGAGCACATTAACAGTTTACAGATTTTATCGAATGATTAACGAATTTTACCTATGTAAAATAAGAAATGCAGCAGGGTTTATTTTTTGATTTATTGCCCAATGGAAAAGAATTGAAGAAAAATAAGCTCATAACTTATGAGGTTAGTTTTTAAAGAATTATTGAGAAAAAGCAATAATATTTTTTTTAATTTTGGGGTGCAATTTTTATTTTTTATGTTTACCAGAAGAAGTTAATTTAAAGAGAAATACTCCATGTGGCGGAATCCTTTTTTCAACACCCTGCAGGTGATCAGAAATATCAGCTTGTCGCCACAAATCCCTGACATGATAATTATCATTTAATCCAAGAGCTTTAAAAGAAGCATAATAGTGCCGGTATTTTTGGCTTATATTGAAAAGTGCAATTGCTTTGTTTCCGTCTGCCAAATCTTTTATATAAACCTGTATTGAATCTTTATTGATCAATCTCCTGGCCTGTTTGCCAAGTTCATCCTGGTCTATACTTATCACTTCACCGTTGGTTAAAAGGTTTAACGTAAACTTATCCAGCCTGCTCAAATCACAGCCAATCAAAAGAGGCGCGCTAAGCATGCTCCATAAACTTAGTTGAGTGTATTGTTCGTCTGGCGTTAACCTTGTTGGATGTAAGTTTTCTCCCCAGCCTACCATTCCTACAGTCAGCATATCCGGGTCATTCCAGCCACCCGGCCCGGCATAAGGAAAAAGGGTATCTTGTTTAAACCCGATATGGTACAAACTTTCCCAGGTATCTTCAATGTCTTCTGTTGTACGCCATAAGTTACCTTCCATTTCCCTTCCCCATTTCCAAACATCTTTTATTCCATACTGGCAAATACTGTACACGATATCCCTGCTCTGTTGTGCCAGGTCGGCCTGCATTATTTTATACGGGTGCTGATGATCTGCGGGCGATACATTGTTTTTCATACTATCGATAGAACTGCAAAGATCATATTTAAGGTAATCGACGCCCCAGCCGGCATACATGGACGCATCCTGCAGCTCATGTTGGTAAGACCCGGGAAAACCGCCACAGGTATGTGTGCCCGGAGATGAATACATACCAAAACGTAAACCATTCCCGTGTAAATAATCGCCCAGCATTTTCATATCCGGAAATTTTTCATCCGGGACCATTTCACCGTCAGCCGATCTTTGCATTGCCTGCCAGCCATCATCCACATTAATATAGTTCCATCCATAACCGGTCAACCCGAGATCAACCAATGCCTTTGCACTATTTCTCACTTTATCATCACTTACACTTGTGCCCCAGCAATTCCAGCTGTTCCAGCCCATAGGAGGTGTAAGTGCCAAAATATTACCGGCTTTTATTTTGAGTCTTTTTGTATCATATCCATTTGTATTTTTTACCGTGATATTGATCTCGTATCCACCTGCAGTTTTTATTGTGCCTGTAATCAAACCCGTGTGTTGATTCAATGTTAATCCTTCCGGCATTTTATCAGCCAAATAGGATAAAGGTTTTTTACCGGTGGCTGCTACTTTATAAATAAATGGATGACCAGGTTTAAGTCCCGTAACCGCAGCGCCATGGATAACAGGCTTGTCTCCCGGTTGAGGGGTTAGTATATAAGGCAGGGTGACCATCTTTGCCAGTTCCAGGCCGGAGTTTTTTTCCTTAAACAAAAGATGAATTGCGATGCCGGCTCTATTGGGCATGGCGAGTACTATATTTTTTTTCCCCAACGGGTCTAACAGCAATTGTTGCCGCATATTTTTAATCGTCTTCCCGGTTAATTCATCCACGATACTGGTTTGCAAAGTTCCGTTTAGCTGCACCTTGTATTGATTATGCAACATAATATTCGCACTGGCATTTCCGTCTCTATTATAACGGATCTGTTCATGATCGATGCTTATTAAAAGCCCGTTTATTTTTTCCAGTAAATCGATATACGGTTGGCCCATAAATATTCCACCGGTGCCTCCACCATCAAAAACTTTGATGGCAATTATATTATCGCTATCCCAATGAATTGCCTCTTCTTTTAAAGGAATATGGTATTCACGAACAGCAGGCCATTTACTAGCATAGCCACCATCCTCACCAGGAAAACTTCCGGTATGGCCAATCAATTTTCCGTTTAAATAAGTTTCATCCACGTCGTTTACATGCGCCAGGTAAATACGCAGGCTATCTTTCCAAAAAGCTGTTTCTTTTAAAGAGGATGGAATTAAAAGGTGTATCCTATACCACGCATATCCGTGATAATCGGGGTGACCCTGTGCCTGCCAGGTTTGTCCCAATTGTTGTATTTCCCACCCGCTGTCATTGTAAGCCGGCTTTTTGTAAGCTTCATTATTACCTGTAATGAATTTCGCCTGTAACAGCGGAATGTTTACGGCATTTTGCGCCGTAATAGAGGAATAGTTTATCCCCAGCAGTGAAATAAATATAAACAACTGTTTCAAAAACAAATTAATTTGAATCAATACAATTTAACAAAACACCGTACAAAATCAGTTTGCGAATTTCCTGCAGATGAATTTGCAGGTTACCTGCCGCCGAAAGAATTTTAATTGGATTTAAGCTAAAATTCAACGCAGGTGTAAATCATTCCAGTGTAAACCCTTTACCACGCCCTCTTTGGCATAATGATTTAAAGAAAGCTGATCGTTATTATCCCCCAAAAAAAAGAATAAAAAGCAACTTAATTTTTTCATGATTGTTATTTTGGTAGTTAAGCGGGCCGGAATGCTTTGCTAAAGTCAATAAAATTTCTTTTGTAAATGTAAAAAAGACATTTATTATTTCTTTAACGTTAATTAGCATTCTCTAAACAGATTTTACCAACTTTTCATGAATATTTTTTACCAGGAAAGAACCAAATGCAAATACCCTGGTTGCAAGAAAAGTTATAGCA
>JBDTVX010000229.1:0-9702 GCA_040007015.1 Ferruginibacter sp. | reverse complement strand
TCATCCAGGATCAGTATTGAGGGATTGTACAGCAGGGCCCTTACAAAAGACAATAACTGGCGTTGTCCCAAAGAAAGTGTCGCTCCCCGTTCCATTACATTGTAATCGTACCCGCCCGGCAACTGCATTATAAAATCGTGTATCCCTATTAACCTGGCCGCTTCCACTACCTGCACCTTTTGTATATCCCTGTTTCGCAGGGTTACGTTATCGTACACCGATCCGCTGAATAAAAATACATCCTGTAAAACAACGGCTATTTTGCTTCGAAGGTAAAACAGGTCAAAGGATTCAATATCCGTATCATCAATTTTGATGCGCCCCTTCTGAATATGATATAACCGGTTGAGTAAACTAATAATGGAAGTTTTACCACTCCCGGTATTGCCCACAATTGCCAGTGTTTCCCCGGCATTAATTTTAAATGAAATATCTTTTAACACATATTGCTGGTCAATGTAGGCAAACCAAACATTTTGAAATTCCACCTTTCCATTTATAATGGTGGCTTTGGAATTGGAAACTCCTTTGGCTGTAGGAAGTGTTACATCTTTATTATCCATCACTTTAAAAACTCTTTCACTGGCGATCATTCCCATTTGCAGCACATTAAATTTATCTGCTATTACCCTTAGCGGGCGAAACAATAAATTCAGGCATAAAATAAAAGCCGTAATATTTCCTGCTGCTTCAGGGCTTTGAGCCCCACCCGCCCACCATACCAATAACCCGAGTGAGATAGCCAGCACTAATTCCACCACGGGAAAAAAAACAGAGTAAGCAAAAATGGACCGGATATTTGCATTCCGATGCTCCTTGTTGATGGCATTAAATTTATTGAATTCTCTTTTTTCGGCTGCGAAAGCCTGCACAATAGCCATTCCCGTAATGTGCTCCTGCACAAAGGCATTTAGCTGGGCTACTGCGTTTCGCACACGGATAAATGACCTGTTTACACTTTCCTTAAAAAAATAAGTGGCAATGATCAATGCCGGGAACGGGGCCATACAGATCAGTGTTAATTTCCAGTCTACATAAAACATATAACACAACACCGCGATAATAGACAACAGGTCTGCAATAATAGGTATCAACCCATCGCTGAAAATATCGTTGACCGATTCAATGTCATTGATTGTCCGGGTGGTAAGTGTGCCGATGGGGGTTTTATCGTATTGAGACAGGTTGAGACTGATCACCTTTTTATACGTGGCTACCCGCAAATCTTTTACCACACTTTGCCCAAGCGATGCCGTATAAAAAGTAAAAATAAAACGGCAGGCTGTTTCTATCAATAATAAAGCTACCTGGATGATCGTGATGCCGATAATAACCTGCGATGCTCCCTTTAAAAACCATACCTGTGCATCTGCCACCAGCCCTTTGTTAATTGTAACCTGGATAAGCCAGGGCCTTACCGGGGAAATAACCGCCAAAAAAATTGCCAGGAAGATTGACCAGAAAAATTTATTTTTATAAGGTGCAGCAAAATGGAACACCCTTCGTAATACTGAAAAATCGAAGACCTTTTTTACCTTAGGCTGCTCACTCATAAAGCAAAGATATTAAGAAGATATTAAGAAGGTAAAGGGAGAATGGATATCGGCATTTTGAATATCAGGATATTTGTGGAAAAGAAAACATTCCTAAACCACTATTCTAAAAGGCTATCCTATTTAAGTAAACAATATATACTATAAAAACTTTATATACTTTATATACTTTATATACTTAAAAAACTTTATATACTCTTTGTCCGCCTACAACTCCCCCTCCATTTTCTTGTTATACGCTTTGATAAAAATGGCGCCCAGGTTTTTGTACGGGGGAACATAGTCGTCCCAGCTTTCTCTGATGCCCTTATTGGGATCACTGTAAAATAATTTTGTCAGCGAGGCCCACATATCTTTCCATACAAGTGTTTTACCGGAAGCAATTGCCTGGTTCAGGTAATTAAGGATGGGCCTGTTAATATCGCCCTTACCTATTTCTTTTGTGGAAATAATATTTGCATCCGGGCAATCAGCAATGATCTTGCTTAGATTTTGATAGCCTCCACAGGATCCTAACACGATAATTTTTGCACCACTGCCCATTCTGTCGATAGTGCGTGGCAACCAGTAACTATGGCCCCGGTGAACAACAACTGCCGGCTGCAGATCATTTTTAGCCAGCCACTTACTTAAATGTATTTGTGCCGTATCGTCCAGGTTTTTATCGTTGTTTAAAGGAAGATTGGCATAAATCCATACTTTCTTACCGGTCAGGGATTTTATTTCCACCCACTCTTTCTGATATTTTATTTTCCATTCTTTATTTGAAAACGAACTTACAAATTGCGGAAATTGTGTCTTGCCATCTTCATCTCCGTAAAAAAATACCTGCTGGATCACTTTCCCGCTATCATCGGCCAGGTATTTATAATCCATGGAATAAATAGAAGGTATGCCTATCTCACTGGTAAGGTCAATGCTGTTATCAACGGAGGATAAAAAAATTGTTTTTAATAACCCATAGATTGTTTTGCCCTTGCTGTTATTTTGATTAATACTCTTCTGCTCGTTGTTAGTTACATTCCTCAGGATGTTTTGCATCAGCGTGGTATTCCGGATGCTGCTATAACTGTCTGCTACATCCACCGCATCTTCCAGGCTGTTTCCCTCATCTAAATTGGCAACAAACGCCTTCATTAATGTAGTGGCATTGCCTGCCGGCATTGTTTTTAAAAAGGTATCCAGCTGGTTAAAGTTGGCTGCCATTTTTATGAATTTTTTAAAATAATCCATATTTACATTAAGCAGCAACGAGTCGCCCCTCGGTTTATTACCCATTCGCTGGAGCAACCTGGCGAAACTATGTTTGTAGCTGGACGTATAAATGTCATTTTCCCCCATTACAATTACATAATAAAGATCTTCTGCCGATAAAGGATCGAGCGCCCTCATCCGGATGTTTAAATTATTTTGTTCATGAAGATTATTAATGGGTGTAATAAAATGCTTGATAGCTTTTGTCTGCAACATTTTCCGCAACCCATTTACTCCAAACATAGCGATCGGCGTATCTTTCAGCACGCCTACCCTGTAATAATAGTCCTTCTCTGTTTTCACCAATAACTTAAAATAACCTACACTATCCATACCCCGGTCGCCGTCACCTATAAATTTCCGGATAGAATCGATCGATATTTTGTCTTTTAAAATATTATCCAGGAAAGGATAATACAACAACGCATTCTTCATCTTGCTTAGTTGTACGATGGCTTTAACCATTGGATCAGTATTTCTTTGTATCAGCTTACCCTCCGGCGAATTAGTAGAATACGCGTAATCATACAATTGTTCGGGATCATTTTTGCAGGCCACCAATACGAGGCTATCCGCAAAAGACTCATTCACATAAGGCCTGATAATTGAAAGGATTTTATCAGGGTGCATTTTGCAATATTTTAAAAAAAGCAACCTTTTGCTGTCGGGGTACCCTATATTATTGTTAAAAATTTCTGTAAGGATCGTCCCCACTTCGTATGGCATTCCATCTATAAAAGGCAGGATGCTCCCGCTATCCATGTTAACAATCCATACTTTATAAAAATTATCAACCAGTGCCGGTGCCAGTGCGGGATTAATTCTTCTCAGCTTCCAGGCTGTCCGGAAACCTTTAACCAGTTCCTCAATGAAATTAAGCTGTCTTATTTTTTCATTATTTGAAGAAATATTATTATTTGTTTCTACATAGTTCTGAAATTCGTTGATTCTTCTTGTCAATGCGTCTGTGACCTGCAGGTTAATTTCTTCATTGCCGGATACCCGGATGATACCATCCTTTTTTCCATCGGCCTTATCCGTTAATACCTGTTCATTATTAATTCTGTCGTGAAAACGCTGACGGCCGATGGGTACTACAACGGAATCCTGGATTGCAAAAACGTCGTTCAGGACGGATAGTAAGAAAAAGGGTAGTAGAAATTGTTTCATAAATGGTATTCTCCTGCAAAGATGGTAAAAAAAAGCCAAGCTTATTTACCGGCCCTGATTCTAAGACGGGTTTAGCAACCGGACTGCTGCATTGGGTTAACAATTTGATAATACAGGAATGAGCTATACCTGATACAATGATTAAAGTGATAACCTACTTTTGCGGAGCGAAAATAATATGAGCATTGTTAAAAAGATTTTAATAGCAGATGACGAACCGGATATCCTGGAGATCATTCAATTTAACCTGAAGGCTGAAGGATATGAAGTATTTACTGCAAAAAATGGCAATGAAGCGATTGATGAAGCCAAAAAGCACCAGCCCGACCTGATTATTCTGGATATCATGATGCCCGGCAAAAACGGCATTGATGTATGTAATATTCTTCGCATGCAACCCGCTTTTAAAGAAACGTTAATTGTTTTTCTATCTGCATTAAGCGATGAAGGAACGGAGATACGCGGGCTGGAAACAGGTGCGGATGATTACCTTACCAAGCCAATCAGCCCTAAAATTTTAGTAAGTAAAGTGAATGCGCTTTTCAGAAGGCTGAACAAGGAGGACAATGATATAGTGCAAATCGGCGATCTAATAATAGACAGGGAGAAATATATCATCAATTACAAAGGCGGCGATATTATTTTGGCCCGGAAAGAATTTGAACTACTTGCGCTGCTGGCCTCCAAACCGGGTAAAGTTTTTTTACGCAATGAAATATTGAACCAGGTCTGGGGTACCGAAGTAATTGTAGGTGACCGCACCATTGACGTTCATATCCGGAAGATCCGTCAAAAACTGAATCTTGATTGTATCACTACTGTAAAAGGGGTAGGATACAAATTTGAATTGTAACAATTTGTGACGATTGACCATTGACCTTTCCCTTTCTACCTTTCTTTTTCTCTTCAAAAAAGAATTTAACTTACACCTGGTCCAAACTATTGAACATGAAAACAGGTGCAAAAGCATCAGAATTAAAGCTTGAAATAGTAAACAGCCTTTTGCATGGCTTTGGAATATTATTCGGTATTATCAGTATGCCCGTTTTAATAGCCGATGCCACTAAATATAATAACCTGGCGGGTATGGCAGGATCGGTTATTTATGGGTTTTGCTTCCTGATGTTATTTACTTTTTCTACATTATACCATGGTTTTCAGCAACCGAAAATTAAGGAGATATTGAA
This sequence comes from Ferruginibacter sp., assembly GCA_040007015.1. Classification (GTDB taxonomy): domain Bacteria; phylum Bacteroidota; class Bacteroidia; order Chitinophagales; family Chitinophagaceae; genus Ferruginibacter. The sequence continues at coordinate 4,538 of JBDTVX010000229.1, read as the reverse complement.
AATACTGGACCACATCAGTATTTATTTTTTAATAGCGGGCACCTACACCCCCATCATTTTAATTTTTGTAAACAATCCGTTTGGCATTTCATTGCTGGTCATTTTGTGGAGCCTTACTGCATTGGGAATATTTTTTAAGATATTTTTTACCGGCAGGTTCGAAATAGCTTCTGTTACTATTTATATTTTAATGGGATGGATTTTATTTGCAGGAGGTAAAACTTTTTTCGCAGCCATGCCCATACCGGTGATTGTATTAATTGCAACCGGGGGCGGTCTTTATTGTATTGGCGTTATTTTCTATCTATGGCAAAAATATACATACCATCACGCGATATGGCACCTGTTTGTACTGGCCGCTGCTATCTGCCATTATGTAGCTGTATTGATGGCGGTTGCTCCCAACCCCACCGGGTAGCAGGGGTTAACCGCGGGTGAAAGATTTTCACTAATTATTTGGAACGTGACACCTTTGGATAATATATATTTGTGCGAAGCAGATATATCGCCAGACCTTTATTACACGCCTATTTCTTAACATCACCACTGTACATTATCATGTTTTCAGCAAAAAATCTTTCTCCGCAACAATTATCATCAACTACTGCATTGATAATTTCTCTTCCTATCAGTATCGTCATTTACTTTTTTCAACCGGTATGGTGGATCGCAATGATATCTCTTTTAATTATTTTTTCGGGAAGCTACGGACTAATATTATTTATGGTACAAAGCTTCGTATACCGTAAAATAAAATTGATCTATAAACTGATCTATCAAACCAAGGCAAGTAAGCGGGAAGAGTTCTACTACAAAAATATATTACCCCAAAAAAGTATTGATGAAGTAAGGAAGGATGTGGAAGACTGGGCGCAGCAACGTAAAGCTGAAATTGAAGTGTTGAAACAGAATGAAGCATACCGTAAAGAATTTTTGCAAAATCTATCGCATGAATTAAAAACGCCGATTTTTGCCATCCAGGGCTATGTAGATACTTTATTAAACGGGGCCCTCGAAAACCCGGAGGTAAATAAAAAATTCCTCGCCAGCACTTCCCGTAATATTGACCGTCTTGTAAACCTCGTGGATGACCTTGATGAAATATCGAAATTAGAAAGGGGGGAACAATTATTATTCAAGGCCAATTTCGTAATACAGGATCTTGTGAAAGACGCTTTTGAATCACTTACTATAAAAGCCGAAGAGAAACAAATAAAGCTTGGGATAAAGAAAGGCTGCGAGATTCCGTTAACTGTAAATGCCGACCAGGAAAAAATCCGCCAGGTAATTATTAACCTGATTGATAATGCTATTAAATATGGCAAACAAAATGGCCTCATTGAAGCCAGCGCCTATAAAATTGATGGCAAAAGAATTTTGATTGAGATCAGTGATGATGGTGCCGGTATCGGAGAAGACCATTTGGGAAGGATATTCGAACGCTTTTACAGAACTGACCTGGCAAGAAGCCGCAAAGTGGGCGGTAGCGGATTAGGGCTTGCTATCTGTAAACATATCGTGGAAGCCCATCACCAGGCCATACACGTAAGGAGTACTATTGACGTCGGCACTACTTTTGGTTTTACTTTGGAAAGTAAAAAGGATTAGGCCCCCCTGCCCCCCAAGGGGGGCTTTAAGTTTTGATAATCATTTGTTTACAATTACAAAACATTCCTTTGCGAACTTTACAGTAAACGAATCCTGTTGGAAAAAAGAAAATTGGATGTAGCTGTAATATCTGACGTACACCTGGGAACCTATGGATGCCGCGCCAACGAATTATCCCGCTATCTCTCTACGATCGACCCTGCCATCCTTGTGTTAAATGGCGACATCATTGATATCTGGCAGTTTAGCAAAAAATACTGGCCTGCAGGACATATGCAGGTGATCAAGCAAATTACAAGTATGCTTAGCCGGGGTGTTAAAGTGTACTATATAACCGGCAACCATGATGAGATGCTCCGCAGGTTTGAGCATTTTTCAATAGGCGATTTTCACATCGTAAATAAAATGGTGATCCACCATTCCAATAATACCCGCAGCTGGATCTTTCACGGGGATGTTTTTGATGTGATCATGAAACACAGTAAATGGCTTGCCAAACTGGGCGCAGTTGGTTACGATACACTGATCTACATTAATTCATTCATCAATTACATCAGTAAAAAAATGGGTAAGGGAAAGATATCTTTATCCAAAAAAATAAAAAATTCCGTGAAAACCGCGGTAAAATACATCAATAACTTTGAAGGAACAGCCGCCGATATTGCGATTGAAAAAGGGTACGATTACGTGCTCTGCGGCCATATTCATCAACCTGCCAACAGGATCATTACAAACAGTAATGGAAGTGTAAACTATCTCAACTCCGGCGACTGGATAGAAAATCTTACCGCCCTGGAGTATGAAAATAATGCATGGAAAATCTATCATTATCATGAAGACACCCGGGTAAATGAACTTCATGACTCTTTTTACCTGGATGAAGGGGCATACCTGCGTACCGCTGAACTATTTAAAATGATGATGGAAGATTTTGTAATCGCATCGTAAATTTTTTAACCATGAAAGTACTATACGCCATCCAGGCTACCGGCAACGGGCATGTGAGCAGGGCTAATGAAATAATCCCCCTGTTACAAAAAAAATGCGACCTGGATATTCTTTTAAGCGGCACACAGGCCGATGTAGAAATTAACCATCTGGTTAAATACCGGCAAAGGGGGTTCAGTTTTATTTTTGGAAAAAAAGGGGGTATCGATTTCTATAAAACTTTCAAGCAATTCCAGTCAAAAAAATTTTTAGCGGAAATAAAAAATTTACCCATCGAAAATTACGACCTGGTAATTAATGATTTTGAACCGGTCAGTGCCTGGGCATGTAAAATAAAAAATATTCCCTGTATAGCTATGAGCCACCAGTACGCTGTGTTGCACACAGGCTCGCCAAAGCCTCTTAAAGCAGATCTTTTTGCATGGATGGTATTACGCTACTATGCGCCCAGCAAAACAGGCGTTGGCTTTCATTTTAAAAGCTTTGCTGAAAATATTTTTACCCCGGTTATTAGAAAAGCCATACGCAATGCACCTGTAACTAACCTTGGACATTACACCGTTTATTTACCCGCATACGGGGATAAAAAATTAATATCCTTTTTTTCAAATTTTAAAAATGTGCGATGGCAGATATTCTCCAAACACACCAAAAAATCATACCTGGTAAATAATTGCCTTATAAAACCAGTAAGCGCAGGTGAATTTACTACCAGCTTTACTTCCTGTGAAGGTATCTTATGCGGGGCCGGGTTTGAAACACCTTCGGAAGCATTGCATATGGGGAAAAAATTATTGATCATCCCCATGAAACATCAATATGAGCAACATTGTAATGCAGCCGGGGCGGCAGAATTAGGAGTACCCGTTATTAAAAAATTAAAAAAGAAATACATCCGCCTGGTAGATAGCTGGATCAATGAATCTAAAATAATATCCGTAGATTATAAAGATGAGACAGCTAAAATAATTGACAGGGTTCTATCACTTTCCCTGTTACCAGGCACAAACAATATTAAAAATAAACAACAAATAAAAGACACCCAGGCAGTAGCGCAAGGGATATAACACAGGATGCCGGAAGGTTGATTTTTTGAAGCCGTTGTTGGTATCCCGGTAAAGCAAGTTATCCGTGATGAGCGTTGTTGCGTCTAAGACCATCCACCAGCGGGAACAATACCTTTCTATTTTCTAAATGAGGTTATCGATTCTGAACCGTTGTTGGTACCCCCGATTAAAGCATACCATCCGTGACGCGCTGTTGTGTCTCTTACCAACAACAAACGGAAACTGCTTTTCTATTTTCTAAATGACGTTATCATTTCCTTTGCCGCCCGCGACAAAACCGTAGCCTGTGATTTACCCCCTTGCAAAAAGGAGAAGCACATGCATCCCTGCTCGTTCATTCTGAAATCAATATCCTGTATCACCTGGTTCATTTTAAAAAAATGGAGCGATCCATCATAACCGCACTTATAATTTCTTTCAATTGAATGCTCAGAAATAAAACCTGCAAGTTGTTCAATTTTTTTCTTATCCCTTATAATTTTAACTGCTACTACCGTATCCATCGTTCCGTCTCCCTTAAAATAATTGATGGCCATACTATCGGCGTCGGCTATACGCTCTTTTATTTCTCTATTGGGATGGTTACAGGCCATTAATACGCAGACGGCAAACAAAATATACCAGCTATGATTCATGTGGTAAAGATATAAAACAAGTTGCCACGCTTGTTAAAAAAAGAAACCACCTGATAAGAATAACAGGTGGTACAAGCAGAGAATTTGCTATTTGCTTAAGGAAACTTGTTTATGATTGATTGCTAATGTCCGGCTCGCTAATGAAACACTAAATTGAGTTTAATATGTTACCCGATTATTAAGCAATGATTAACCTAAGGTTATGTATAATTGTTATTTGTTGGTTGTTTTAATAACCTGGCCATTGGTATCGTATTCAATTGTTTTAACGAGTTTCCCC
>JBDTVX010000228.1:0-9771 GCA_040007015.1 Ferruginibacter sp. | reverse complement strand
TTCCCCTATACACACTTTCCAGGCGTGCTCCTTCAACCACTCGGACAAGTCTCCAATTAATATAAAATTCTCCGTATTTTTCGCCTGTTCTTTTGATATGTCCCGGTTTAAGCCGGTAAAAAACTACGAATTTTTCGGGAGGGCAAAAATACTGTTTCGATCCTTATAAGCCGAATATTTTTTCAGCATTTGCTGTTGTGACTGCAGCGACCTCCTCAACAGAACAATTTTTTACTTCCGCAAGCTTCTTAATTACATACTTTAAATAGCTGCTTTCATTCCTTTTCCCCCTGAAAGGAACCGGTGTTAAGTAAGGCGCGTCTGTTTCCAAAACCATGTGTTGCAAATCAATGTTTTTAAGTACTTCCGCCAAACCCGCATTTTTATAAGTTACCACTCCTCCTATCCCAAGATAAAATCCTGCATCGATGATCTCCTTTGCATTTTCATGGCTGCCACCGAAACAATGAAAAATACCCCGCACTCCCCCGGGTACATATTCTTTAATAATATCAATGGCCTCCTGAATTGCATTCCGGGTATGGATGGAGATCGGCAGCCCGTACCGGATCGACCATTCAATTTGAGTCCTGAATACTATCTCCTGCTCTGCGGCAAAGGTTTTATCCCAATAATAGTCCAGCCCTATTTCTCCCACAGCAGCAAAGCCCCGTTTGCCCAGCCATTCCTCTACTACCTGTAATTCTTCTTTGAAATTCTCCTTCACTGAACAGGGGTGCAACCCCATCATGGCCCTGCATTTTGCCGGAAAACGTTGCTCCAGGCTGATCATGGCGGCCATAGCCGTACTGTCGATACCCGGTAAAAAGAATTTATCAACCCCTTCTGCTTCAGCCCTTTGTATTACCGCATCAATGTCTGTTGCAAATTCTTCCGCGTAAAGATGGCAATGTGTATCTGTTAATCTCATAGTATATTTAAAATGCAAAAATGACCAAAAAATATCATTACAGCGAAACACGTTGTTAAACGCACCAATCTCCAAAACATACAAATCTTTGTAATTTATTGTTAAATCAATCGTAAAAAAATCGTTTTTCTGATCTGTTTATAAAAGGCGAAAAATATGTTAATAAAAATATTGCTATTTCAAAAACAACTTTGTACCTTTCGGTCAGTTTTCATAGGGTACGGATTAAAAACGGGCCAGGGTTTCTACCCAGGCCCATTCTTTTTTCAGGACATTTACGAAAATCACTTCTGCAATCCAGCCGCTTCAAATAACAATCTTTTCAAATCGGAATCCCTTTTGAGTGAAGTATTCCAACACCTTTGGCAATGTAAATACCAGCCTTTCATAAGCTTTTTCACTATCATGAAATACAACGATTGAGCCGGTACACGATTTACTCAACACATTTCCCAGGCATTTTTCATTTGTAAGCTTTACATCAAAATCTCCACTCAATACTGTCCACATAATCGTTGTGAGTCCGTATTTTACACTTGATAAAAGTTTTAATTGAAATTTGGTTATCCTTCCATAAGGCGGACGAAACAAAGTAGAATCAATGTGATTTTTCGCTTCCGCAATATTACTCATATAAACATCATCCTTTGTTTTCCATCCATCCAGGTGATTAAAAGTATGATTACCTACCGCATGCCCATCATTAATAACTCTTGCATAAACTTCCGGGTGTTCAATCACATTTTTGCCTATACAAAAGAAAGTGGCTTTTGCATCGTAAGTTTTTAATGTATCCAAAACAAACGGTGTCGCCTGGTGGTGCGGTCCATCATCAAATGTTAAATAAATGATCTTTTCGTTGCCAGGCATTTGCCAGATGCAATTACCGTACAATTTCTTGAGCCATCCCGGCGTTTTTATAAAATAGAACATCGGCAAATTTATTTTTTAATACTGATTAAACCCGCAATAAAATATAAAGTCATAAGTCACATCAAAACCTAAAACAAAAAAAATATGAAAACAGGAACACTAGTAATTGCAATAGCGGTTACCTCTCTCATCGGTTTTACGGCATGTAAAAAAACCGATTCAACTGCCCAAAACGATAAAGACGAAATTGCAACTACCATTGAATTGAGTACCGACCAGGCAATATCGGATAACCTGACAGAAGATGCCAATGACATATTCATGAATGCGGCTACGGAAAAGGGATTAACGGAAGAAAGACCGCTTGAGCCCTTTCAGTCTACTGGTGTATTGGGTTGCGCAGAAGTAACTGTATCAACTACAGCAGGTTTCCCAAAAACAATTGTAATTGATTTTAAAACAGGTTGTACCGATGCGCATGGAATCACCCGTAAAGGAAAAATAAATATCATACTATCGGATTTTTTAAGAAAGAAGGGAAGCACAGCAGTGTTAACTTTTGACGGGTATTATGTAAATGACTTTAAAAAAGAAGGAACCATCACCTGGACCAATAACAGTACTGCATCGGTAAAAGGATGGGAAAGAAAAGTGGAAAATGGAAAAATTACCGCGCCAACCGGAAAGTACTGGATGCATAGTGGAATAAAAAATGTGGTACAAACAGCAGGCTATGATACACCATTAAATTTACTGGATGATGCTTATTCTGTCACAGGTAATAATAGTGTTACTAATTCAAACAACATCACCAGGACTTCTGCAATTTTAATTGCGCTGGAAAAAAGGACCATTTGCGAAAATATAAGTAAGGGAAGTATTGAACTGAAAGGGCCCAAACACAGCGCTATTGTCGATTTTGGTAACGGAGACTGTGATAAGGTTGCCACAATCGCCATCGATGGAGGAACACCCATCACATTTTTACTCCGGTAATTTGAATACGATCCTTATTAATTAAATAATACAAAACGCCCCGCGGCGTTTTTTTGTTTTTAGTACCAATTTTTATTTTCTCACACTTTACGCCAGGGCTTATCTTTGCGAAATGTTTGATAAAGTAAGAGTCCGGTTTGCACCCAGTCCAACAGGGGGACTGCATTTAGGCGGCGTTAGAACCGTATTATTTAATTATTTATTCGCCAAAAAATATGGCGGTGATTTTATTGTTCGTATTGAAGATACAGACCAGGCAAGGTTTGTGGCGGGCGCTGAAAAATATATTTTTGACTGCCTGGATTGGTGCGGACTGGTGCCCGACGAAAGTGTGGTACATGGCGGACCCTATGCTCCCTATCGCCAAAGTGAAAGAAAGGCCGGCTACCGGCAATATGCAGAACAACTGGTAAAAGATGGCAATGCCTACTATGCATTTGATACCCCCGCAGAATTGGAAGAGATGAGAGAAAGACTAAAAGCGGAAGGCAGCAACAGCTTGCAATACGATCACCGTGTGCGCATGACGATGATTAATTCATTGAGTTTATCACCGGCAGAAACCGAATCTAAGCTCAGATCAGCAACGCCTTACGTGATCAGGATAAAAGTAGATCCCGGCGACGTAATATCCTTTACAGATATGATCAGGGGAAAAATGGAGTTTGACACGAATAATGTAGATGATAAAGTATTGCTGAAAGCCGATGGCATGCCCACTTACCACCTGGCAGTAGTGGTGGATGATTATTTGATGAAAATAAGTCATGCATTCAGGGGAGAAGAATGGCTGCCCAGTGCCCCTGTACATATTCTGCTATGGAAATACCTGTTCGGCCTGGATGAAATGCCTCAATGGGCTCATCTTCCATTGATATTGAAGCCTGATGGAAATGGAAAACTCAGCAAGCGGGATGGCGACAGGCTGGGATTCCCTATTTATGCCATGGACTGGATGGACCCTGTTACCAACGACATCACCAAAGGATTTAAAGAAATAGGATTTTTACCCGAGGCATTTATCAACCTGCTGGCTGTATTAGGATGGAATGATGGAACCGAACAGGAAATATTTTCTTTGGATGAACTGATCGATAAATTCAGTATTGAAAGGGTTCATAAAGGAGGTGCGAAATTTGATTTTGAAAAGGCGAAGTGGTTCAACCATGAATGGATCAAAAAGCTGGAAATTGATAATTATGAGCTAAGGGTGAAGGAGATTTTTGAAGCAAAAGGAATTTCGGATATGGATGAGCGTTATTTACACCAGGTGATGAGCCTTGTGAAGGAACGCTGTACATTATTACCGGATTTTTATACGCAGGGCATCTTTTTCTTTGAATCTCCCAAATCCTATGATGAAGCATCCGTGAAACCAAAATGGGATAATAGCAAAAAGGAATATTTTAACGGGATCATTGGGCAATTCGAAAACCTGGCAACCTGGGAGGCTGCTTCAATTGAGGAAATATTCAAATTATCAGCTACCCAAAAAAATATTAAAGCCGGCGAACTGCAAATGATCTTTAGGATAATGCTGGTGGGCAGCAAAACCGGTCCCCCGGTTTTTGTAATTGCAGAAACAATTGGAAAAGAAGTAACGATCAGAAGGATCGGTAAGGCAGCGGAGGCGTTTAATTTGCTCATTAGCTAATGTGATAATTAATTACAGTTCCCACCATAATTAAACCTTACTGTCAGAATAATCAAAAAGTTAACTTCAAATAATTGCAGACCTTAAACGTCCCATTTGGGAAAGAACTGAACGAAAAGGGCGTTGGTAAATTATTTCTGACGGGCGCCACTACCGATTTAGCTGATTATATAAAAGGATGTGTAAAAGAACATAGAAATTTTTAAATTTGGGTATGGAAAAAAGAATTAAAATATTTAAGTCCTTCGAAGAACAGGAAAACTATTTCCTGGAATATTTCTTTTTACTAACCCCATCGGAAAGGTTAAGAGCGCTGGCCGACCTGCAGAAAAAAAATAACAAGGATTTTTTGAAACCTTCCCCCAAAAAAATAACTTTTCAAAAACATTCGCCCGATGGATATAGAGCATCCTGAGTTTTTAAATTTTTTGAGATGTGCTCAAAAAAATAAATTAAGGTATTTGTGCATTGGCGGTTATGCAGTGAACTATTACGGATTCCACAGAATGACAGAAGACCTGGATATATGGATAGCGCCAACAAATAAAAATAAAGAATGCTTTTTTAATACCATGCTTTGCATGGGGTATACAGAAAGTGAATTTGACGATATTAAAAATGAAGACTTTACTACGCATTTTATGTGTACACTGGGAGCAAGGCCGAACGTAATAGATGTTCTTACCATTTTACATCATCTACTAAACTTTGATGAAGCGGAAAAAAAAATGTCACTACACAATTTAAATGATGGGATTGAATTGAGGCTGGTTTCTTACGAAGAATTGAAAGCAACTAAATTGTACTCCCGCAGGCCTAAAGATACCTGGGATATAACTCAATTAGAGAGATTAAGAAATATGTAATAAAATAAAAATTATTCTTCACAAATATTCTCCTTGATGACTCTCAGGCAGTTCTGCACCTACGTAAATTATTATCCTCGGGTCTTCGTTGCCTCCACTCGTTAAAATCAAATTTATTCTGTTTAATTCCCCAAAATTTTATCATTCTCAATAATGGGTCCATACATACCCCAGCGCCAACAAATTCCACGCAATATCTGTTGATCGGCGCTCCTGCATTCAAACGGATACCCGGTGCCAGTCACACTTTTACAATTCAAATAAAAGAAAGTACGTTTCACCCCGGATAATAATGCAGCAGTAATTCTTACGGGCAATACATCAAATGAAATTCAGATTGCCGGGGAAAAACCAGGCGTGGAAAACATTTTTGGTTAAGATCAGCAACTGAGAAAATAACCGTTTCAAGCTCCTCAAAGGATCCATTTCAGGACAGGGTAGTTGTTTATGCTCCCCCAAAAACCCTGGCCGGTATTTTCTACACGGCGCTTTAACAGTAAGCAGTTCTGAAGTACTAAGCAATGAAATGCCCGATGTAACAATCAATCGCGAAGGCAAATCAAATATTATAACAGCAGGAAATATAAACGTAAATACCGCCGGAGATTTTCCACCTGGATCTTCCCAATAAAGACTATAATGGTCCCGGTATTTTAACAGATCTTTTCAACATTTCAAGAAAGCGGGTTTATTGACAAAGCAGCTTTGTCATAAATATCCTGGCCGGCAGGCAACATAATTTTTTACAAATAAAAATGGAATTTATTTCTAACCAGGTTATTGTTTAAACGCTTTAACTGCATTTATTCACCCTTTAATAAATGATTCCCGCCATTTAGTTAATCATATTATTGCATTCATAATGATTGCCGCAATTTACAGCAGTAAATAAAAATAAATTAAAACAAGCAACCATACGGAGGGAAATATTTCTTTATAAATAAAAAAAATAAAAATAAAAATCATGACAACACAATCAAATTACCCGTTTATCAAAATAAGTAAACAACAGGTAGAGGTTCTTATCAAGGTAGAAAAAGAAACACTGGCAATCGGCTTTACTAAAAAAACATTACGGTAGACCTATGGAATATTCAGCGCCAGAGAAAAAAAACGACCGTGCAAAAAAGCATGCCGGGCCAGGCTGCATTGCAGCATGTCAGCACTACATTCAACTAGTTTTAAACAGGTATATACACTATAAAAAAAATAAAGTATGCAACTAATTCATCAAAACATAAACCAGTTTTTAAGCAGTAAAGCAACCGCGTTTATAAAGAAATCTTTTTTCTTCGCATTACTTTATTCTACCCTGCTGAATATGCTTGTCCGGCTGTTTTTTTATGAGTTCCCTTTTACTATTGGCTAAGGCTTTGAATTGCTTAGTAAAATACTGCTGGTTGTATGGATATTCATTATCACCTGTAAACTGGTTTTTAGGGGCATTGCCCTGGTAGAAAATAACATCGCTAAAATAAAATTTGAACGGGGCATGTATATACCAGTTCTTAAAACTGCCATACTGGTCATCCTGGCGGCGGCACTGGCCTATACCGGCAAAGCAGTATCTGCAGACGGAAGTATTGCAGATTCGGGTAGTAATTCCAGCGATGAATTGGCAGCGGAACCGGATGCTAATTTTTAGCAGGCCCACGGATGCTACACAATGAAAGAAATTTCATAACATAGATAGATACGATGAGGGTATTATTACTACTTTTGAAAAAATATTCCGCATGTACCATACACTCTTAACAGGCCTTGCGAACGGTATACTTACTATTACCGTCAACCGGCCAGATAAATTAAATGCATTGAACAGGAATGTATTCAGCGATCTTGATAAGGTAGCGGATGAAATAAAAAATAACCCCGCAATAAGATCGGCCATTATTACCGGTGCCGGGTCAAAATCATTTATTGCGGGGGCTGATATTACTGAGTTTAACGGTCTGAGTAAAGAGGATGCGATCGCCCTGGCCAAAAGGGGCCAGGATGTTTTTTTTAAAATAGAAAACAGTCCAAAACCAATCATCGCAGCTGTAAACGGATTTGCGTTGGGAGGCGGCTGCGAGTTAGCAATGGCCTGTCATTTTCGAATTGCAGGTGACAATGCGAAGTTTGGACAGCCCGAGGTAAATCTTGGTTTGATCCCCGGTTATGGAGGCACCCAACGGCTAACCCAACTTATCGGGAAGGGCCGTGCCATTGAATTATTGATCAGTGGCAATATGATCGACGCCGGTACGGCGTTGCAATATGGATTGGTAAATTATGTAGTGGCTGCGGATGAATTACTAAATAAGGCCGTGGCAGTATTATCCCTTATCAATACAAAAGCGCCGTTAGCAGTTGGCCACTGCATAGAGGCCGTCAATGCTATGTTTGATAAAACAAAAAACGGCTATGCTACTGAAATCAATTCATTTGGGGAATGCTTTGCTACAGAAGATATGAAAGAAGGTGCAAGCGCATTCCTGGAAAAGCGCAAAGCAATTTTTACAGGTAAATAGCCAGCCCTAAGTCCTTTAGCAATACGGTGTTGGCAATTGCTTTTTCATTTACAACAATCTTTCTTTTGAAACAGCGATAATATAAACAGTAAGAATTTTTTCATTTTGATACAAGTTAAAGATATTATATTCTATTCGAAAGCAGGAGTGTAAGGTCGGGGACCATCAACCCTAAACCTTACTTCTTGCGCCCTACACCTTAAACCTTCTACCCTACACCTTCTGACTAATTTATAAAATTCCACAGTATCCCAAAGCGAAAAATAAAACCCGGGTACACATAATGTGGGGCCGCGAAATTATTTTTTGTAAATCCGAAGCCATTGGAAAAATCAATGGCATTAAGGTTTTCAGCACGCAAATAGGCTGTAAAGGTTTTTATCCTGAAGTGCATGAATCCGCTGATATCCGGGCGATTTTTAAAAGTTACGCTGTCCTGAGGCATAAACTGGCCCATCACCGGGGAATAGTTGTACTCTTTGTAGGGTGTGTAATACCGGAACTCAAGCCCGGCGCTCAGGTTTAAATTTTGATAAAATAATCCTTCATAAGCTAGCCGGTTACGCGTAAATATAAATGGCACTTTTATTGGACCGGCACCATCGGTTTGCTGCAGGGTTACTTCAGTATACCAGTTCCACCTTCTGCTAACGCGGATCTTTTTGGATGCGCTTGCCTGCAGGATGTTGATCAGCTTTGAGTATTGATCCGTAAGATGGTAATCTTTAAAATAGATATGGTTCGTGATCAGGTAATTGGCAAAAGACAAACTTACGAAAGGATTGTCTGCTGAGGCCTTTATAGAAATAATATTTTCTTTTTTATAGGAATCGGTGTTTCCAAAATTAAAAGAAGAATAATTGGTATAAATAAAAGAAGGGCTCCTGTTTGCATTACTAAATGATAACCGGATGCTACCCAGTTTTTTATTAAGGTAGCGGCTAAGCGAGCCGTAGATGCTATAATCCCCGCTATTAACCCCATTAAAATAAAATTCGCCCTTTGCAATAATATCCCATAGTTTGTTCCGGGTCTTGTTTCGATATTCGCCATGCAAAACAATATTATAAAAACTTTTACTGCTACTGTCAAATACACCCGCTATGTTTTCAAGCCTTGCCCCGGCCGACACGAACTGGGCTGAATTTTTTGTATCGGGGAATTGCAATAAGGAAAAATCATTGGTTACCACTTTCCAGTGATCGGTTACTATTAAAGTATCCGTAGGGTCTTTCAAAGTTATATTGTACCAGTTTTTGTAGAGCATAGAATCAGCGACAACGTCCTTAAACTGGTAGCTATAGGTATTATAGGTAAAGGTATGTTGAAACCGAAGCTTTGGATAGAACAGGTATTCGGTAGTGGAATCGTTTACCGCCACAGAGTCCCTTTTTCCTATATCATAGCTTTGCCGCAAAAAGAAGGTAAACTCCTTATAAATATTACCGGTAGATACATTTGCCTTAAAGGGATTTGGCTGAATAGCCACAGCGCCGCCCAAATTAACGGGAATGGTGAAACGCTTTGAAAAATCTTTATCAGACAACAGGCTGTCATTTATTATACCACCGTTTTCAGAATTTTTTACCGAATTCCCCACAAGGGTAAAATAAGCCGCATACCGTTTTCGCTTTCCCTGGTAATTACTAAAAAGGCGGTAATTGTTGAGGTTGGTATTTTGTGTTATAAAAAAACCGGGTGAGGAAACAAGGCGATACTCAAAACCAAAATTAAGATTGGGGCGGGGACTTTGCGTATGTAATATTTTTACCATTTGCTCTTTACCGGATGCAATCTGGTAACCAAGTTGTGTAAAGGGCTTGGTGGTTTTAAAAAACCGGGTGTTCTCCAGTGTAAAATGGTATACATCAAAAGCGTGAAAGCCTGCATCCCAGCCAGGTTTAGCAAAAGGGGCAAAAATTAAAGAATAGGCAGCGG
>JBDTVX010000227.1:0-9792 GCA_040007015.1 Ferruginibacter sp. | reverse complement strand
ACTTCACCGGTATCTTCATCCACAAAATCTTCTACCCAGGTACGCAATACACGTGCAGCAAGGCGCTTGCCCAAAAATTTATGCAAGCCTTTTTTATCAACTTTTACTTCGTCGGCCATTCCGAATAATTCCAGGATATCCTTGTCGGTTTCAAAACCGATAGACCGTAAGAGGGTAGTTACAGGGAATTTCTTTTTACGATCGATATACGCATACATTACGTTATTGATGTCTGTAGCAAACTCCATCCAGGCGCCTTTAAAAGGAATTACACGTGCAGAATAGATCTTGGTTCCGTTCGGGTGAACAGACTGGCCAAAGAATACACCGGGAGAGCGATGTAACTGGGATACCACTACCCTTTCTGCGCCGTTGATCACGAATGTACCACGCGGTGTCATGTAGGGAATATTTCCCAGGAACACATCCTGAACAATTGTTTGGAAATCTACGTGTTCTTCATCATTACAACTTAGCCGGAGCTTTGCTTTTAACGGAACAGCATAGGTCAATCCTCTTTCAATACATTCATCGATAGTGTAGCGGGGAGGATCAACGAAATAGTCTAAGAACTCCAGTACAAAGATGTTGCGTGTGTCGGTAATCGGAAAATTTTCCTTGAACACACGGAATAATCCTTCGTTATTACGCTTATCGGGCGTAGTTTCCAACTGGAAGTAATCTTTAAACGACTGGATCTGGATTCCGAGTAAATCGGGAGTTTCCGCTAAGAGTTCAACTTTTCCGAAATTGAAACGCTGGGCAGCGGGGGATTTTGTTGCAGACATATTGTAATTAAAACGTTTTAGTGCTGAGAAGGTTCCTTAATCATGGTTAAAAACAAAATTGTGCAGGTAACCCAAAAATAAAGGATTGCAAATGTACGGATAAGAATTCAATTATAGAAATTCGCCAATCTAATTTTCACATTTTTGGTTTGATTTTTGCTAAAAATGAAGATTTTTGTTAAAACTGTCGATTTTTAACGGGAATTTGCAAATATACAAATATTACAACACACGAAAAAAACGTCACACGGGATATTTTATGCAGGAAAAAAAACATCGCCTGGTAAATTAACCAGCTTTTCAAGTCGTGACCATTTTCCTTACTAAAATAATTGTGATATTTCCGTTCGTGGAAGTGCGAGTCAAGGTTAGGTTAATATCAATGCGAAATAGTAATCCGATAGATAGGATTCACAGCTAAAATTACATCAGGATCTAATTTTAAACTTCTTACAATCACATTTGAATTTATTGTCACTGATCCGGTACTAATAACCACATCCGTATTGATTTCTGGTAATACCCCACAACTCCAGTTGCCGGTGTTTTCCCAGGCTGAGTTAACGGCTCCTGTCCATTGATTTACAAATTTTATAGTAAACGTTTTACTGTCAGTTCCGCTCACTACGCATTTATATTGATATCCATACCATGCCGACGGAATATTGTTTAACGTCAGTTTTATCGTGTTTGTACCTGAATAATTTAGGTTGTCGCTGATATTGAAATAGCCACTACCCGTATTTACCTGCCATTGATAAATAGTACCACCAATATTGGAAAAAAGAAAGCTATCTCCATTCGGGCAAATTGCTATGTCGGAACCATTTTGGTTAATGAGTACACGAACGATGTTGTTATCAATAATTACAATATCCGGTTTTCCATCTCCGTCAAGGTCTCCTGCTGCACTACCTTTCGGAACATAATTATTGGGCAGTAAATAGCTGAGTTTTGAAAAAGATGAATTACTGGTATTACGTGTATTTTTAAAAATCGCAAGTGAATCATTGCGATCCGTGGAAAGCAAATCTGTTTTTCCATCCCCGTCCAGGTCAGTAACAACAATATTCCATGGGTAACAATGCAGCACTTTACCGGGCGGGGCAAAATTAAAATTTCCGGTCGTACTCAGGTTCCTGGCCACTATAATTCCAGTGTCTCTAATAAACGGCAATCCTGCATAATTATAAAAACCTGTCCCTGTTACAATATCCTGTTTGCCGTCTCCATCCATATCGCCCATTGTTACAAAGGTTGTGCGGCGGCCGGCATTACAACCCGGGGCAGTTTCTAGTTTGATTGTACCAATCGTACTTATATTTTTAAAAATTACAATGGAATCGATGGTGGTGCTGGAAGCGATGACTTCAGGTTTCCCGTCTCCGTCCAGATCTCCGGCACATACACTGGAGGCGCTTCCGTTCACCATTCGAAAAGATTGCAGGGCATCAAACAATATAGTGGAACCGGAGCTTATATTTTTAAACACATAAATGATGTCTGAACCTGCAGCTACAACCAAATCAGGTTTGCCGTCACCATTCATATCGGCTGAAATTACCTGGTATGGATTGAACCCCCCGGAAATCGGAACTGGCACTTCGAATGATATTGTTCCGGGTGTGCTCGTATTGCGGAATATGTCTATACCATTGTAGCCACCTGTATATGACTGGCTCACTGCAGCGATATCGATCTTACCATCTCCATCAAAATCGCCGGTGGTTACGTCAAATGTAATCACCCCGGAGGTGCTGAAAATAACACGTGGCGCAAAGGATACCGCGCCATTCACTGAGGTATTCCTGTAAACGGCAATACTATCCCTGTATTCGCCATAACTTTCCATATCTTTCGTCAGGCTGACGATAATATCCGTTTTTCCGTCTCCATCTATATCGGCAAGTGAGGCGTTCAACATGATACTGGCATACCCATCATACTGATCGATCTTTTTTATAAATGTTGATAAATTAAGATTGCCATCGGGGAATGTAACATGAAAGGGTTTATTTGAATAAACGCTATAACCATTGCTTGTGACTGATATCGGTTGAAACATTGCATTTACAGGCACGGTCACCATCAAAGTGCTGGCAGTTGCACTGATAATATTTGCTTTTGCCCCGCCAAAGTAAACAGCATTGCCTGCAACACTTGTACTAAAATTGGTTCCGATAATTTTAACGACCTGACCAACCGGGCCGCCGGAAGGAGTGAAAGAGGTAAAAGAGGGAGCGATTTTAAAAACAAATCCTGGCAGTGTAGCAGAACCGGCCGGAGTAATCAGGTTTACCGCACCGGAAGATCCGGCACTTACCAAAGCTCTGATGCTGGTATCCGAGAGTATTTTTATATCCGTAGCCGCTACGCCCCCAAAACTTACTGCGGTTACGGAAAATAAATTTGATCCTTTTATTGTTATGGGGGCGCCCTGACCGGCACTGGAAGGTGTAAAAGATGTAAGAACCGGTGGTTCGCCATTTTTATTCCGGAGTGTTGCTATTTTATCGATTTCATTTTGTAAAACAGCAATATCGGGTATACCCGAATTTCTTAAATCACTTACTATCAGTTTCCAGTTTTTACCACCGGTATAATAATATACCGGGGGTTCAAAAGAGAGGCTTGCGGTGCTTATATTCCGGAACAGGGATACCTCATAGGATAGGTCGTAATTCGAACAAACAATATCCAGCTTGCTATCGCCATCCATGTCAGCCATTTTTACCCCCCATGTCTGGTGTCCTACATTGAGGTCGTAGTGCGGCGCAAACGAAATGACATTTCCGGCACCGGTATTTTTTAAAATAGCAAGTGAGTACTGTCCGAATTGCGCAACGACTATATCCGCTCTCCCGTCATTATCAAGGTCCCCTACGGCCATTGCTTCGCCACCATTGCCCGTACTAAAAGGTATAGGTGCGTCAAAAGAAATAGTACCGGATGTACTTATATTATTCAAAATAAGCACTCTACCATTACCATCGCAAATGACCATGTCAGCCTTTCCATTTCCATTAATATCCGCTATTGCCAGGTCGCTGGGATATTGCCCTGCCGAAAAATAAATACCTTCGCTAAAAGAAACAGTTGCTGAAACGGAAGTATTTTGCAGGACAAAAATCCCATTGTTAACCGTTGTTATTATTTCAGGTTTCCCATCTCCGTCTATTTCACCAATGACGATATTATATGCCGGAGCAGGGATCGTATAAGTCCCCTTCAGGGCAAATGATAAAATACCATTTTTGGTAGTATTTCGGAATACCGAAATATTATTCGCTGAAGAATAATCCGAACTGCCAACCACGATATCAGGAAAGCCATCTCCGTCCAAGTCGCCAACGGCAATAGAATATGGTGGAATATTACTCTTGAAATCTGACCCGGCTGCAAAGCCAATAGCTGTGCTGGTACCAGAATTTTTATAAACAGAAAATGAGCTGTCGCCCGGGTGTGTCGTTACTAAATCGGGCTTATTGTCGCCATCCATGTCGCTTATCGCCATACTCTGTGTGAAAGTCTGCAAGGCGATGCTGGAATTATTAGTAAATGTTCCGGGTTTAAAAGAACCGGAACCAGCAAATGTAGTAACAAAAGAAACTGGGGAAAAAGCGGTTAGGCCATTGGCTGTAACGGTTAACGGAACACTTGCACTGATGCCGGTGGGAACTGTAAATTTAATTGAGCTGGCGTTAGTTGAATTTACCGAAGTCTTTATGCCACCTAAATTTACAATGTTATTTGTACTGATCGGACTAAATCCAGTGCCGGTAATAGTTACAACCGTTCCTGCTGGGCCGCTGGACGGACTAAGCCCAGTAATAAATGGCTGGGCTATTGAGGTACCGAAAGGTAGCAGCAACACCAACAAAATAATACTGGTCTCGAACGACCCAATATCATGTTTACACCGGGTTTCCATAGCGATATATTCGTTTTTTATTAAAGGTAACTGTTCTGTTGTAGTGGGGTGCGATAAAGAATAGTTGAACATTCACGAGGCCTGGCCACCTTTCAACAGATCATGAAGGATGCGCAAAACGATGGACAATGCTTCATATCGTAGTTAAAGTAAAAAGTATTATTTACTTTTCCTTCAACTAAAGATATTCCTCATTAGCGATTGATCAAACATGAATTGACGGATTAAACAAAAAATCATAATCTGCTCCTGCGTCAGTTCATGAATCCTAACTAAAATTATAAACAAAATCAAAAAGCCAGAGATTGCTCCCCGGCTTTAAAGCGATTTTATTAAATTTTGAATTAAGCTATTTCAACATCAGCACCTGCATCATCCAGCTTTTTCTTCAATTCTTCGGCTGTTGCTTTGTCAACGCCTTCCTTAATTGGTTTGGGAGCCGTATCTACTAAATCTTTTGCTTCTTTCAATCCTAATCCTGTTAATTCCTTAACGATTTTAACGATTGATAATTTGTTGGGACCTGCTGCTTTTAAGATTACGCTGAAAGATGTTTTTTCTTCAACAACTGCCACCTCGGCGGCACCTGAACTCACAGTAGCCGCTGCTGCAGCTGGTTCAATACCGTACTCTGATTTTAAAAATTCTGCTAATTCCTGTACTTGTTTTACTGTTAAGCTTACTAAGCTTTCAGCTAATACTTTTACGTCTGCCATGATGTTTAAATTTTTTCCGCCTTCATTGTTTTACACTCCGGCGGAGTTTTTAAAAAAATTGTTGATGCCTTTATTTACCCGTCGGGCCAGGGAGTAATTTTATTATTGATCCGTATAAACGGATATGTATTAAATTAACTACTCTGCTTCCTTCGTTTTTGCTTCAGAAGCACCAGTGTTATCAGCGGCTGGTTTTGCTGCCGCATCCGGTGCAACTACTGTTTCAGTTACCGCCTTTGCGGCAGCTATAGCTGGTGTAGTTGCTTCAGGTCCGGGCACTTCTGCAGTTTCAGTTGGTGTAGCTGCTTTTTCTTTTGCAGTTGGCTTCACAACTTCTGCAGCCGGCTTTTCAGCTTCTGCAGATGGTGCAACTTCCGTTACTGGTTTTGCAGTTGCCACTGTTGGAGCAGATGCTTCAGCAGTTGGTTTTACAATTTCCGGAATCGGTGCAGTTACTTCGGCTACTGGCTTAGCAGACGCTACGGCTTGAGTTGGAGCGGGCGTTTCAGCGGGTGGCTTTGTAATGGCTTCAGTTGGAGCAGTTGCTTCAGCAACGGGACTAACCGCTTCGTCTGCTTTTGCTGCGTCTTTATTTTGTAAAGCGCCTAATACCCTTTGTATCGGGGACATTAGCAACCCGATCACTTCGCCGATCAGCTCATTCTTGGTTTTGATCTGTGTCAATGCTTTCAGCTGGTCGTCGCCAACGAAAATATCTCCATTAATGAATGCAGCTTTCAGCTCAGGTTTTTCACCCTTGCTTTCCTTCCTGAAACCAGTTAAGATCAAAGCCGGTTCTTTAGGATTTTCACTGAATAACAGCGCCGTTACATTGTGTAAAGAATCATATACACCCGCATATTTTTCAGTATCCAGGCCTTCCAGCGCTTTTTTAATGAGTGTGTTTTTTGCAACCTTCATTTCCACCTGCTTATCAAAGCAATAGCTGCGTAATTTGGTTACCTGCGCAACTGTTAAACTCTCCGTATCAGTGACATAGAAATTATTGTATTGCGTAAATTTGCCCTTCAATACTTCTATCACTTCATTTTTTTCCTGTTTTGTCATAACAAATATTTTGTGTAAAAGCTTTACCTGCAACTTCTACCGTAATTAATTTTGTACCGTTTTAGTATCAATTAAAATACCCGGGCTCATAGTGCTGGCCATGCTAACTCCTTTAAGGTAAATCCCTTTTGAAGAAGATGGTTTTAATTTTACGATAGCGTTGATCAGTTCGAGGCTATTTTCAGCAATTTTATCAGCACCGAAACTTACACGCCCGATAGAGGCATGGATAATCCCGACTTTATCTACTTTAAAAGCGATCTTTCCGCCTTTTACTTCATTTACGGCATTTGCCACATCATTGGTAACCGTACCGGTTTTAGGATTCGGCATTAGGTTACGGGGTCCTAATACTTTACCCAATTTACCAATCTTCGGCATTACGGAAGGAGTGGCGATGATCACATCAACATCCGTCCAGCCACCTTCAATTTTTGTAATAAATTCTTCCAGGCCAACATAGTCAGCGCCGGCAGCCCTGGCGGCTTCCACTTTATCAGGAGTACAAAGCACCAAAACTTTTTTAGTTTTACCGGTACCATGCGGTAATGAAACCGTACCACGGATCGCCTGGTCGGCTTTTTTAGGATCCACTCCTAATTTGATATGCAAATCAACAGAACTGTCGAATTTGGTGGTGTTTATTTCTTTCACTAAGGTGCAGGCTTCCTTTAAGGAATATGCTTTATTAACATCAACCTTAGCGTTTGCTAATTTTCTTTTTTTAGTAATCATTTTCTAAAATTTTGGTGGTTGATAATTAATTTTCCCAGGGTGCTTTTCCGTCTACAGTTAAACCCATGCTGCGTGCAGTACCTGCGATCATGCTCATGGCGCTGTTGAGCGTAAAGGCATTCAGATCAGCCATTTTATCTTTGGCTATTTCTTCTATCTGTGCCCATGATACCTTACCCACTTTTACACGATTTGGCTCCTTACTGCCACTGGTGATCTTTGCGGCCTCCATTAGCTGTACAGCTGCAGGGGGAGTTTTAATAACAAATTCGAAGGATTTATCTGCGAATACGGTGATAAGAACGGGAAGGATTTTCCCTGGTCTGTCCTGGGTTCTGGCGTTAAATTGCTTGCAGAACTCCATGATGTTTACACCCTTTGAACCCAGTGCGGGCCCGATCGGGGGTGCCGGGTTAGCTTGTCCTCCTTTGCATTGGAGCTTGACATAGCCGGTAATTTCTTTTGCCATGATATAATTTTTTTGGTGATAGCGTCCCGGTATTTATCGGAACTCCCAATTCAATAAATTCAAACAAGAACTATTTGGGGCGGCAAAGGTAAAGAAATATTTTTAAAAAAATGGCATGAAAATAAAAAAAATGGCGGTATCCGAAATTATCAGGATTTAGCCGTTGGTTGCAGACTCAACAGGGGGTGTTGAATTACAAAGTCTTTTGCTATGGAGGGTATGTTGTTAACAAATGGCTGCTCCCCTTGCGTGCCGCCATTGTTTCTCTGACCAACAGCCGAAGGCTTTAACATGAAAGTCATTTTCACTGCTAAATATCCACCATATAAATCAATATAATATTTAATCACAGGAAGCTAAGGAAGAACTGCAGAGCAGGATGAGGTTAATGGATTTATTGTTGGTCACAGACACAACAACGGCTATTGGAATAGCAAAAAACTTTTTGCCGGTTTAATTTCTTTAATGAAGGCCTGTTGCATTATCCGCGTCAATAAAAGTTCCACAATGGTATGCGGTACAAGAGAGCCCCGCCGTGGCGGGGACAATGCGTAATTGAAAAACAAATGCCCATCACCAAAATATTTTCTTAATTGAACGACACTAATCTTATAATACCAATATCCCTGTTGCCTGCATTGTCATTTCTTTCTTTGGCTCTTTTATGGCTGCTATTTCTTCCTTTGTTTTTCCGCCATCTTCGGCATAATGCCTGAGCATTTCTACAGAGGTTTCTTTAACAGCGGCAGTACCAAGTGCAACGATGGTTTTACCATTCACAGTCAACGGAACGAAAAATGATTCATCCTTCATTTTTATCATCACCGTGCCATTGGGTGTTTGCATTTTTAACCAGCAGCCCATCATCTTACAAACTTCTACCACTTTGCCTTTTACTTTTACTTCCGTTGCAGGTTTACCGGCTAAAACAGTAGCCAAATCCTCTGCATTCACAGCCCCTTCCGCAGTTGTTTTTGCTCCAAAGGTCATTCCTTTATTGGCGGGTCCTTTTGGAGGCTGTGCCACCACTGAAAAGGTCAATAACAGTACCGGGATCAACAAAAACAGCTTTTTCATGATTGTATCTTTTAAATAAAAAAAGCCACATGCGTGCCCGCCTGGATGAGGCGGTCGGACGGGGCTCTTAAATATTATCCTAATTTTTCTACCTGCATATAATTCAGTTCCACCGGTGTGGCCCTTCCGAATATTTTTACCTGTACTTTTAATTTCTTTTTTTCGTCATTTACCTCTTCCACCATACCATTAAAATCATTAAAAGGCCCATCAATGATCTTGATGGTTTCACCAATGATAAATGGCTCACTCATTGTCATTCCACCGCCTTCTCCCATTTCATCTACCTTGCCCAGCATTTTATTAACCTCGGCTTTACGCAATGAAATAATGTTTCCCTTACTTCCTTTTCCATCGGTTAAAAAGTGCATTACATTACTGATATTGCTGATGTGCTGCACCATATCATCGTTCAGCTTAGCATCCGCAACCTCGATCATTACATAACCCGGGTAAAAGTTTCTTTCCCGCATCACCTTTTTACCAGCCTGTACTTTATACACTTTCTCTACCGGCAAAAATATCTGCTTAATAATATCGGACCACCCGTTACGGATAATATCCTTATCCAGGTATTCCTTGATCTTACGTTCTTTGCCACTTACGACACGTAGTACATACCATTTACTTTCCTTTTCCTGTATTACTGTTTCTTCCATTATTAGTTCTTAAATAAGGAGTAAATAAATTTTAAAGATCCGTTAGCCACAAAATCCATCACCCCCACGATGGCGGTAATAAATACGGTAGCACCCAAAACAATCATGGTAGACTGCTGCAATTGCTCCCAATTTGGCCAGGTCACTTTTTCAACCAACTCTTTATAGGAGTCTTTTAGATACGCTGTCAGTTTGTTCATAAATCCAATTTGAAAATTTGAAAATTGCTCAATGTGAAAATGGAAAACTCTCCAATAAATTGAGTCATTTTCAAATTGTTCAATTCTCAAATTAATTAGCACGGGCACTAGGATTCGAACCCAGATCAAAGGTTTTGGAGACCCGTATG
>JBDTVX010000226.1:0-9878 GCA_040007015.1 Ferruginibacter sp. | reverse complement strand
GTGGGGGGCGCCATTGGAAAACATACCGTTTCTGTTAATGATACAAAAGGAAAACGAACAACAATCCTTTCTTTTGATGTAGATGCGATCACTGATATTGATGACGGAGGTTATTATAAAAATATGTTTGATCTTTTTTACAAAGGCATGCAGGGAGATCCGGCAGATAGTTCACAAGTAACCTGGAATGGAAAGAAATATCATTTTTTTGTACCCTGGATTTTGGATCATTGCCAAACCATGAAGGGTTTGAAATATTTTAGAAGCTATGGAACCGAGTTTGTTGACCTGATGCGTGAAGCACAGCGTAAAGATGGCATGATATACAGTTTTGTTCAGTACATGCCCAATGCCGACTATTTTTTAACACGGGATAAACATTCTGGATATAGCAAGCTGACCGGCGACAAGGTTTTTGTGAGGCAACCTACAGAAAACCATCCTGAATATCTTTATGTAAATACAATATATCAATGTTGGAAAGCCGATGGTAACGATGCGTGGATGAAGAAAAATTTAGCTTCCGCTTCAGGCGCATTAAACTATACCATCAATGATCCCGCCAGGTGGAGCAAACGCTTTGGGCTGCTGAAAAGGGTTTACACCATCGACTCCTGGGATTTTGCTGTTGAAGATGAATATATGCCCGACATAGGGATTACCAACACGATGATCATTGACCCGGAAAAATCGAAATTCGGTGTATTCTTTGGCGATAATACCGGGTACATCACCGCTTGCTATGAATTGGCTGAAATGCTGGAACATGCTGGTAAAACAACCGGGGCGCATTTATATAAAAACCGCGGTGATGAAATAAAAGAACGCCTGGACAAGCTGTCGTGGAACGGAAAATTTTTCACGCATTTTATCGACGAGGATTCTACCGTTAAACGAAATCTTGGTGTAGATGAAAAATCCCAGGTAGCTCAATCAAACGCTTATTCACTCAACAGGGATATAAGTGCGGCTCAGTGCAAAGCAATTATTGAAACCTATTTAAATCTCAAAAATAATTTGCCTGTTGGTTCTCCTGCTGAATGGTATGCCATCTATCCGCCTTTTCAAAAAGGTTTTGGCACACACAATGAAATATGGCAATACATGAATGGAGGAGTAGGAGGCCACGTAGCCGGCGAATTGGCAAGAGGAGCTTATGAAAATGGGTATGAAAAATATGCTACCGATATCTTAAACCGCTTATTTGAATTGGGTAAAAAATATAGTAACAAGATATGGTTTTCGTATACCGGATCTATCCCCGCGCCGCCCGGCCCGCCTGTTTACAAACCTTTGGATATTGTTGCTTATGCGAATATGGACAACTGGAGCAACGGAAGTAGTGGGGCCTTGCCATGGATGAATGCTAAAAGAGCAGGCGATGATTTTCGGGATCTGCCGGTAGGGGAACAAACTTTTAATGGCATACGCTTTAATGTAATCGACCCGGAAAAAAATAGCCGCAGGTCTGTTGTAGCAGTTTCTAAAATTAAAGATTTGCCTGCAAGTATAGCCATTCCTGTAAATGATACTGCCGCCTGTATTTACTTCCTGCACACCTCCGGTAAACCCTCATCAGAAAATGTGGCAGGCGCTGTTACATTTCAATATGAAGACGGCACGGAGAAAGTAAACTATATCATTAATGACAAACAACTTACCTACTGGTGGTTTTCAAAATTAGCAACAGATTATTCGGGCATTGCCTGGTATGGAAAAAACCTGGTAAGTGAAGGCATTGGGCTAAGCTGGTGCGCCATCAACAACCCGTTCCCCAACAAAAAAATAAGCAAGCTTATGATAGAGTCGCCCGAAGGCAATAGCATTTACACGGTATTTGCGATTACGCTTTCTAATAAGCCCCATTACGTTCCGGTAAATCCGGTATCTTTTGGAGGTCCGGATAACTGGGCCGCCGCCACAGCTATGGCCGCAATGGTTGAAGGTTTGGCAGGCGTTAAAAATACGCCCAACACCCAGGCATATTCCAACCCTGTTATTGCTCCGCATTGGATAACCACCGGCGTAGATACTGTGAACGTTACCATTCGATATGCTGCGTCAAAAAGTTACGTGGCCTACCAATATATAAATGATCCTCAGGAAAAACAACTGCGTTTACTAATTACCGGTAGCGGCAAAAATATACATTGCCATATTTTATTACCGGACAAAATCTCCGTTGTAAAATCTATTTTGATAAATGATAAAAAGGCGGATTTTAGAATTGCAGCTATCGAACAGTCTCATTACGCGGATTTTATAATTGATAATGATGTGCCAAAAAAAGTGGTGATTAATTATTGAAAATAGCAGGATGCCGGTGCAGGAAAATAGTGAAAAATTCAGCCTTTACCGGGTGCTAAATTTACGTGGAAAGTTCGGGGAAGATAATATTGCGTTTGCTGCAATGCAACTAAAATATTTAGACATGGTACAATATTGTTTATAAAAAAGCATCCGGGTCACCACAGTTTTTAGGCCTATATTTGATGGATGGTTTTGCTGTTGGAATTGTATAATTCGCAGCAATTGATTAATATTATTTTCCAATAGGTTGCTTGCTGATCTTCAACATATTATTTTGAGTATTTATAAAGATTTTCATCGGCAATAACATAACGACTTTGTATGAAAAAAAATTCCGGGCGACGATCATTTATTAAAAACATTAGCATTGGCGGTATCAGCGCGGCTATACTTCCTGTTAGTATTTCATACGCTTCGGATGAAGTAAAAGAAAATAAGCAACCGGCAGAACAGGCGCCTGAAAAAAAACAAAGGGCTTATAATACCTCCTATAAAGATGAATGGCTCAACCGCATTGCCTTCCCCGTGGGTGGCCTTGGAGCAGGCATGTTTTGTATGGAAGGTACAGGCTCTATTTCTCATGTATCCATACGCAACAGACCTGAAATTTTTAATGAGCCCGGTATGTTTGCCGCCGTTTATGTTAAAGGGAAAAAAAATGGTGCAAAATTATTGGAGGGCCCCGTGCCCGACTGGAAAAAATTTGGTCAGCGGGAAGCGGGGAATGGCTTAGGCGGCGCCACTACCGGGTTGCCACATTTTCGCAATGCTTCCTTTAATGTAAAATTCCCTTTTGGTTATCTTGATATCAGCGATGCTGATTTACCGCTCAAAGTTATGGTAACGGGCTGGAGCCCTTTTATACCAACGGATGATGATAACTCAAGTTTGCCGGTTGGGGCTATGGAGTACAAGTTCACTAATACTGGCAAAACAAGTGCCGAAGCAGTTTTTTCTTTTAACTCAAAAAATTTTTTGAAAATAGAGCATGGAAAAAATTCAATAAGATCAATTCAAAATGGGTTTATTTTATCAGAGGCAGGAACAAACGAAAAACCATATAAAACAGACTTTGCCATTTTTACGGATGAAGACACGGCCCTGGTTGATCACTGTTGGTTTCGTGGCGGATGGTGGGATCCCGTAACGATGGCATGGAATACCGTAAAAAATGGGGAAGCAAAAGCTGTGGAACCGGCAGATAAGGACGCTCCGGGTGCATCTTTATTTGTGCCGTTTACAATTGCCCCGGGTAAAGAAAAAACGATTCGTGTAATGATAGCATGGTACACGCCGGAGTCTGACCAGGACTACGGGAAAAAGGGTGAAAAGAAAGAAAATTGTGATCCCGCGTCAGGTTGCTGCAACTCCCCATCCGATATTTCCCTTGACAAATATGATAAAGATTTCAACGGTAAATTTTACAAACCGTGGTATAGCAGCCGCTTTAAAGACGTGGAAGAAGTAGCTGCCTACTGGAAACAATCGTATGATTTGCTGAAGAAAAATTCAACACTGTTTAAAAATGCTTTTTATGCAAGTACGTTACCGCCGGAAGTTATTGAAGCAGTTGCCGCCAATCTAACTATCCTGAAATCACCTACGGTTATGCGCCAGTATGACGGCCGGCTTTGGAGTTTTGAAGGATGTGGGGATAACGGAGGGTGTTGTCACGGCTCCTGTACGCATGTATGGAACTATGCACAGGCTATTCCGCATTTATTTCCTGCATTGGAAAGAAGTTTGCGCCACACAGAATTTTGCGAAAATCAGAGCAGGGAGGGGCACCAGACTTTTCGCGCCAATCTGCCCATTACACCTGCCACGCACGATTTTCATGCTGCTGCGGATGGGCAGTTAGGGGGTATCATGAAAGCTTATCGCGAATGGCGCATCAGTGGCGATAATGAATGGATTAAAAAGATGTACCCGATGGTAAAAACAAGTATGGATTATTGTATCAGCACATGGGACCCGCGGCAGAAAGGTGTTATAGAAGAGCCGCATCATAATACATACGATATTGAATTCTGGGGGCCGGATGGTATGCATACCAGTTTTTACATTGGGGCATTGAATGCCATAACTGCCATGGGGAAATTTTTAGATCAGGATGTTTCAAAATACCAGCAACTCTCGGCAAGCGGAAAAAAAATGATGGAAACGGAATTGTATGATGGTGAATATTTTATTCAAAAAATAAAAGTGGAAGGGCTCACTGCGAAAAATCCTGCTACCGTACAATCTTTTGGTGGTGAATATTCCAAAGAAGCAAAAGAACTGCTTGATAAGGAAGGGCCAAAATATCAATATGGAAAGGGTTGTTTATCCGATGGCGTATTGGGTTCATGGATCGGCCGTATGTGCGGACTGGATGATACCATCGACCATACAAAAATCGGCAGCCACTTACTGGCGGTTCACAAATATAACCTCAGGGAAAATTTAAGCGAACATGCCAATCCGCAGCGCCCGTCTTTTGCATTGGGTGAAGAAGGCGGCTTGCTATTATGCTCCTGGCCAAAAGGCGGGAAACTCTCTTTGCCTTTTGTTTACAGCGATGAGGTATGGACGGGTATTGAACACCAGGTTGCTTCACATTTAATGTTGATGGGCCATGTAAAAGAAGGACTGGATATCGTCCGCGCCTCACGTAACCGCTATGACGGCCGTATAAGAAATCCATTCAATGAATATGAATGCGGGCATTGGTACGCACGTGCCCTATCAAGCTATGGTTATTTAGAAGCGCTTACGGGTGTACGTTATGATGCGGTAGATAAGACATTGTATGTCTATTCAAGAGTCGGGGATTTTACGAGCTTTCTTTCCACAGAAACAGGTTTTGGAACGGTAAGCTTTAGAGCAGGAAAGCCGGAACTCAAAACTGTTTATGGAACCATTGAAGTAAATAAAATGATCGTAAGCGGAAAGCAAATTCAGCCATGAATAAGATTACAGAAAATAGCGTTGTATCTATACGTTATATCATGAAAAACAGTACTGGCAACATACTTGAAAATATAATGAACAATGAACCGGTAAGTTACCTGCATGGTTCAACTGGGATCCAGCCTTTGTTGCAGGCGCAATTGGAAGGATTGAAGGCAGGAGATAAAAAGCTCGTGTACCTGATTGCAGAATCCGGACTCACCAATGAAGATTTTGTTTTTGATGTAATTATAGATGGAGTGCGTGCTGCATCAGGCGAAGAAATATTGCTGGGTTATCCGGTACAGGTATTTGTTCCAAAATGTGAAGCAGATTGCGATTGCTATAGCTGATATTCACGAAAAGGCGGCTATCGCGCAAAAATGCAAAGGAGCAAAGACGCGTAGAAGTCACGGCAAATGAAATCATACAATGAAAATACATTTATTAAGCGGCTTTTTAGGTAGCGGTAAAACTACTGCCATACAACAGGCATCCCGTACATTATTACAGCAGGGGATAAAAACAGGTGTCATCACGAACGACCAGGGAATAAGGCTGGTTGATGGCGATTTTTTTAAAAGTCTTGCCATACCAAACAGGCAGGTGGTAAATGGATGTTTCTGTTGCAACTACAATGATCTTGAAGCCAATATTCAGTCACTGGTGGCGACAAACGAAACCGAAATTATTTTCGCCGAGTCGGTCGGTTCCTGTACCGATATCGTTGCTACGGTATTAAAACCTTTGCTGAGTTTTCGGCCGGATGTGCAGGTAACAGTTTCCATATTTGCCGATGTGCGTCTACTGGAAATGATTTTGATGGGCAACGCAAATTTGTTTGATGAAGCGGTAAATTATATTTATTTAAAGCAGCTTGAAGAAGCCGGGATTATTGTTATTAATAAAATTGATCTGATCGACGGGGAGCAATTAATAGAAATAAAGCAGTTGATGCAGGAAAAGTATGGAAGCAAAATATTGCTCTATCAAAATTCCCTGGATGAAGATAATATTCAGCATTGGTTGCACACTCTTAATAATTATCAGACTGCAGGCGCCTTGCCATCCCTTAATATAGATTATGACATTTATGCCGCGGGTGAGGCAAAATTAGCATGGTTCGACCAGGAGCTTGAAATATACAGCGCAAATAATAATGCATTGCAGCAGGTTGAGGACCTGGTCAATAATATTTATAAAAAAATAAATGCGCATCAATACACGATCGGTCATCTAAAATTTTTAATAAACGGGGCACTCAAAATAAGTTTCATTTCAAACACGCAGCAGGAGGCTACTTTAACAATTGAACCGGCAGCGTCCGCGGCATTGCTGATCAATATACGGGTACAAACCGATCCTGAAATAATTGAGCAGCTGATTGCCGCAGCTATTAAGGAAGTACAAATGAAGTCGGGATGTAAAATAGTTGTGATTAGCCTGTCGGCTTTTAAGCCGGGCTATCCAAGACCTACTTACAGAATTTAAAATAGTAGTTAAAAAAACAAATGGCAGACAAAAAAATTAGTGACCTTCAATGATATTTCAATCTAACGATAGGGGTAAAATATTGGTAGAAAAAGTAATGGAATGTTACATACAGGCCCGGGGCGCGTAATATTATTCCTTCGCTTTTCATATCACGTTCATAAAGAAACTTTCCGGATCAGCATCTTTCAATTCTAACAATATTTTGTCTTCAAAAGGAACAATGTGACACACAGATACCAGGTAAAATAATTGAACGTTTCTTCTTTTAAAGTGATTGTTTAGAATTGAATTATCAATACGCTTGTACTTATAACCAATACAAACTTCAACATTCCGATCACCATAATCTTAAATACGTTTTCATGAATAAAGTATTTGTCTTTGTGATTTTTTGTTTGCTTATCTCACTAAAAATATTTACCCAGCCATTAACGGGGAAAAATTTGTATGAATTTGATAGCAGCAGCAGCCCCCGCTGGAGCAGCTTTGAAAATATGACGGCAGAAAAAGGCAGGGCCGCTATGGAAAACAACGGGGCAAAGGGCCATCCTTCAGATGGATTGGATCCCGGCGAAACAAAAGTGCTGCTGAATGTAAAAACACCCGGAATTATAAACAGGATATGGATCACCATTATAGACCGTTCCCCGGAAATGCTCCGCTCTTTGAAAATTGAAATGTTTTGGGAAGATGCCAAAAAACCTGCGGTATCCGTTCCGTTTGGTGATTTCTTTGGGATGGGGCTTGGAAAAACTGCCAGCTTTCATAATACCTTATTTGCAAACCCCGAAGGCAGGTCATTTATGTGCTTTATCCCGATGCCTTTTAAAAAAGCTGCGCGTATACAGATCACCAATGAAAGTGGCAAAAGGCTTAGTCATATTTTTTATGATATTAATTTTCAACAGGTAACAAAATGGAACGAAGACAATTTATACTTTCATGCGTACTGGCACCGGGATACCGCAACAGAATTGGCTAAGGATTTTGAATTGCTGCCAGAGGTGTATGGCAGAGGAAGATTTTTGGGTGTGAACGTTGGCGTTAATGCCAATCCTGTTTATGAAAATTACTGGTGGGGCGAGGGTGAAGTGAAAATGTATATTGATGGCGATAAAGAATTTCCTACACTGGCTGGCACCGGTACAGAAGATTATATTGGAACCGCATGGGGGCAGGGAGAATTTTTTAACGATTATTCAGGTTGCCTGCTCGCCAATAAAGACAGTATGGGATGGGCTTTCTATCGCTACCATATTCCGGATCCCATCTTTTTTAAAACAGACTGTAAGGTTACGTTGCAACAGATGGGCGGCAACAGGAAGGAGTTGGTTGCCGGCCTGCAAAGTAAAGGTGTGCCACTTATTCCTGTGGGGCTGGATGATACCAAAAAACCGGTGCAACCATTGTATAAGAAAGGAACCATCGTTGATCTTAAAGATCCATCTTTATCAGATGGCTTTTCAAATTTTTACAGAACAGACGATGTATCTGCTACCGCTTATTTTTATCTTGGCAGCGCATCAAATGATCTGCCTGCGTTGCAACCCTTATCGATACGCCTTTACAATCTGAAAAAGAAAAAATAGTTTACAAGGTTAGCTTTTTATAGTTGCTAAACATGGAGTATCACAGTTAACGTGCGACTTATACATTTACTGCTAAAAAGATGTAATATTCTAATTATGAAAAAATCGATTGCTATACTAACGTACACGCTTATGCTATTTATCAGCTTTTGTTGCAATACCAGGGCAAGTTATACCGGCTGGCCGCAATACAAAGGTTCAGATGAAAGTATTCATTATTCATCTCTTACACAGGTGGATACTGCCAATGTAAAGCAATTGCAGATAGCATGGGAATACCATACCGGCGATGCTGATACGGTAAATCATTCACAAATGCAATGCAACCCCATAATCGTAGACGGCCTGTTGTATGGCACCACACCGCAAATGAAACTT
The DNA here is from genome assembly GCA_040007015.1 of Ferruginibacter sp. Lineage (GTDB taxonomy): Bacteria > Bacteroidota > Bacteroidia > Chitinophagales > Chitinophagaceae > Ferruginibacter. Next base: position 1,176 of record JBDTVX010000226.1, on the reverse strand, counting down.
TTTGCAATTGATGCTGCAACAGGAAAACAGAAATGGCAATTCAATCCCTTTGATTCACTCGGAAGCAACAAAACAATGTTCTTTATTTTAAACAACAGCAGGGGCGTCACGTATTGGAGTGATGGCGCCAATGACAAACGAATTTTTTATACGGCCGGCTCCAATGTTTATGGTATAAATGCGCTTGATGGCACTCTAATAAAAAGTTTTGGTAAAGATGGTAAGATTGATCTGCACGATGGTCTTGACAGGGATGTAAAAGAACTTTTTATCACGGCAACATCGCCCGGCATTATTTATAAAGATCTTATCATCATGGGCTCAAGGGTGGATGAAGGCGCCGCAGCGGCACCCGGTCATATACGAGCTTATAATGTAAGAACCGGTAAACGGGAATGGATCTTTCACACCATACCGCATCCCGGTGAAGCCGGCTATGAAACATGGGATGATACTTCCGCTTATAAATTTATAGGGGGCGCCAATGCATGGAGCGGTTTTAGTTTGGATAAAGAAAAAGGAATGCTGTTTGCATGTACCGGTTCGGCATCCTACGACTGGTACGGCGGCAGAAGAACCGGTAATAACTTATTTGCCGATTGTTTGCTGGCGCTTGATGCAGCAACAGGAAAGCTCACCTGGCATTTTCAGGATATACATCATGATGTGTGGGACAGGGATATGAGCTCACCTCCCGCATTGGTAACCGTAACAAAAAACGGAAAGAAAGCGGATGCCCTTGCGCTCACGACAAAATCTGGTTTTATTTTTTTATTGGAAAGGGCAACCGGTAAACCGCTTTATGATATCATTGAAAAACCAGTGCCTCATCAGAGTGACCTGGTTGGGGAAAAATTATCTCCTACACAGCCCTTTCCTTCTGCACCCGGGCCATTTATGCGGCAATCATTTACGGAAAAAGACATTAACCCGTTACTGTCAGATTCATCTTATGACGATGTCAAAAAAAGGCTGGCATCTTTTAAAAATGATAATATGTTCAATCCGCCTTCATTGCAGGGAACCGTCGTATTTCCGGGCCTGGATGGTGGCGCTGAATGGGGTGGGCCAAGCTTTGATCCTGAAACAGGAAAACTTTATGTCAATGCAAATGAAATGGCCTGGGTTATACAGGCTGTTGCGATAGAAAGCACCGCCTCAAGCGAAAATTATGAG
>JBDTVX010000225.1:0-9930 GCA_040007015.1 Ferruginibacter sp. | reverse complement strand
AAAATCGGCTAACTTCCCATCTAATGGGCGTTCTATAGTTTTCGTGCAGACACTACATAGTTGATTAGCTATTTCAATCTGTTGATTCTTTTTGATGCATGGCACAAGCGGACGCTTTCGCCAAAGTGTGGATGCTGGCACAAGCGGACGCTTGCGCCAAAGTGCGAAAGCTATGAATTTAAAAGAGCTAGATACAGGAAGTTCGAAAAGAAAATTCTTTTAGAATGCTTATCAGTTCTCAATTACGAGTTTTCTAGCAGACATTAATTAAATGACATTGAATACACGCTCACCACTAGCCTCTCCTGGCTTTAAAGATATACCGGGTCAGTTTTCTTCCTGTTTTTTCCCCAGCACCTTTCTGTAGCGTTTAACATATGCTGAAGGATTAATTTCAAATAACTTTTGAAACTGTTCCCTGAAATATTTTATATCATTAAAACCCGTAATATAAGTTACTTCAGTAATGGTTTTATTGGTATTGATCAATAACTCAGCCGCCCGCCTTAATCGAAGGTGCCTGATGAAAACATTGACGGTTTGCCCCGAAACTGCTTTTACTTTTTTATACAGGCTGGGGTGGCTCATCCCGATCTCCCGGCAAAAGGACTGTATATTAAAATCGGGATCGTCCAAATGCGCTTCCACTATCTTTATACAGTTTTCAATAAACACTTTATGTTCGCCGGCAATATGTACATTCGGTTTTAAGGTAACCGCGTCAAAATAATATTGGTGAAGGTGGGTTCTCCCTTTCAATATATTCTTAATGCGGGCTACAATAATATCCTTATCAAAAGGTTTTACAATATAATCCTCGGCGCCGCCTTCAATACCATTTAACCGGATGGCTTCGGATGAACTGGCTGTAAGCAAAACAATTGGTATGTGGGCCAGGGAAGGATTTTCTTTTATTTTTTTACATAATTCCACGCCATTCATATTTTTCATCATCACATCACTGATAATAATATCCGGTATGTTGGCTTCAACGGCCTTGTATCCTGTAATTCCATCATCCGCTTCATAAATAATAAAGAAATTAATAAATATTTTTTTAATATACGATCGCATTTCCTCATTGTCATCTACGATCAGCATGGAAGGCAACCCGGAGGTCAGGTTTTCAAAAGCCGCTGATTTATCCAGCCTGATACCGCTTTGAAATGGCTTTACAACCATTTCAATATTATCTTCCATTAATTCATTGAAAATGGTTTCCCCATTTTTATGCTCATCGCTTATATACCGGTCTCCGAAATGCGTCTTTCCTTTTAATAATAATAAATTAAAAATAGTTCCCTTACCCAGCGTGCTGGAATAAGCAAGACTACCCCCGTGTGCCAGTGCCAGTTTTTGAGAAACATATAGTCCAATACCAAAACCGGGCTGCACATGGTTATCCGTATCCTTGAACTGGTAAAAAGATTCAAACAACCTGTCGCCCACTTCAGTTGGAATACCACTTCCATTATCCTTTACATAAATATTAACCGATCTTTCGTTTTCAGCAAGGTTCAATTCTATTTTTCCGCCACCGGATGTGTATTTGAATGCATTGGATACAAGATTAAAAAGAATAATTTCAATTTTTTCCTTGTCCACATAAACAGGTATTTCATTTTCCATACCGGTAATAACAAACTCAATATTCTTTGCCGTTGAGTGCTGGCTAAAGCTCAGGTAAACTTCATTGCATAATTCCGAAATATTTAACCGCTCTATTCTCATCTGTTCGTCTATCGATTCTACCTTCCGGAATAACAATAGCTGATCTGCCAGGCTCAGGAGCCTTTTTGCATTGCGGTAGATCATTGAAATATCATTATCCCCGCTGGTATTATCTTTATTACCTACCAGGTCTTTCAATGGATTAATGATCAGCGTAAGGGGTGTTCTGAATTCATGGGAAATATGTGTAAAAAAAGAAATTTTCTTTTCCGTTAATTCCTTCTCCTTCTCTGCCTGCAGGTGTGCAAGTTTTATTTCATATTGGAGCTTTGCCTGGCGTGCTTTGTAACGAACAAATAAATAAATGAGGAGTGCAACTGCACTTACATATACCAGCCAGGCCCACCAGGATCTGTACCAGGGAGGAAGTACATTGATCGTTAGGGTAGTTTCCAGCTTACTCCATGTACCTTCGGCATTGGTACACTTTATACGAAGGTGATAAGTACCTTCATTGATATGATTATAATTGGCGGTTCTTACCTGGCCGGTATAGTTCCAGTCTTTGTCCCAGCCTTGCAGGTAATAGGCGTATTGTATTTTATCAGGGAAACCAAATTCAGGAGCAACAAAATCGAAGGATAAAGCAGCGCTATCGAAAGGGACGGTGATTGCGTTGATATTTTCCAGGGTGCTTGCCGTGATAAAAGAACTGTTTGCTTCAAGCTCGTGCCCGCCAACACGGATGCCTGTCAAAAAAATAGCCGGGTTAGTGACCTGACTGTGGATACTATCCGGGTAAAAAATATTGAATCCTTTTAAGCCTCCAAAAAGAAACTCGCCGGATTTTGAAATCATGGCGGCATTAAAGTTAAACTGGTTACTTTGTAATCCGTCGGATTTTGAAAAAAACCAGAATTTTTGCTGCTTTACATCCATTTTTATCAATCCTGTAAATGAGCTCATCCACAGATCGCCCTTACCATCCTCCAGTATGCGTAAAATAGTATTGCCCTTTAAGCCGTTGGCTTCATCAAATCTTTTATAGGTTCCCGTTTTCCGGTCAAAAAGCAACAATCCCCCACCCTGTGTGCCCACCCATAAATTTCCTTCCTTATCTTCGTGTATGGAGCGTACGGTATACCCCAGGTTATAATGCCGGTGTTTCTTATTTAGCGGATCTATTTTTATCAATTCGGTGTAATTGCCTCCCCATAAATTGCCTTCCCTGTCTTCGGCCATGCATTGAATATTGACCAGGCTGCTGTCAAAAATATTAAACCGGTTGGCTTCCCTGTCCAGCAAATAAATAGTGCCATCGTTACTGGTACTGCACCACAACCTCTTTTGCCTGTCTTCATACACAAACCATGCTCTTGTTTCCTGGGCATTTATATAGGGATTGTAGCAGGGATAATGTTCAAAAGACCGGCTGGATTTATTGAAGCGGCTTATCCCGCCAAACCACGACGATACCCATATATTATTTTGTGCATCCCTTACAATTCCCGTAATAAAATTACCGCCTACCGAAGTTTTATCACCGGGGTCATGCGTATAAACCGTGTACCAATTCCGGCGCCGGTTCCAATAGCGTAAACCGCCACCACCGGTGCCTATCCAGATATTTTGCTCTTCGTCTTCGCAAAATGACTGAACAAAATTATTATTCGCATTCAATATTTTTTCGTCACCATAAAAAACAGCGTGAAATGGATTTGATCCTGGTTCAACAATATTAACACCGCCACGCACCGTACCGATCCATTTTCTTCCTTCCCCATCTTCACATATTGAATATACAGCAACACTGTTGATCAGCGGCTTGCCATCAGGTGATAAAAAAGGGATCGCCTTTTGATAAGCCGGGGGTATCATCATCACCCCCTTACCATCAGATCCTATCCACACCACACCTTTTTTGTCGATACAGATACAGGATATTTTATAATTGCCCTCAACAAAATTTTGGGAGAATGTATTAGCCAGGATATTATACCTGTAAAGCCCGTTGTCCGTACCGAACCAGAGATTACCATGATTGTCCTCTTTTAAACAATTGCCCTGTAAAATAGAATTATTAATGAGCCTGATTGTTTTAGTCTTGTCATCATAACTGCACAACCCTACATTTTGTACAATCAGCCACGCTCCCCCCGACTGCCTGTTGGCTTCGATAGCAGAAACCCGGTAGCTGGCAGTTAGCCCTGCCCCGGATTCCAGCCCAGCCTGCTTCCCTGTTTTACTGTTATTGTCAAACACCAGGAAGCCGTCTTTATCCGTGGGAACAAAAACATTGCCATAAGCATCCGCAATGATATTTGAACTATTTCCGGTAATCTCCTTTTTTGTATTAAGTCCGAGCGGAATGTACTTTACAGAAGAGAAAATGTTTTTTAACGGGTCGTAAACACTTATTCCTTTTCTGCCACCGATCCAGATATTATGAAATTTATCGCCGGTTATAGAATATATCTCATTACAGTTAAGCGACGCGGTATCCCCGATGCGGTTTCGAAAAACGGTTATATTATACCCATCATACCTGTTTAAACCATCATAGGTTCCAAACCACATAAAACCCTTATAATCCTGGTAAACACACATAACAGAATTATTAGATAAGCCATGTTCGATTCCAATGAATTTTACTGTTGGGTTATCAACTGCCCACAATGCATTGATAAATAAAAGTTGTAAAATAAATACAGCAAATTTGAAAATCCTTGCAATCATTTGAAAGAATATTTTTCCCGGGGTAAATAGTTAGTTGTTGAAAAACATATTAAAGGTAAGCCCTTATTTATACTAATCATGTCGAAAAAAGGGGGTGCTATCAGGGCAAAGATATTTTTAAAACATCGTGCCCGTAGTTAATGGTTTGATATGAATTATATTTGAAAAAAATGGGCATGAAAACGTTCGCCTGCCGAACGGCTTCCTCAACCCAGGGAGTTGATGGTGATGGAACGGAAGGTGACACCCGGGCAGTCGATTTTGATTCGGGCCGGGGGCAGCAAAGGTTTTGAAAGGAATTGATATGATGTAAAAAATCAATGCAGTGATAAGCTGTGAACCATCATCATTCAATTGCGGGAAGACTAAAAAATGCTGTTTGCAGGTATAATTATTTTAAATGATTTTAATGCCCCGGCCGCATATTTTGCATCTGAAGAATACATTCAAATAATTGAAATTTTAAAAAGAATGAGGCACATAAAAAACATTGCAATTATATCACTTCTTCTTACTGCAGTACTTTTAAATATTAATTGCAGCCCGCAAAAAGCTGCTTCAAAAAGCGCTGGTAAATTACCCGGGTCAATTAGTTCGGGTATACACAATAAATCATTTAAACCGGGTGAACGCTGGTTTGATGATAAAGGTGAAATCATTAACGCTCATGGCGGCGGAATTTTGTTTTCAGATAATAAATATTACTGGTTTGGAGAAAAGCGTGGCCGAAGAGAGCAGGAAGGCGTAAATGTTTATTCCTCCAATGATTTATATAATTGGAAATTTGAAGCACTTGCTCTTTCCCCCGGTGAAGATACTACAAGCGATATAGCAAGGGGTTGCCTGATGGAGCGCCCAAAAGTTATATACAACAGCCATACAAAAAAGTATGTGATGTGGTTTCACCTTGAATTGAGAAAACAAGGTTATAAGGCTGCACGTGCAGCTGTTGCGCAAAGCGATAATATAACAGGCCCATATAAATACATTTCAGGTTTTCGCCCCAATGGCAATATGTCACGGGATATGAACCTGTTTGTAGATGATGATGGCACTGCTTATCACATTTATTCTTCCCGGGAAAACTATGATTTACGTATCTCAAAACTCACAGAAGATTTTCTTTTTCCCACAACTGAAGACACTATGCTCTTTAGTAAACACAGGGAGGCCCCTGCTTTATTTAAATACAAAGATCAATACTACCTTATCACCAGCGCTGCCACCGGCTGGGCGCCCAATAAAGCAACCCTTCATGTGGCGCCCACTTTATTTGGCCCATGGAAATTGTCGGAAGAAAATCCAATGGTGGGAGCCAATGCTGATAGTACTTTTGGGGGGCAATCAACCTATGTATTTCCTGTGCCGGGCAAAAAAAACGCATTCATTTTTATCGCCGATAAATGGAACCCGAAAGACTTAAAAGATAGCCGGTATTTATGGCTGCCAATTCAATTTAAAAATGATCTGCCTTTTATAAAATGGAAAGATCAATGGAGTTTAAATGATTTTGAAACAGGGAAATAGAATTGAAAAGGAATTTGAACATACCTGATGCTGAGACCAGCAATCAAAAAGAATCACTGGAATAATACTTTTTTTTGATTACTTCAACATTTTCAAAAAAAAATTCACTTCGCCTGATCCAGCAATGGCCCATTACCCAAACAATTTCATTTCAGCCTTACCCAGGCCTTCAGGCGTTGTATAGAACGGGCGTTTTTCTATAACATAATGCTCATCCTGAGGTATACCGAGTGCATGGTAAATGGTTTGATGAACCTGGTCTATTACGATCGGGTTTTCGATTGTTTTGCAGGGCCGTTCATCCGCAGTTTTGCCATATACCTGCCCTTTTTTGATACCGCCACCAAACATGAGCACTGAACCGCCATCAGTAAAATGGCGATGCATACCATAGTTTTTCATATCGGTAATAATATCGGGTTGCGATACCTGCTCCTGGACCTTAGCTTCAGGACGCCCTTCCACCATCATATCCCTGCTAAATTCGCTGGCTAAAATAACAAGTGTGCGGTCGAGCTTGCCGGTGCGCTCCAAATCTTTGATCAACTGGGCAACGGGACCATCAATCTGCTTCTTCATATCCTTTATCCGGGTGTTGCCATTTTCATGGGTGTCCCATCCTTTAAAAGGCTCGTATTCTGTTGTTACACTTATAAAACGGGCGCCTTGTTCGGTTAGCCTTCGTGCCATCAGGCAGCCTAAGCCAAACCGTCCGGTATTGTAGATGTCATATATTTCTTTGGGTTCCCGGGTTAAATCAAAAGCCTGCGCCTCCGGGGATTTTAAAAGAATATAAGCCTGTTCCATTGACCTCTTTAAAGATTCCTTCTGATAATCACTACCAAATTCTCCTACGGGGCCCTGTTTAATCAGTTCGTCATACAATTGATTTCTTTTTTCAAATCTTGTATTCGACATGCCCGCGGGCGGGCGCACACTATCCAGTCCTGCCGATGGGTCGGGTATTACAAACGGTCCGTATTCATTACCTAAAAATCCGGCACTGTGAAAAGCTTTTAACTCCTCTCCTTCACCAAGTGTAAAGCGCTGCCCGATGTCAATAAAGGAAGGAATTACAGGGTTTACAGGGCCAAGCTGCTTTGCTATCCAGGCGCCCAAATGAGGCGCCAGTACCGACTGTGGCGGCCTGTAACAGGTGTGCCAGTGATATTGATGGCGTGCATGTAAGATAAAACCCATATCTGCAGCTACATAAGAGCGGATGAGTGTTCCTTTATCCATCACTTTACCAATGGATCCAAGACCCTCTGAAAAATAAACACCATCCAATGCCGTTTGAACAGGAGCGAACGTGCTTAACACGCTGTTTGACTGCATACCTTTTGCAAAAGGCGTATATTTTTTAGGGTCAAAAGTTTCTGTATGCGGCATTCCCCCAGCCATCCAGAGCAGGATAACCGTATCGGCTTTTGATACAATTTTTTTATTATTGCAGGAAGCCAAAAAGCTGCTGATGGGCGCGCCGGCTGCAAGAGCCGCTAACGTAGCCGCGCTTGTTTTTTTAAGAAACTGCCTTCTGTTACACTCATTCATTATTGCAAAATTAGATGTTATACTTCACATGGATAAATTAGTAATTTTTTAGTTTACCAATTTCAAAAAGTATTTTCTGCGATGAAGTAAGATCACTAAAATAATTCATTTGTATGAGAAACTGTTTCGCTAAAAGTAGCGTAAGGATTTAATACCGGTAGAAAATAAATTTAAGAATTCCTGGCGTGCCGGAGGTAAACGATTTTACCAGGATGTTATTCATATTGCGTACCTACGGCACGCTTTTAATGCTCCAATATATTTTCTACCGATATATTGTACCTACGGCACAAGGCAAATTAAACATCTAAAGGCCTGAAATTGATAGTCTACCCCGATTTAAAGGGGCTTACACGCAGGATTCCGGGATCACCCATTGTAAAAATGGCATCACTGACTTTACATTGAACAGGTTTCAAACTAAATTTAGTAAAGCGGTTATTAGCGCCCTGGCAGTTGCACCAATAAACACGAATTAATACAATATTTTTTCAAGGAAATTCGTGAAAATTCGTGCAATTCGTGCCACAAAAAGTGACATTGGTTCCTCCTCAATCTTAACTATTTGGTGTACCTTCTAATAAATAATTTGAAATTCGGGAAGCAATACAATCGCCCAGAACAGATCCTGTATTGCTTCTTTATCCGGGTGATCGCCCAATGCTTTTTTTGCAAGCTCAAATTCCTTTTGATTCGGTGTGCGGAACAGGGCCCTGGCATACAATTCTTTAATAATTGCATCGCTCGTCCTGTATTGCTTCTGCCAGTTTTCAGCACCTTTTTTCAGTGTATTATTAAACCGCTCGCCCTTGGTTAGTTCAAGCGCCTGCAACAGGTTTGCCTGCGATTCGCGGCTGGTTGAAACCGTTTCCCTGCTGGGCCTGCCCAAAGCAATCAGGAAAGGGTTATTAATAACTAATGATGCCCGTGCAAATGGCGGCTTGGATATTTCGGTCGATTTTTTTTCATAAGGGTTATAGCCCATCAGTGAATCGGCAAACACGGGCTGAATGACAGCGCTAACCGCATCAGCAAATTGTTCCGCAGACATTCTCTTCCTCAGCATTCCGCTAAATTTAAAATCGGGTGCGATGATACTGTTTGGGTCCTTAAAACCTACGGAAGGCAACTGGTAAGTGTTGGAAGTAGCAAGAAGATAGATCAGCTCTTTTATGTCGCATTTACCCTCAACAAAATTAAACGCCATCCAGTCCAGCAGGTCCTGGCTCCACGGTGCATTGTCCATTAAATCCACCGGTTCAACCAGGCCGCGTCCCATTAACTGCGCCCAGATTCGGTTTACAATGGTTCGGTAAAAGCGTCCATTCGCCGGTTTGGTAATATTTTCTGACAATTGCTTTCTTTTGACAGCCGTTTTAGCGCCACTATCAATTGTTCCCAGTTCTTTCCAGGGCATTGCAGCCGCGGTATATTTCCCGGTAGGCTTATCGCAGCGGTTTATTTCCAGGGAGCTATCCGCAAATATATTGGCAAACGCATACGCATCGGTGAGCTTCCAATTACTTACAAAACTATTGTGACAGGAGGCGCATTTTAAATTGAGGCCCAGGAAAACCTGTGATACATTTTGAGCCGCCTGCATTTCCGTTTTCTGGCTGGCATTGATAACGCCGCGCCATTTGATTCCTTCAATAAACCCCTTCGACTGCTTTGCAGGGCTTAGTAGCTCCTGCACAAACTGGTCGTATGGTTCATTGGATCTCAAAGATTTATATAACCAGTCCGTAATATTAAAACGGCCGCCGGTAATATAACCCGTACCTGTATAATCGTTACGCAATGCATCGTTCCAAAAACTGAGCCAGTGGCCCGCATAATCATCCTCCCGGTTTAATAACTGCCGCACCAACGATGCTCTTTTACCCGGACTGTTGTCGGCGATAAATAATTCCGCTTCTTTTGCCGAAGGCAGTAAACCGATGATATCCAGGTACACCCTTCTTAAATATGTTTTGTCATCAACGGGTTGCGACCAGGATATTTTATTCTTTTTAAAATATTCATTTACCCATAAATCAACCGGGTTTTGAAGATTGGCCGATGCAGGGGGTAATGGAGGATTTCTCGGCTGAAGTTGTGCAACCTGGAACAACACATCCTTATCGGAATTTGCAGGCCATGGAGCTCCCTTTTGAATCCATAATTTTATGATGTCTATTTCAGCGGCAGACAATCTTTTTTCTTTGGAGGGCATGGCTTTTTTATCACCGGCAGGCAGCGTTATCCGTTTTACCATTTCGCTTTCCGCAGGGTTACCGGGCATCAGTATCAAACCATGTTCCCCGCCCTTAAACACCATGTCTTTCCTGTCGAGCCGCAATTCGCCTTTCACCTTTTCGGGCCCATGGCATTTATAGCAATTATGAGCAAGAATGGCCCTCACTTGTATGTTCAGTTCCACCTCCTGTTTTTTGATTAGTT
>JBDTVX010000224.1:0-9944 GCA_040007015.1 Ferruginibacter sp. | reverse complement strand
ACTTTATCCGCGCGCCATTCTTTCAACTGTTGGCATTTCCATTGATCAAACCAAATTCTTCCGGTATCGGTTACATTAATTCACTACTTGTTTTTCACCAATCCCAATACTGTTGGAAGGCCATCCATACTTTTTAAATTTTTTTCCTTTATATAATCCTCCAGTCCCTTTTCACTTTTTTTTTCCGCCCACTCAAAATGAATTTTTCTTTCCCCTTCATAAGTGTAAAGCGGCACGCCAAATCCGCAGGAAGTTTGTACTTTACTGATCTCTGCAACTATTATTTGCCTCGTGCTGGGGTGTATCACAAAATGCGGGGCATACGCGTCCCATTCTTTGGTACCGGGCAAAATGGTAAAGCCCTTTCCATATAATCGTAAAATAACGGGCGCTCCAACAAAAGAACAAAACATAAAAGTGATACGGCCATTTTCAAGCGTATGGGCGGATGTTTCATTGCCACTGCTGATAAGATCCATGTAAGCACATTTATTGGCAGACAGAACACGGAAACAATCAAGCCCTTTGGGTGAAAGATTGATATGGCCCTGCTGGCTCAATGGTGCAGAACTTACAAAAAACAGGTGTTGCTTCTCAATGAATTCCTGGTGCGCCGGCGATATCGATTCATAAAATTTTCCCATAATAAATAAAATATGGAGTTGAAGTTAAAAAATATGAAAGATAATTATTTTTTTGTTGAGGCTGCCAGGACATTACTTTTTTATCCCTTGTAAGGGGATCAAGAAAAACCGTTGCTTATTCCAAAAAGGGGGTATGGCATATTAATGGTTTGCCTTATTTTTAACCCGCCAACGTTAAACACGATATCGTTATGAATATTCATGAAGTGCACTTATTAACGGATGATCCTGATCAAACCAGGCATTTCTATCATAAAATACTGGGTCTGCAAATTCTTTCCTCAAACACTGCTGTGACAAGGTTTTCAGCCGGGCTTTCTGTATTGACCTTTCATACATCTGGCAACAATAAGCCGGTTTACCATTTTGCGCTTAATATCCCGAATAATAAATTTGAAGAAGCAATTGCCTGGGTAGGCTCAAAGCTGGACCTGGTAGAAATAACCCCTTCCAATTGTGTCGCGGATTTTAAAAGCTGGAATGCCAAAGCTTTTTATTTCTATGATAATAATCACAATATAGTGGAAATGATTGCGCGATTTGATCTTGATAATCAATCGCGGCAATCATTTGATGGGTCTTCAATTTTTTCAATCAGTGAAATCGGGGTGGTAGTTGAAGATCCGAAACAGTATGCATCGGAACTTTCGGCAAATTATAATTTGCCTTTTTTTTCAAAGCAACAGCCCATGGATGATTTTATAGTCATGGGAAATGATGATGGCCTTTTTATAATCGTAACTGAAAACAGGAAATGGTATCCCACCAATATCCTTTCTGCAAGGCATTGGTGTAAGGCTATAATACAGTCGCCTGGCGGGTTTATAGAAATTACACTGTGATATCTCCGCTCTATTATTTTAGGACGGGTTGATTTTGAGGATTTCTGATCCTGTTGTATGTAGCGAATAAAATTCAAACAGCACAACATAAAATCTTTGCGGCTTACTTCAAAATTACAAAGAGCACGGTTATCAACCGCACTCCTTGTATTATGTTCTTCAAAGCCTACTTAAACTTATTTGGTATTAGCGGATTTATAATTCGATAAATCTTAGCCTAGGATGTCCTTGATTTCGATTTTCCCTTCTCTTTCATATCCTCTGCACTGGCTTCGCCCAAAATTATTTTTCCAAAACTTGTGGTCGCTTTAACAGGTATGGAACCGCTGCCGGATTTCCCTTCGTAGTTCTTATCAAATTTTGGTCCTTTATCCTCCTCTTTATCATCATCCTCAAATTTTATGGCGGTGGTATTCTTAAAACTTCCAAAACTGGTGAAAATACTGTAGGTAGCCGATGGGTTGCCAACCGGCTGCAGGTTTACAGTAGAATAAGACGCTTTCAAATCCAGCGAAGTAACACTGTTGTCCATGTTTATTTTGGTGGAACCGCAAAACTCAAAGTTCAATTTAATATTACCCACCAGCTTATTAAATTCAGCTTTTGAATATTTTACCGAAACCGCGCCATTGGCTATACTTTCAAAATTCGCTTTCCCGAATTCCACCTCTATTTTTTTGATATTTTTTAATGATCCTGTTGTTAAAGATCCAAACTTACTGATGAGGTTCACTTCGCCTGAATAATCAGGAATAATGGTAGCCCCAAATTCATTTGAAATATCGAGCGGGTTGCCTGCCGGCATGGAGATACTGTAATTGATAGACATAGTGCTTTTGGTGTTCTTTGAATTATTTGAATTATTGATAGAAGTTTTAAATGAGATTTCGTTCGACTTCTGATCATCACTGATAACAATATTATCCAATAACCTTTGAGCAAAATCGGCTTTGTTGGAGCTTACATCAATTGCGATGTCTACTTTTATTTCATTTTTGTTCCAGGTATGTACTTCCACCGAGCCAAACGAATTGTGGATCGTGAGTTTGTCATTTGAAGATACATTGTATGACTTGCTGACCGATTTATTTTTTACAAATTCATACTTTTTATTTTTTTCATTCTCTACCTGTGCAAACATGCTCAATTGTGACAGCAGTAATAATAACAGGCTAAGTGAACGATTGATTTTTTTCATGGCTATACTTTTTTGTTTGTTTAATCTGGTGAATAATATTTAATTGCTGATTCAATATATTTAGCTGCAGTTCTAAGTTTTGAATCATAGCTTCTATCAGCATATCACGGTTAGGCGTAACGCTGAGTTTGTTTTTAAGAGTATTGTACGAACTATCCAATTGGGTAATGTCTTTTGCAAATTTTTGGTAAAGTAGCGGCTGTTCCTTTGCAAGTACTTTCAATTCTTCCTGTTTCACCACGATCATTTTTGCGAACTGGTTCATTTCCTGGGCCTCTTCCGGGGCCAGGGCAGCAAGGTCGGTAACTACCGTGTCTTTTTTTGAGATCGCGGTTTCAGTGGGATTTTTTTTAGCAATTGCAAAAAAAACTGCTGCCGTTATCATTACTAAAATTGCTGCAGCCGCGCTCCATTTTATGAAAGGACCGATATGAAAACGTTTTCCTGTTTTTTTTGTTATCGCCGCTTCCACATGCTGCCATAATTGTTCAGAAGGCACCATGTCATCAAATTCGCTGCGATTATTGTTAATGAATTTTTCGAGCCTGCTCATATTCCTTTTTTAATATTTGTACTAATTTTTGTTTCGCCCTCATATACTGGCTTCGGGCGGTAGAATCTGCAACCTTTAAAATTTCGGCTATTTCTTCATGATCGTATCCTTCCAGCAGGTACAGGCTCAATACTGTTCTGTACCCGTCGGGTAATTGCATAATGCCCTTTTTAACAGTCGCCACTTTAAGCATTTGCTCCGCTTCATCAAACGGTATTTCATCCGCCCGGTTGTAGCTTTGCGTTTTCTCAATATTCAGCCAAACAATTTTTCTTTTTTTAAGATGATTGATAGAGCGGTTGACACAGATCTGTTTTAGCCAGCCACCAAAGCTGGTGCGGTATTGGAACGAATCCAGGTTTTTAAACGCCTCTATAAAACTTTCCTGCAACACATCTTCCGCCTCGGTAGCGTTATTCAAAATGCGCAGGCAGGTATTGTACATTGCTTTTGCATATTGATGATACAGTTCTTTATAGCCTGGGGTATCGCCATTTTTACAGCGTTCAACCAGTTCGTCCCGTTCTTGTACTAATGTAAGTTGCAAAAAATTCAGGTTTTAATAGTTAGAGACATGGCTTTGAAAACAATGTTGCACCAAATGCAAAAAATATTTATTTTTTGTGGTTGCAGCAGATCATATTAGCTGCAAACCGCATTCATCAACATGATACGGTCCGACAAGCGGGTTTGTTACATATTAGAAAAAATGTTTCCACGGGGTGGTATAATAATTGTTGAGGAAAATTGGCTAATTTAGTCGGCAGAAAACTTTCCAGGTAATAATTGATCGTCGTTTCCAGGTTTTTCCACTTTTCCATTTGCTATTTTGAAAGAAAGCAATAATTTACAGGATGAATTATTGTAATGGTCCCGTCCTGGGTGTATCATTGTTGTTAAAAACTAACCGGAGAAAAAAGGAATACTGGCATCTGTAATTGCCTCTAAATATTAAAGACGATCGTTCATGACAGAAGTAGGAATTACTACCCTCATAATAATATTTGTAAATGTCCTATGTTCCTATCCGGGGTTGAAGGATCATTCTTACCTTGAAAACTATGCTTTTGAAATCGACAAGGTACTTATTCATAAAGATTATAAACGCCTGGTAACTTCCGGTTTTTTTCATGTAAGCGGGATGCAACTTATTTTAAATATGGCTACCCTCTGTTTCTTTAGTGGCGGGACTGAATTACAACTTGGTTTTATAAGATACGGGTTGATTTATTTTGCCAGCCTTGTGGGTGGAAACCTGTTTTCCCTGTTTATTCACCGGAAAGATGATGATTATAGCGCTGTTGGTGCCACAGGTGCGGTAAATGGGATCATATTTGCATCGATCGCGTTATTCCCCGGTTTTAATATTGGCATTTTTGGAATACATCTTCCTATTCCCGGCTGGTTCTACGGATTTGGGTATGTTTTATTTTCAATTTATGGTATTCATTCAAAAAGAGATAATATAGGTCATGAAACACATTTGGCCGGCGGATTAACGGGGCTTATTATCGCAGTTTTAATGCAACCTGCTTCCCTTATCCATAATTATTTAGCCATCTCCGCCCTTGCCCTGTCCAGTATTTTTTTTATATACATTCTTATTACACGACCTCGTTTTTTATTTATCCACAATACTTTTTTCAACCAGGATAAAGAACATTACACGGTTGACCATATCTTCAGTTTAAAAGGAGTTGACCACCAAAAAGAAATAGACCTGATATTAGAAAAAATTCATCAGCAAGGAATCGGGAGCCTGTCAAAAAAAGAAAAAGAAAAGCTGGATTATTATTCGAAGATGATACAATAGACGGTGGAAGGTGGGGATGATCCTTGATCGTTGATCGTTGTTCGTTTCTTCAGTGGGCTACTCTATTGGCACATTCGCAAATTAGTAAATTAGCAAATTAATTTTTTATCGTTTGCAAAATCAACACCGATGGATAAGGACAGAATAATTTCTGTAAAAAATGCCGAACATTATGTTTGGGGCAATGGGAGTGATGGCTGGCATTTATTAAAAAACGAGGATTTGAGTGTGATCGAGGAGCGAATGGAGCCGGGTACCTCGGAAGTGCTGCATTTCCATAAAAAGGCACAACAGTTATTTTATATTCTTTCCGGCGAGGCAGGATTTGAATCAGGCCAAACACTTATTCACCTTGGTGCCGGCGAAACGGTGCATGTTCCCCCGGGCATACCGCACAGGATATTTAATAATTGCGATGAAGACCTGCGTTTTATTGTAATATCGTCGCCTGAATCGCATGGCGACAGGTGGTTGATGGTTGATCGTTGATCGTAGGTGGTTGATTGTTGATGGTTGATCGTTGGTCGTCGAAGGTTGGCTACTATAACGACCCGGAACCTTCTTTTAACCGCATTATAATCTAATTCCCCTGATCGCCTTTGATTATTTTTGGATAATTTTACCGGGAACAAAGTTATCCTCATCGCAACGAACTAACATATTTTACAAAATGAAATTACTCTTTGCTATCGCGATTACATTGACCTGTTTGTATAGTTGCAATAATAATCCAAACCAATCTGAAAATAATATTGTTGAATCAAGGCCGGCAACACCTGTTATAAATTATGCAGTCACAAATTTTTTTCCGCACGATACTTCTTTATATACAGAGGGGCTATTAGTACACAATGGACAGCTATTTGAAAGTACGGGATCACCGGAGGATCATCCTCAAACAAAATCTGTTATTGGAATTATTGATTTGGTAACCGGTAAAATGGATAAAAAAGTAGAAATCAACAAATCAAAATATTTTGGAGAAGGGATTGTTATTTTTGGTGATAAACTTTACCAGCTAACTTATACTTCGCAGGTGGGCTTTATTTATGATGTCAAATCATTTAAGCAGGTTGGCCAGTTCAGTTTTGCAAATAAGCAGGGGTGGAGTTTAACTACAAATGGTAAAGAGCTGATCATGGATGACGGTACGGACAAACTGACTTTCCTGGAACCGGGTAATTTGAAACCTGTCAGGATATTGCCTGTCACGGAAAATGGTTTGCCGGTTGATAAATTAAATGAACTGGAGTTTATAAAAGGTTTTATATATGCGAATATCTGGCTCACTAATTTTATCGTTAAAATTGATCCGTCCAATGGTAAAGTAGTAGGCAGGCTCGACCTTACTTCATTGGCTTTTGAAGCAAAAAATAAATACCAGGAGGCGGAGGTACTAAATGGCATCGCTTATGATGCTGCAGGGGATAAAATATATGTAACAGGAAAATTGTGGCCCAATATTTATCAAATCGAGTTTGAACATTAGTACAGCCTCCCGTGTCACCCAATCTTCACCTTGCCCGCTACAATGGCAGTAGCCAGTCCAATCAGTGCAATAACGGTAAAGGACAGGCGCAAACTGGATGCGCCTGCAATAAATCCAATCAATGGCGGCCCAATTAAAAAACCGAGGAAGCCAATGGTTGACACCGCGGCCAATGCAACACCCGGCAGCATCGTTTTTGATTTTCCCGCAAGTCCGTACACCAATGGTACCACGGAAGATACACCTAGGCCAACCAGTAAAAAACCAATTGTGGCAGGTACTATAGAAGGAAAAATAACGGCAGTCAGCAAGCCGGTAGAAATTACGGCGCCACTAAATTGCAGCAATGTTTTTACGCCAAATTTTGTGACAAGCCAATCGGCAATAAAGCGGCCGCCTGCCATACTGCTCATAAAAGCAACATAACCCAGTGTAATAAATGATGCCGGTACTTTAACTATTTTTTGAAAGTACACACCACTCCAGTCGAACATGGTCCCTTCGCAAACCATGGAACCAAATGCGATCAGTCCAAGTTTAAGAATGGAAGCGTCGGGCCTGGCAAAAATTGGTTGTGAATTGTTGCTACTGCTGTGGGGCAAAGTATATTTAAATGAAAAAAGGACCAATAAAAAAGTTATAGAACAAACGATCCAATAATGTATGAAGGGGGTAAGATGAAACGCAATCATTAAAGTGCCGAAAGCTGCTCCGGTAAAACCCGCCAGGCTCCACAATCCGTGAAAAGAAGCCATGATAGAACGGCCGTACAACGCTTCAACACCTACTGCCTGTGTGTTAACGGATATATTAAAAAGATTACCCCAGAAACCAAATAAAAACAGTGCAGCGGATAGCATCCACACAGAAGGCGCCAAACCCAGTAATATCAAAGTAAGCGGGTATATTGATGATGCAATGATCACGATGCTGCGGCTCCCGAATCGGGCAACCAGGTAACCGGAGAACGGCAAACCGATCATTAGTCCAACAGGCAATGCAAATAATACGCCTCCCAGTCCGGCATCGCTTAAAAGGAGCTTTGTCTTAATATCGGGTATTCGACTGGCCCAGGATGCAAACGTAAACCCCGCTATAAAAAAAAACACACTAACCGCAATACGATGCGCCCGGGTGGTTGGTATTGTAAGGGTTAAAGGCAAATTCAGGCCATTGTTTTTATTATTGAGCAAAGGTTTTTAATTTTCAAGAGGAAGATCATACCGAAAATACAAACATCTCACTTTCGGCGTAGGGCCCGGGAATAGGAAAATTTTCTACTTTTAAACCTTCCAGGTGAAACTGCAGGGCATCCAACATATTTCTTTCAACAATCAATTTTGTTTTTCCGCTAGCAAAAACACCAGTAGATCCGGGGCATAAGCAGAATAACCTGTTTTTGTTTTTTCGAATACCACTAAATAATTTCTCATTTTTTATTTAACTGTGCCTGTTTAAAAATACTGCCTAAAGTTCCGGGTGCTATTTCATCACTTAGTTTATGGGTCGCGATAGTAACCAGCCCTTTTATAACAGGATGCTTGTACAGTCTATGACTTCCTTTCTGTCGAAACAGGAACCACCCGTCTTTTTCAATCATCCAGGGCTTTCATTACCAAATTTATATCTTTCCACCGGATTCATAAAAAACCAATCTTACTTAATTATAACCGTTCCAAGTTTCCTCGTAAGGTCAATGTGCATTTGCTTTAAATGCAGTTGTACCTGGATTAATATGATATATTCCTCATAAGATTGTACTTTTTCAAGTTCCCCCTGATTTTCCTGTATTAACCGCTTTATCTTTTTCAGTTTGAGATAATTTAGTGAACTGAATACTTCTTCTTTATACAAGTCTTCACGAGTTTCAATTTTGCCTTCATAAACCCGATTCCAGTTTTGGCTCAATTGATCATTGTAATGATTGTATTCCATTACCGTCATTGCTAACTGGCGCATTATATTGTCTTCATGGTACAGAAATGTCTTAGTAGTAGGTTCAAGTCCTTCGTAATACCAGGCTTTATAAGTTCTTATTAATGCAATCAGATTCTTATTATCAAAAAGTTCCTCGAGATCGTTGACTTCCATTTCTGTAAATATGTGATCGGCTACCCTTTGCTGATCGTTCCATATTTTCAGGCCAAATTCCAGTAAACTTCTTACCATGGCTTTTTCATTTTGCTCATCTTTGGCCAGCAATGCGGCGGTGTCGTCTTCAATTTCAAAGGACTGCCTGTTTTTATCATACGAAATATTTGCTTCTTCCCGGCTAACCCTGCTTCCTTCTTTTGTGATCTTGTCCCGGATAAATTTATTTACCAGTGCATGCAGGCCACTTTCTTCTATCTTCAACAGCTCGGCGCATTGTTTTATATAATCCTGTTGTTTGGTAAAATCTTCCGCTTTATTAATTTTCGAAATGGTTTCCGCCACCTGGTTTACCACAGCGGATTTTTTATTGCTGTCTGTTCCGGCATCCTGTAACATAACGCCCAGTTGAAAAAGAATAAAATCTTTTTTATTTTCAGCAATGAATTGGGTAAATGCGGCGGCACCCACTTTGTTTACATAACTATCGGGATCTTCCTTATCCGGTATCAATACCAATTTTACATTCAGGCTCTCTTCCAGGGCCAGGTCTAATCCGCGAAGTGCCGCTTTAATGCCTGCATTGTCGCCATCGTAAATGATGGTGAGATTATTGGTATACTTTTTTACCAGCCTCAACTGGTCGGGGGTGAGCGATGTACCACCGCTGGCCACTACATTTTCAATTCCTGCCTGGTGAAGGGATACCACATCGGTATAACCTTCCACCAGTAAACATTCATCGGCCCTATCAATTGCCATCCGGGCAAAATAACTGCCGTAAAGGATTTTACTCTTTACATAGATTTCATTCTCAGGTGTATTGATATATTTTGGCGCCTTGTCATTGGTTTTTAAAATACGCGCGCCAAAACCCAATACTTTCCCGCTTTGATTGTGAACCGGGAATATGATCCTGCCCCGGTAATTATCAACCGGCCGCTCATCACGGATTGCAACAAGGCCGCTTTTTTGCAAAAGTTCAATATTGTATTGTGCATCGACAGCAGCTTTGGCAAAACTGTCACGCGCCTCCGGGTTAAATCCGATCTGGAACTTTTTTATAACTTCTTCCCTGAATCCTCTTTCCTTCAAATAACTTAAACCAATATCCTGACCTTCTTCTGTATTGAATAAGTGATTACTGAAATATTTTTGTGCAAAACCGTTGATAATATATAAACTATCGGCGCTTAGCTGCTGTAGTTTTTGCTCGGGGGTAGTTTCTGTTTCCTCAACTTCTACATTGTATTTTTGCGCCAGCCAGCGCAGCGCCTCCACATAGCTGTATTTTTCATGCTCCATCAAAAAGCC
>JBDTVX010000223.1:0-10025 GCA_040007015.1 Ferruginibacter sp. | reverse complement strand
TTTTTTATAGCATAATATTTGGGTTCATCAATCAACTATATTTGTTATCCTAAATAATTTATCAGATGAATTTTGGAAAAGAATTTGAGAAATATGCTGTCAGGCACCGGGGCATCAGCAGCAACACATTGGATAGTTATATTAAACAT
This sequence comes from Ferruginibacter sp., assembly GCA_040007015.1. Classification (GTDB taxonomy): domain Bacteria; phylum Bacteroidota; class Bacteroidia; order Chitinophagales; family Chitinophagaceae; genus Ferruginibacter. The sequence goes on along the minus strand of JBDTVX010000223.1, from coordinate 9,876 downwards.
AACGTAACCAATCTTACCCCCAACATTATTGAAGAAAGACCCATGAACGTAGCAGTGATGGATGTTTACAGCCGTTTGATGATGGATCGTATTATTTTTATGGGCTACCCCGTAACCGATGAGGTAGCCAATATTATCACGGCTCAATTTTTATTTTTAGAGAGTACCGACCGCACCAAAGATATCCAGATGTACATCAATTCTCCGGGCGGAAGTGTGTATGCGGGACTGGGGATGTATGATACGATGCAGTTTGTAACACCCGATATAGCTACTATTTGTACCGGTATAGCCGCAAGTATGGCAGCCGTGCTGATGTGTGCAGGCTCCAAGGGCAAGCGTACCGCGTTGAAACATAGCCGCATCATGCTTCATCAGCCAAGTGCAGGTGCAGGCGGGCAGGCAAGCGATATTGAAATTACCGTGAACGAAGTCAAAAAAATCAAAAAAGAGCTTTATGAAGTCATCGTTCAGCATACCGGTCAGCCATTTGAAAAAGTAGCATTGGATTGTAACCGCGATTTCTGGATGACTTCCACTGAAGCTAAAGAATATGGTATCGTTGATGAAGTGTTAACGATCAATCCACGTAAAGCGAAAAAAGATTAGGAAAATAAATATTGCACCGGCGATGGTAATGCTATTGAGCATCGGTGTGCTATTATTTATGCCGAATATCGGACTTATTTGTATGGCATACCATTATTGACGGGTGCATCTAATTTATAACAGTATTAAAAAGCATACCAATGTATTATTATAACAATTATCACAACAAACAAACACGCTTCGCCGACGAAGAAGAAACACCGAAAGAATTGCCTGAAAACCCGATGGAAAAAATGTTGTCCGGCTGGCAGTTTGACAAGAAATTTATTGAGCAGCGCAAAATATTTTTATGGGGCGTGGTAGATGATAAAAGCTCTAAAGATATTACGGCACGTTTACTATACCTGGAGGCAATTGATCCGGGTAAAGAAATTATATTTTATATAAACAGTCCCGGTGGAATGGTTACCAGCGGGATGGTGGTGTACGATACCATGCAGATGATCAGTTCGCCTGTGAGCACCGTGTGTATGGGTATGGCGGCAAGTATGGGCAGCATCTTATTAAGCGGCGGCGCTAAAGGCAGACGCTTCATATTCCCTCATGGCGAAGTAATGATACACCAGCCAAGCGGTGGAGGCCAGGGTACCAGTGCCGACCTTGAAATTATGGCGGAGCAAATTCGCAAAACCAAGGAAATGGGCGCAAAGATCCTGGCCGATAACTGTGGGCAGCCTTTTGAAAAAGTGATGAAGGATTTTGACCGTGATTATTGGATGGATGCCGACGAATCAGTGGCATACGGTATAGTAGACGGAACGATGGATAAATTATAAATTTCGCTATTATTGTATTTATAAATCGGCCCCATCAGTTGGGGCTTTTTTTATTGTATGGCTTAAATTAACTGAATATCTTTACAAAATGTGGTCGAATGAAAGCATAAATGCAAAGTATACCGGGGAATCGGACCGTCGCCTAATGATGCAAAAAGATATTTTCCCGGTTAATGAAGCTTTTAGGGAATATTTACGTCGTTATGGACGGGAAGTTGATTTGCCCATTTTGTATAGCGACCTGGTCAATTATAGCTACGCTGATGCGTTAAAAGACAAAGAGGGTAAATGGACGCACTGGGAAAATGCAGTTTATGAGCCCGGGCAGCTTAAAATATTGAAGGCAGCGCTTATTAAAACTTATATTATCCTTAAAAAACAGGCAGTACAGACTGGGGACAAACAATTTGAGGTGGAGCGTATTGATTTTTGCGAATATGGAAATAGCATTCCTTTCAGGATAAAAATTTTTGAAAAGAATAATGGCCGGTACGATTTCTTTTATATCAAACAGGCGGATGCTTCCCGGATTTATGGATTAGAGCTGGAACATTTACTTACGTCTAATCCAATCAATTTTTTGCATTATAAAAGCACATTGGTAGAAGAAAACATTGAAGGGGTACCAGGCGATGTTTTTCTGCAACAAAACCCGCAGTTGACCCGGATGGAAAAAACCGCCATTGCCAAAGCCTTTGTACAATTTAATGAAAGTTGCTTTGTGCGACTGCTGGGTGATATGCGGAGCTATAATTTTGTGATAGCTCCCTCTCCTTTACCGAAGATCCCGATCATTTCGGGACAGAGGGCGGAAGGTGAGGTTCACTTTCGGTTACGTGCCATAGATTTTGATCAGCAATGTTATGAAGGAAAAAAAATATTGTATTTCCCGCAGTTTTACAAAGAGAATGCTGAGTATGTAGAACTTGTTTTGCAAAACCTGGCTCCGCAGGAAATAGAACAAAACCGGCAAAATGAATTTGAAGCGATGGCAGCAAGGATAATAACCTATCGCAGGCAGCTGATGGAATTAGTGAATAGCATGTTAAATGATGATATATCAGAAAATTATAAAATACAGATATTGCGGAACGAATTAAATGATCATTTCCATACCTCCCGCTTTTCATCCTGTAAAACCATGGGCGCCATCGTAAAGCAGCAGTTAAAACAGGTATTACAAAAATATGTTCAAAGGGCGAATTTGAAGTAAAAGTATTGCAGGCTGTGTATTTTAACAGTACGCTGCAACTTTTTTATTTATTATATTGTCTGCAAAGTAGGGTTCTGTAAACGGTTTCTTATCTTTGCATCCCAATTTTTAGAAAGAGTAGGCGAATAAAAGGATTATCATGGCAAAACAACAGACATTGCATTGTTCTTTTTGCGGCAGAAGCCGTGATGAAGTAAAGATACTGATAGCCGGTCAGGAAGGGCATATCTGCGAAAATTGCGTGGAGCATGCACAGGAAATAATCGGGCAGGAACTCATGATCTATCCTGATGCCAAGCAAAGCAGCGGATCCACCTACAAACTCTCTGTAAAAAAGCCGGTGGAAATAAAGAAATTTTTAGATGATTATGTAATTGGCCAGGATGATGCCAAAAAGATTTTGGCCGTAGCGGTGTACAACCATTACAAGCGCCTCAATCAAAAAGTGGAGAATGATGTAGAAATAGAAAAAAGCAATATCATCATGGTGGGTGAAACCGGTACGGGTAAAACCTTATTGGCTAAATCAATTGCCCGAATGCTGAACGTACCATTTGCCATTGTAGATGCTACCGTTTTTACAGAGGCAGGTTATGTGGGCGAGGATGTAGAAAGTATGCTCAGCCGTTTATTACAGGCCTGCAATTATGATGTAGCTGCAGCCGAAAAAGGGATCGTATTTATTGATGAAATAGATAAAGTGGCCCGTAAAAGCGACAATCCTTCCATTACAAGGGATGTAAGCGGTGAAGGGGTACAACAGGGTTTATTAAAATTATTGGAAGGGACGGAAGTACTGGTACCACCGCAGGGCGGACGAAAACATCCCGAACAAAAGCTGGTAAAAGTAAATACTTCTAATATCCTGTTTATTTGTGGCGGGGCATTTGACGGGGTGGACAGGATTATTGCCCGTCGTGTAAATACCCATGCGATCGGGTTTAGTGTAAACAAGGAACTGCAGGAATTCCAGCAAAAGAACCTGTTGCAGTTTGTAAATGCGGTTGACCTGAAACAATTCGGATTGATACCCGAATTATTGGGCCGCCTGCCAGTAATTACTTTCCTGAATCCCCTGGATGCGCCAACGCTGCGTAACATTTTAACCGAGCCAAAAAATGCCCTGGTAAAACAGTTCACCCGTTTATTTGAAATCGAAGGGATCGAACTGAAATTTGATGAAGCGGTATATGATTTCATGGTACAAAAAGCCCTGGAATATAAACTGGGTGCACGCGGACTGCGTAGTATCTGTGAAAGCATCCTGACCGATGCCATGTATGAATTGCCTTCCCAAAAAGTAAAAACATTCGAGGTAACGCTGGAATATGCGCAGCGTAAATTCAATACGAGCAAAATGAGCATGTTGAAGGTTGCTTAAAAATGCGATAAAAAATTATAAAGCTGTATCATTTGATATGGCTTTTTTTATGCAATTATGTCATCAGTTTTTAGAAAAACAGTAGCCCGGATTTTTTTTGGATGTGAGCGCCAGCTACATTGGCAGATTAGTACATTGGCCGATTGTTTTAATCAATGTTAGTCACCTCAATGATCCCTGTCATGTGGGGTTTACAATTTTTCACCGACTTTTGACGAAATTTCCGGCTTTTAAAATAATAAAATCTTATAGTATGTCGAAGGCCATTTATATCGCTTCTTCTGAACCCAATAGCGGTAAGTCTGTAATAACTTTAGGGCTTATGAATATGTTGGTCGGCAAGATCAAAAATATCGCCTATTTCAAACCCGTTGTGAAAGATCGGGAAGAGACAAGCAAAGACATTCATATTGAAACGATACTTACCCAGTTTGGATTAAAGATCAATTACGCTGATACTTTTGCTTTTACTTATGACGAGTTTTTACACTACCGGAGCGAAGGAAATAATTCGTATATCATTGACAGTATTATTTCAAAATTTAAAAAGCTGGAAGAAAGCCACGATTTTGTGCTAGTGGAAGGGACAGGCTTTAATGGTGATGGCGCTTCTTTTGAATTTGATACCAATATCAGTATTGCAAAAAACCTGGGGATCCCGCTGATCTTAATTACCAGGGGAGATAATAATACACCCGAAGAAATCGGAAATAATATTTTATCTACTTACCAGGCTTTACAGAATAAAGAGGTATCCGTGCTGGCAATGATCGCCAATAAAATAAATCCTGAAGATGTAGACGTATTGAAGCAAATATTAACCAACCGGCTTCCAAACGACGTATTAAACGCCGTTATCCCTTTCGACAAAGACCTGGGAAATCCTACCATGAAGGAAATAGTGGAAGCCGTAAAGGGCAAATTGCTATTTGGGGGCAGCCTGCTGTCTAACCAGGTGGATCACTTCATAGTGGGTGCAATGCAATTGAGAAATTGCCTTACCCGACTGAAAGAAAATACCCTTATAGTAACGCCTGGCGACCGGGCGGATATTATTGTTGCAATGCTGCAGGCAAATATTTCAAAAAATTATCCCAAAGTTGCCGGGATGATCCTTTCAGGCGGCCTTGAACCTGAGGACCCAATTATCAAATTAGTGGAGGGCCTCGAAACGGTAATACCAATGGTACAGGTGGAATCGGGTACATTTGAAACCGTAAATATAGTAGGCTCGGTTATGTCGAGGATCTATGCGGAGAACAAACCCAAAATTGAACTGGCTATCAGTACTTTCGAAAAATATATCGATTCTGAAGCAATTGTTAATAGAATTGTTACTTCCCGTCCGGAAGGGGTTACTCCACGGATGTTTCAGTACCAATTGGTAAAACGGGCAAAGCTGCATAAAAAGCATATTGTATTACCGGAAGGAAATGATGACAGGGTGTTGATCGCCGCTTCAAAACTCATAAAACAGGAAGTAGTTGAATTAACCATTCTTGGGAAAAAAGATGATATTTCAGCCGCTCTGCTGCGACTGAATCTAAACCTTGACCTGGAACAGATAAAAATAATTGATCCGCTGAGTTCACCGCTTTACCAGGATTATGCGGCCACTTTATATGAATTGCGTAAAACAAAAAATGTGAACATTGGAATGGCGCGTGATATGATGACGGACGGTTCTTATTTTGGAACAATGATGGTTTTTAAAGGAGATGCGGATGGCATGGTTTCCGGCGCGATCAATACCACACAACATACCATACGCCCCGCATTACAATTTGTAAAAACCAAACCAGGCGTTTCAACGGTTTCGTCGGTATTTTTTATGTGTCTTCCCGATCGTGTTACGGTTTTTGGAGATTGTGCCGTAAATCCGAATCCGACTTCAGAACAATTGGCAGACATCGCGATTTCATCAGCCGAAAGCGGCGTGATGTTTGGCATTGAACCTAAAATAGCCATGCTGTCCTATTCATCCGGTACCTCAGGGCGAAGATGTAGAAAAAGTACGCCGCGCCACAGAGATCATCCGCGAGCGCCGCCCCGATTTAAAAGTGGAGGGCCCGATACAGTATGATGCCGCAGTGGACCCTGTTATCGGGAAGCAAAAAATGCCGGACTCCCCGGTTGCGGGCCAGGCAAGTATCCTGATCTTTCCTGATCTTAATACGGGAAATAATACGTACAAGGCAGTGCAGCGCGAAACGGGCGCACTGGCAATTGGCCCAATGTTACAGGGTTTAAATAAACCGGTGAATGATCTGAGCAGGGGTTGTACGGTGGATGACATTTTTAATACGGTAGTTATTACTGCCATACAGGCGCAGCAATAGCCAAATGTTAAAGGTTACGGCTTACGGGTTAAAGGTCAATCGTCAATTCTCAAACTAATGAATATTTTTGTTATCAACTCCGGCAGCAGTTCCATCAAGTATCAATTGATCAGGATGCCCGAAAAAGCTATTATCTGCAGCGGTTTAGTGGAAAGTATCGGCCTGGTGAATTCAGCCATCATTCATAAAACTTATGCAGATGGTAAGGAGCAAATCCTGAAAGAGAATCCCGAGATCATCGACCATGCGGCCGGGTTACAGGAAGTAGCCAGGTTACTTACAGACCCGGTTATCGGCGTGATCAATGATCCATCTGATATTGCAGGTGTTGGCCATCGTGTAGTACATGGGGGCGAAAATCTTTGGGCTACTACCTTCATTACCCCGGAAGTAAAGGAGGAAATAAAAAGAATATTTCCCCTTGCGCCATTGCACAACCCGGCCCATTACCTGGGAATAGAAGTTGCTGAAAAAATTTTTACCAAAGCAAAGCAAATTGCTGTTTTTGATACTGCTTTTCATCATACCATGCCCGAGAAGGCGTATCGCTACGCAATCCCCGGTGAATTTTATCATACGCATAAAATAAGGGTTTATGGATTCCACGGCACCAGTCATAAATATGTGTCGGACCAGGCGATACAATATCTCGGTAAGCCAGCTTCAAAGGTCATCACTATTCATCTGGGCAATGGCTGCAGCATGGCAGCTATTGAAAACGGTAAATGCGTAGACACCAGCATGGGGCTTGGGCCGTTGGACGGACTGATCATGGGTACCCGCTCCGGTAATATTGACGCATCCGTTATATTTCACCTGGTAAGCCAGCTGGGGTACGAAATTGAACAGGTAAGTTCGCTACTGAATAAAAAAAGCGGCATGCTGGGATTAACCGGTTTCAGCGATATGCGCGATATTAAAAGAGAAATTGAAAACGGCAATGCAGAAGCGAAACTGGCATATGAAATGTATGCCTACCGTATCCGCAAATATATTGGCTCCTACACTGCTGTTCTCAATGGCCTTGATGCGATCGTTTTTACCGGTGGAGTGGGTGAAAATGACGCGCTCACCAGGAAAATGGTTACTGCCGATCTTGAATGGCTCGGCATTATACCGGATCAGGAAAAAAATGAGCTGCGCATAAACGGGTTACATGAAATAAATGCTGCTGACTCGAAAGTAAAGATATTGGTGGTTCCAACAAATGAAGAACTGGAGATCGCCGGACAATGTTATGATTTGCTGGGCACTGGCTTGTAGGAACGGCCGCGGCCTGTTCTATCACCGGTCGGCACCGAAGGTCAGACCGGTGATAGAACAGCCACTTGGAAAGAAAGCAACGGCCTGTTCCTGCAGGAAAGAACCATTTAATGGCATCTGTTATTAAACTTATCGCACAATCACCACCATCCCTTTCCTTAAAGGCAACCCATTTTTCAGATCTATCATATACGCATATGCGCCGGGGGGTAAGGGCTGCCCTTTATAAGTGCCATCCCATTGTTCGTTATTACCGGTGGTTGCAAATACAATTTTACCAAAGCGGTTATACACAAGGAGCCTGGCATTGGGAACAGCGGCGAGCCCATCAATGTGCCAGGTATCATTCAGTCCGTCGTTATTAGGAGAAAATGCAGTAGGTACATAAATATCATTATACACTTTTATAAACATATTGTCAGTTGCAACACCACAGTCCAAATTAGACCTTACTGTTAAGGTGTAATGAATATCTTGCAAAGGCGTTGCAATGGGCTGAATCAATGATGAATCATTTAAGAAAATTCCCGGCGACCAGGTAAAACTAACATCCGACCCGCTAACACTGCCTTCTAAAACTACCGGCTGGCCCTTTAAAATAATTTTATCCGGGCCAGCATTGGCGGTTGCTTTTTTTAATACATTCAATGCTACGGTGGCAGAATCAGTACAATTATTGGCACCGGTAACTACTACGCTATAGATGGTTGAATCAGCAGGACTGGCTATTGGATCGGGGATGTTTACGCCAGACAAGCCGTTAGCAGGCGACCATAAATAAGTTATTCCGCCACCTGCGTGTAAAGTAACTACAATACCCTCACAAAATGTTTGTGCAGCACTGATCGTGGCAAGCGGTTTGGGATTTGTGACTACAATAGCAGATGCGGTATTAACACATCCAAACTGGTCAGTGACCGTAACGTTGTATTGCCCGCCGGAATTGCTTTGTGCGATAAAGGAAGGGGTCGCTACTGTTGAATTAAAGCCAGCCGGTCCGCTCCATGAATATGTGACCCCACCTGTAGCGGTCAGATTAATTAACCGGTTTTCGCAAACAGGACTGTTGCCTGACGCAGTTACGGCCGGGAAATCATGGATCGTTATGGTGACAATATTTGACGCGACCCTGCAACTGCTAATATTGATATTAGCTCCTTCTGCCACGGTCAACCGGTATTTATAAATGCCTGCTGCGGTTTTATTAAACTGGTAAGTAGGGGAAGTTGCGCCCGCTACATCGCTCCAGGTTATTCCATCATCGGTACTTACCTGCCATTGCAAGGCAGGGGCGACATAACCATTGCCCAAATTCGCCGTTATCGGAAGGTTTGGCACAACCCCTGCTCCTGCACACAAATCAGCCATTGTTTGGTTGTTGCCTGCCGCTACTACAGATGCGGTAACGGCAGGCCCGCATGGCCTGAAAGTAATATCATCCAACGCCAGGTCATTTCCACAGCCCCCGGGTGCGGTATTCGTCAACCGGATTACAACATTGTTGGTATTTACAGGGGTAGTAAAAAACAATCCGTATTGTTTCCAGTCGGGGGAGCCTGATGCGGGAAGATCGCCCGTAGAATATGTGCCTAAAATGGAACCAGTGGTAGTTTCAATATTAAAAACCAACCGGGGTCTTATGCCATTGCCGGTACAGGCGCTTGGCAACAGTACATTAACGATCCAGGCGGCGAACTCATAAGTAGTATTGGCACACAAATTTTTTACCGTATCTACATAAAAGTCGCCCGGGTTAAATGATGCATTCACCAACATCATATAACCATTGTTGTCATTGGGCGTATGGTCCTGGGGTAAAGTATGCCAGGTATTATTAAAGCATCCTGATGTGCTGTTAACAACGGTATAGCTGCCATCATTCGGGCAGGTGGATGAAGTAAAAGAATAAGTGGTAGTTGCAGCCTGTAGCCTGTCTCCCGGATTTGGTCCGCTGCCAAAAGTTACATTTACTACCGGGTCGCCTAAAGATCCGGAACATACCTGTGCAGTAGAAGCCAGCTGGCAACCTAAACAAATAAATACAATCGCTGCTTTAAAAAAAAATATCGGGTTCATCAATTATCCGAAGTTAAGTAATTTTATCCCCCATTTAAAAAAGGAGTAGAAGGAATTAATTGATTGGGGGTATTTTATTTAAGCTGCAGAGTTGATAAGCAGTGTCTGCAAAAAAACTCTGTAATTGGGGACTGGGAAGTATTCCGAAATATTTTTCGTCTCGAATCCTTCTCCATTTTTTTTACTTTCATCCCGTTAGGGATGGTATGTCGGTAGAAA
>JBDTVX010000222.1:0-10037 GCA_040007015.1 Ferruginibacter sp. | reverse complement strand
AATTCATTTTCCATGATGATATTTTTTGATTAAAAGTAGATACTCATTACTATTTATTCGGGGCTGATGTACGAAAATCGATTACTTAATAAGGGGCTTGTTCTTAATCCCGAAGGCCCGCCTGAACGGAACGGGCAGGCGGGCTATCAGGCTTTTTAAACTTTTCGTGCGTTTGCCCTAACTAATTATTCATTACTCATTATTCATTATCATATAACCGTCATTGCGTAACCACCGCAACTGCATAGGGTTTTAACTCAATCTTTTTTGAATTTACACTTAAAGACATTGGTTCATTGTCACCGGTAGAAATATCCACGATATTCAATTTTATTTCTTTAAACGAATCAGGAAAAGTGATATTTATATTTTTATTACGTTTGTTAATGATCAGTATTTTATTACCTCTACCGGTTTTAAAGGCCTGCATTGATACATCTTCGCGCCTTTCCCCTTCAACATCAGTTTGTACCAACACATCGCCCGGGCCAAAATTGTCTTTTAAAAGTTTTAGCACCCAATAGCGCGCATTGGGATTTCCATTTGTCCAGTTCATCATACTTACACTTGGGAATTGCGATGGATAACCCACCAGTTGCGATTCCCCGATAATATCAATACCCAGCTTTGTCAGTTCCAGGTACAAATAGGCGTATAAACCACCGGATAAATTCCAATATGCAGGATCAATACCGGTTTCTTCATTATGCAGGATGCTCCCAACCTCGTTGATGGTGGTTTTTGTTTTGGGCGAAAGCCGCCTGCGTATGTTTTCAATATACCTGACCCTGTTTATAAAATTATCGGCCCTTTCAAAATAAGTGTATTGCATATCATTGGTTGTTTGCCCCGCAATGCTGGTGGCATAAAAATGATAGGAGATCATATCAAGCGGGACACCAGGTTTATGGTTTTTTGGATTTAAAAAATACTCAAATTTGCCCGGATCATTTTCAAATGCCAGCGACATGCCCACAAACTTTGTGTGGGGAGATATTTTTTTTATGGCGCTTGTAACGGCGTCATACATAGTAGCATATTGTTTTGACGTGGGATTATGCTCAAGATCCGGCTCATTTAAAACCTCCCAGTATGGGATACTGTAGTGGTGCCCGGATGAATGAAATTTACCCAACTCATCTGTAAAGCCACCTTTGGTGTACCAACTAAATAACCTTGCGTAATAATCTGCTACCCCTCGTGCCGTGCTGTCCTTTAATTCTGATCCCTGTGTGTAATTCCAGATCACTTCTTCGGGATTGGCAGGATAAGTAACCGGCTTATCAGTTTTATAAAACCATGCAGGAATGGTACTGAAATTCAGGATCACGGGATGCCCTTTCGTGGCTTCCAGGAAGTCTATGGTAATTGGGTCGATATGCGTAAAATCCCAGGAAGTTTTGCCATTTGCCGGCGGCTCTAATTCGGCAACACCAAGCCTCGGGTAAGGCAGCCAGGGTACATAGCGTACATAATCGGCCCCGAGTTTTTTTAGTGCTGCAAAGGATTGATCATGTATAGCCGAACCCCTCCGCAATGGCGGGTTTACCACCACCTGCAATGTTGGGACCGAACGTGATACCATCACCGGCTTATCCCACTGTATATTAAGCTGGGCCTGTGATTCGGCGTCAAAACGGATGGCGGTGACAAAAAAAGCCAGCAACATTAGTTTAGAAATATTCATATGCTTATTTGTTATTTAACAATTATTATTCAATCCTTACCCGGGTATTCAGTTTTCAGCGACCTGAAGGTAGTTGAAATGAGCTTTCCAAAAAGCGAATAATTTTTAGCACGGATTTTTTTTGTAACGTTTCCATTTTATTGATTTTGTCATTCTTTAATATAAAAAAAATCTTTCTTAATAAATTGTGTGATATTTAATAATAAATAAATATATTTCTATAACTTTTCGGTTTCAAAACTTCATAAATAAAAATTAAAAAAATGAAAACTTTTCTTTTGACTTTAACAGCTTTACTAACGTTTGCATTTGCTAATGCGCAAACTGCCGATGAAATAATTGCAAAATACATTGATGCAATTGGCGGGAAGGACAAACTTTCGCAAATAACTTCAATTTATATTGAAAGCACAACAGAAGTAATGGGAAATGAATCGGCGACAAAAACAACCATTTTAAATGGAAAAGGTTACCGGAACGAATCTGATTTTAATGGTCAGATGTTAGTACAGGTTGTAACCGATAAAGGTGGATGGGCAATTAATCCATTTGGTGGTTCCAGTGATCCTGCGGCTTTGCCTGATGACCAGTTTAAATCGGGGGAAGACCAGGTATATGTTACCGGTCCCTTGTATGATTATGCTGCTCATGGAGGCAAGGTAGAATTATTGGGCCAGGAAAAGGTAGGAGATATAAATGCCTATAAAATAAAGTACACCAATAAGGATAATGCAGACATGACTTTTTATATAGATCCTGCCACCTGGTACCCTGTGCAGGCCGTAAGAAAAGGAAATGCTATGGGGCAGGAGGTTACCATAACAGTAGGATTTTCTAATTTTCAAAAAACAGATTTTGGAATATCGATGCCTTATACAACCAATATCGATATGGGACAGTTTCAGCTAAAGGTGGGTGTAAAAAAAGTAGAGGTGAACAAAGCGGTAGATCCTGCAATTTTTGAAATGCCCAAATAAAGTAGATAAAGTAAATAAGGTAAATTAAGTAAGTAACGTAAATAAAGTACATAGGATATTCGCTGTTGACCAGTCATCACTGACTAACAAAGCGACATTTTACTTTTAGATAGAAATAATATCCCGAAAGCTTTGTTTTTGGGATATTATTTTTCTTTTTACCATGGTAAAAAATTATACGTCATTCCCCTGTCCCATACAGCCGCAGTTATGTTAATGCTTCGGCCTCCTTCCGGTTTTTTACCTTCTATTTTAATCCCAGTTAAATTTTCTACCCCGGGTAATTCATATTTTTCTCGATTTACCGGCTTAAAATCGCATAAATCACCAATTGGGACAAGTATTCTTTATTTATTTTTAACACAATGCTATCTTCGATTTTAATATATTAGTGAAGTTTTTTCACAAAGAGGTGACACCTTTCAAACAGGTGTCACCTCTTTGTGAAAATTTATTCCTACAGTATTTCAAAAAGGGATATATGATATGGCCAAAGTGTTTACGATTACGGAGGGTTTAGAAAATATGGGCGCCTTAAAAACGGGAGGCCAGGGATCAGTTTATAAAACCAGGCGGATTGGGGAAATAATCACAGCGGTAAAGCTGCTGCCCACTCCCATACATTCAGAAACCAACGACGATAAAAATTTCCTCGACTTCCAAAATGAGGTACAGAAATTAAGAAAGGTAAACCAGGAGCCCAATCCTCATGTAGTTAAGATACTAAACTCAGGTCTCACCGAGTCGGGCAACCTGCCTTTTATTGAGATGGAATTTATTGAGGGCCCCGATATGGAAGACTTGCTAAAACCTCCCTACGATCCTGTATTTCCCATTAAAGAAATCATTAAAGTAGCTGACCAGTTATCATACGCACTGGCTCATTGCCATAAAGTAGATGTAAAGCATGGTGACATAAAAAGCAATAATGTAAAATTTAATGTGAACACCGGAAATTATGTATTACTTGATTTTGGATTGGCCATCATGTCCGAAGAACAAAGACGCACCAGTATGCGCCAGGCCGGAGCAATTGAGTTTATGGCACCCGAGCAAAGTGAAGGCCTGATGTATTTTCAAACAGATATCTACAGCTATGGCATTATATTATTTGAGCTGCTTACAGGTACAGTTCCCTTCCCGCTTACTGATAAAGGTGAATCAGCGCGAAACAGGGTAATGGTGGCCCACATGGAAGTGACGGTTCCGGATATTTTATCAAACAGGAGATTGATGCTTCCTCAAAACTGGAGTGATGAAAAAAAGGAAAGGGAAATGCAGGTTCCCCAATGGCTGATCGGTACCATTCATAAATGCCTGGAAAAATCTTACCACGACCGGTTTAAAAATGGGATGGAACTTCACCGGTATATCGTTCATAACAGCACGATGGTGCTGGCAAGCAGGGAAGCAAATGCATTGAACGCAACAATTTTGCAGAGTGAGAATGAAAGGCTGAGAACCCTGGTGATCCAATACCAGGAAGCCGCAAAAAGCAGGGATTCCACTGCTTTAAATCCACATAAGGTTTTATCATTAAACGAAGTGCTATCGGCGAAGTTATTAGAAGAGCCCGCCGATGCACCCGAAATTGAACAGCCGGTAACAAAAAGAGCTTCAATTGCCGGCATACTTATATTTTTAATTATTGTAGGGGGTGCCACCGCTCTTGTTTATAAATTCCGCGGAAAGCTGGGTATTACCAGGACCCGCGCCAACACTATTCAGCCAGTAGATACAAGCCCTGTCATTAAATATGGACAATACAAAATAGTAATCCCCAAAGCGTATTTTCATAATTTGCCGGATGAAGGAACAAAAAGAACGGCATATATGGTTAATTCTAATGATACGATAACGGCCCTTAAGGAAACAAATGATTTTATATATACCGAATTTTATAATAGTAGAAACCAGTTATCCAAAGGATGGCTGCGAAAGAAGGATTTGATAGCCCTGGATAAATTCTCAAACAGTACCAATATTTCCCCACTTGTTGCAAATGCTGAAAATAATACAAGTAGTGAAAATGAACTCGGAAAGGCAGCGGCCCTGTTAGCCAATGAACAATACCCGGAGGCATTACTGATTTATAGTAATATGGCGAAACAGGGGATGGCGGAAGCAATGTATCAGTATGGCAACCTTGCGCTAAAAGGTAAAAATGACGAAATAAATTGCCTGCAGGGAATTGAATGGATCAAAAAAGCGGCGAACAAAAATTATACGCCGGCGAAAAGAACACTTGGCTTTTTATATATGTTCGCAGAGGATGAATCCATGATGGCGTCCAATGATTATATTGCCTGCCCTTTTAAAAAAGATTCGGTTATGGGGGCTAAATTTTTAATAGATGCGGTGGCGGAAGGTGATACAGCAGCCATTCGGTTTGTGGAGCGGATAAATAAGAAGTAAGTAAGGTAAATAAAGTAAATAGAGTAAATAAAGTAAATAAAGTAAATAGAGTAAATAGGGTCTGGCGTTGTTGCACTCCTGGCATTGTTTGGCGGGTTGGCTTCGGAAGTATTTTGAATTGATCCCTTTTGTTTTCATTAACATTTTAAAACTTCGCTACGGGAATTTTTTTGATCGTAGTTCTGGAAACTGGCCGCGATTGGTTAGTGGAATGATTGTTGGTTAGTATTAATAAAACTTTTTAATGAAATTTAGTTCATCCTTTATAGCCACTGTTTTGTTTTTAAGTTTTATTGCCACCTTTTTTTCCTGCTACAGAAATAATAATTCTATCACAGAAGACGTTGTTTATTATTACCCGGAAAAAAACACTTACTATGACAGCCTGCAATCAAATTATTATTATTCGTTAGATGGCGCCAAAACCTGGGATAGCATGGCTTTCAATACAACCGGGTTTGGAGCGGCACTGGGCCCAAGGGTATCAATTGAAAGGATGGAGGATAGTGTTTGGGCGCACAATGAATCGCACAGGAAAAAATATAAAGGAGTGCTGTTAAACGTAATAACCAGCCGCACCATTGCACTTTTGAAGGCTGACCGTATTAACAAATTAAAAGCCATTGTGAAAAGGGAAACCCAACCGGTGGTTATTGAAAAAAAAGATACGGTCGCTGAAAAAGGATTAAAAAAATTTTTCCATAAATTATTCGGTAAGAAAAAAAAGCCGGCAGAAGAAAAAAAACAATAAAATAATTTCTACAATGAACAATAAACCCACTTTCTGGCAACGCATGGGATTACATGAGTGGTTCCTTAAAAGTGAAGCCAGTGAATCTGTCAGTGAAGTGAGAAGCCTTACACCCAATATTGTTTATAAATATATCGTAGATAAGTTTGAAGAGTCGGTGCAGCAATTATCGTTTGCGCAGCGGGTGGTTTTTTATCATGAATATATTATCTCTTTTAGCCCCGATGATTACAATGAATTCATGCATGACAAAAAAGGCATTTTTGGTATCATCATCCAGGAATCTTTAAAACAATTTTATTTGAACCTAAATCATTACAGGCTACAAGGTAAAACGGTGGAGCCTGCGGGCAACAAATGGGTATTTCGGTTTGCCTCGCACCCCGATTACAAAAAAGGCGACATAGGCTTTATTGGCAAATTATTGCCAGGCAATACAGTCCAGAAGGAACAGAACCTTCGTGTTACTTTTATTCCGCGGCAAACCGGTATTGCTCAAACCCTGGATATCAACCAGGCTATTCTAAAGGATTTTACTTTTTACAGCGAAGGTTATTATGAAGTACCATACCAGGAGGACCTGTTATTTGAGGGGACTAAATTACCGGGCAATCAAATAAAATCATTTGGACGATTTGAAACCACCCTGCCAGATCGCGAATTTGCAGGAAAGAAGCTGGAATATTTTATGAAAGATGAGGATATAACCGTATCCGGTAAAGAGGAGGAATCCACTGGGTCGGATATTTTCCGCATACCGTCAGAATGGGTGAGCACTCCTCATCTGCGTATACGCTACGACAAAAATGAAGATAAATTTTACCTCGCTTCATTTGGGGAAAAAACAATTGTGAACGAGCATGAAATTTCTAAAAGTGAAGCCAGTCAGCCTTTATGGACCGATCTGCCGGTTAATTCACGCATTGTATTAAATGGAATAGTAGGTATCAATCTTTTTAAATCCTGACACTGATGACTAATATCTTGTCCGTTGCATTACTCGTAATATGCCTGCTGCTGTTAGCGGCAAGCTTCATAGATATAAAAAACACACATAAGCATAATGGGTGAAAATTATTTTGGAATAACCGATCCGGGCAGTCATCGTACAAACAATGAAGACAGGTTTATTGCTCAAACTGTTTTCAATGATCACTTTGTAGTAGCCTGCGTAATAGATGGGGTGGGGGGATACAACGGTGGTGAAGTAGCCGCACAATTAACCCGTGATGAGGTCATTCGTGAACTGGATAAATTATCAAATGATATAATTGATCAAATGGTATCCGCGCTCGACCACGCCAACGACAGGATCATCAGGGAAAAGGAAGTAAGCCCTCAAAATGAAAAGATGGCCTGCGTGGTTACATTGGCTGTAATGGATATTGAAAACAATGTATTTTATTTTGCGCATGTTGGCGATACACGGTTATACCTCTTCAGGGATGGCTCGCTGATTAAAATAACAAAGGATCATTCCACGGTAGGCTTCCTGGAAGAGAGCGGAAGATTAACCGAAGAAGCCGCCATGCTTCATCCTAAAAGGAACGAAGTAAATAAAGTGTTGGGATATGACGCGCAAATAGCGCTTACAAAGGATTTTATTGATACGGGGGAATCTCCCTTTTTGCCCGGAGACACCATTTTATTATGCAGCGACGGACTTACAGACATGATCCCTGCGGGTAAAATTATTTCGATATTGAACATGCATGATGATCTGCCGGCAAAGGGCCGCCTTCTTATAAATGCCGCGAATGATGCAGGCGGCAAGGATAATATCACGGTGGTGCTGGTGCACAATGATAAATCGCCGGTACAACACGAAGTAACCAAGCCAATCATTGCGCTGAAAAAAAATAGTGATAGCGGTAACGGTGAAACGAAAATCATTGAAAAAGATACGGGCCGGGACAATCCCGTTATAAAAAATAACAGCGGCAAAAAAAATAATAACTGGTTGCTTTTCCTCTGTGTCATTTTCTTTTTGGGATTTATTTGGTTCATGTTTAAAGATTATAAAAAAAACACTGAAACTGAAAAACCCGTACCATCAACCGTCATCAAACAAAGGAATAGGCAGGAGCTTGATTTTTTAGATAGTATCAATGCTTCCTCAGCCAGGATTGTTAAATTAACCGGCGGGCAGGCTATTGTAATTACTGATTCAATTTTAATAAAGAATGATTCTTTGCACATTATTGGAAATGGCAGCTTTTTTGTAAGGGATTCCGCTTATGCCGGTCCTGCATTTACACTGTCTTCATCCTGTAAATATATTTTACTGGACAGCGTAAATATTGAAAATTTTAACATAGGTGTACTTGTGATGGATAAGGGGTTGCATCTTAAAAATGTTCAGTTTAAAAATTGCCTGGTACCACTTCAGTTTCAACAGCAGTTATCACAAAACATACCTGTGTCGGGCAAAGAGGCGGAAACAATTTTTTATTATACAGACTCGATAAGAAGGTAAAAGGTGTAAGGTGTAAGGTAGAAAGTAGGCGTAAGGTAAGGACACCGTAAGCTGTAAAAACCTTTAACCTTACACCCTTAAACCTTAGACCTTAAATCTTCTAAAAATGATTCATCGAAATATAGAAAGAATTTTTTTATTGATCATATCGGTGGTTTTTGGTTTCCTGTTTTACCAGTTATTTACTGTACTCAAAAAGGATTTTACTGAAGTGCCCCGGCGGATCGGGGAAGGCACCATGATGAATATCAATGACAGCAACCCTGGATTGCGGATTAACACATTGCTTACCAAAGGCTTCTATTTTAAGGATAACAGGGATATTGAATTGATCAGTTCCGTGATTGAAAAGGAATACGCGATCCACCCGGGTCTTACTGATAACACCGGCGAGCTGAATAAAAGCAAATACAATATTAATGCGGATGATGCTTACTCCAGGGGTGGCGAATCATTTAAGAAAAGAGTGAAGGTATCGAGGGCATTATTGGGATTTTCGGAAAACGACACTTTGTTATTTGAACAGGAGCGATCCAATCCAATGAAACTGCCGGCTGTAAATGACATAGCGATGGGTCCCTATAAGATCACCGGATCTGTTAAAAATAATGAGCAGGCTGTTGCAGCAGTATTGGTGCGGTTGCAAATGATCATTCCGCACGATAGCATCAGTATTGCCGATATAGTGGAATCAGAAAATAAAATAATCGATTTTAAAAATGGCGTAAGAAAAATTTTCGTAATAGACTCCGTCGGTAACCGCCAATTGGAATCATTGGTGGTGTATGCACGAACAAATGGCCGGGGGGATTTTTCATTTAATGGTCTTCCCGCCGACCGCGCTTTTGAAGTCATTCCACTACAACCCGGCTACCAGTTTGGCCGGTCAAAAGGTGTTGAGAAGCTGGCCAGCGATGCCTCCCTTTCATTTAGCCAGTCGCCGCATACCATTAAATTATTTTCGACCTTCGATTTCAATACCTTCAAAAAAGAAAAATCATTTATAGTAAGAACCCCGAAGGAGGCGATTGAATGGTTTTGGATCATTGCCATTGGGTTTCCGGTAGCATTTTGGTTACTTCATATTTTACTGAGCCTGCGGTTCCGGGAAGCGGATCAATTCATATTGCCTTTGTTAATGCTGCTGACCGGTTTTTCTTTGATTACCCTGCTAAGCCTGCAGGATCCGCTGAGGGACCGGTTCTTTGCAAAAAGTACCCTTATTTATTTTTGCGGTGGATTTATTGTAATGGTAATTTTACTACTTTTCAACCTTCGCCGTTTTACGGCCGATTCATGGCTGTACCGGTTGTTTGTATTCAAAAATAACCGGCTGGCTGCTAACGGATGGCCCTGGGCTTTAGCAGCTACGGGTTTATTAACGCTTACCATTTTATTTGGAACCGGCCCCGAAGGCAGCGGTGTAAAAGTTAACCTGCTGGGTTTTCAGCCGAGCGAAATTGTTAAGTTCCTGGTGATTATTTTCCTGGCGGGTTTTTTTGCAATGAATGAAAAATTTATCTCCGAATATGCCTCCTGGAAAAAGCGGTTTTCTTTTTTCTTTTTTGCATTGATTGCGATTGGCATCACTATATTATTATTTTTGATCCTTGGCGATCTTGGACCGGCCATGGTTTGTTGCTTCACTTTTATTATCCTTTTTTCTTTTTCACGGGGCGATTTTAAAGAGATGACCGCTGCTGTAATTTTATACATTTTATCAATTTGGAT
>JBDTVX010000221.1:0-10085 GCA_040007015.1 Ferruginibacter sp. | reverse complement strand
TTAATATATTTTTAAAAACCATATTTCATTTCAACCGTACATCTTTTTAGTTGATATCTGTTGACAAAATTCGTTCTTATGAAAAAAATTGATTTGCTTAATATATCAGTGAGTACCGGTTCTTATAACGATTTTGTAAGTTCTCTTATAAATTCTGCAAAAGAAAAAAAAAGTGAATACACATGCGTTGCCAATGTGCATATGGTGGTAGAAGCTTTTAAGGATAAAAACTTTTCGCATGTGGTAGCGAAAGCCAATGTTATCACTCCTGACGGAAAACCCTTATCATGGGCTTTACAAATTTTATATGGCATAAAGCAGGCCAGGGTGGCGGGGATGGATTTATTGCCGGATCTTCTTTCACATGCCGTGATTCAAAAACTTCCCGTCTACTTTTATGGTGGTACTGATGAGTTACTAAACAGAACCCGCCAATATACGCTCCAGCATTATCCTTTATTAAAAGTTGCCGGTTTCAACAGTCCACCTTTTAGAATCTTGTCGGATGAAGAAAATGAATCGATCATCAAAGAGATTAATAGTTCAGGGGCAGCTTTGGTTTTTGTTGTTTTGGGATGCCCTAAACAGGAAAAATGGATGGCTTCAATGCTGGGAAAAATAAACTCTGTAATGATAGGGGTAGGGGGCGCATTACCAGTAATGGTAGGTATGCAAAAAAGAGCTCCTAAATGGATGCAGAATTCCGGGCTCGAGTGGACATTCCGGTTATCACAGGAGCCCAAAAGATTGTTCCGGCGATACCTGGTAACGAATTCGATATTTCTATACTTGTTTATCAGGAAATATTTATCCATTAAATTCAGCTAAAGCCATATTTAATAAAGTATCTGACAGGCTTTTTAGGCTTGGTTTGATGCAGCCTGTTTAATATAATTCCAAATCGTTTTTTTATGTCATATAGCGATCCGTTTCTTGATTTGCTGTATCCGGCAGTTATAGTATCAGAATAAAATAAATTTTCCCGGAGCATTTATAAAATCCATTGTATGAAATGCTATTTTCTAATTTTTCTACTGGTTTTTTTACACAAACTACAGGCAGCTAATTTCCATTTTTCGTCCAGTGCCGGGAATGATGAAAGAACAGCCATCCAGGCTCAAAATCCTGCTACACCCTGGAAGACGGTCGCAAAACTAAATGCAATTTTTGCTACACTTAATCCTGGCGATTCTGTTTTTTTTATGCGGGGCAATATTTTCGAAGGGCAGATCATCGTTTCAAAATCCGGTGCCATCAGCAAGCCAATAGTCGTTGCCGCATATGGAAATGGAAGCAGGCCGGTGATAAGTGGTTTTACAATCCTTTCCAAATGGATTGGTGCTGAGAATAAAATTTTCGAATGTAGTTCTTCCCGCTTTTTATCGTCCATAAATATGGTGGTTATAAATGGAGTACCAAAAGCGATCGGCAGGTATCCTAATGCTAATGCGCCAAACAAAGGTTACCTGAATTATGAGCAATCCGTTAAAAATGTTCAAATAACAGATAACCAGCTTTCTTCCTATCCCAACTGGACAAATGGCGAAGTTGTTATTCGTAAAAACCGATGGGTTGTTGATAGAAACTCAATTACACTTCATGAGGGTAACACCATCAATTATATTTCAGGATCGCACTATGCCGCGGATATCAACTATGGTTATTTTATTCAAAACCATCCTAAAACACTTGACCAGCAGGGGGAGTGGTATTTTAATGCAGCGGAAAAAAAAATAGGTATTTATTTTGATTCGGCAACGCCTGAATCTGCGCAGATCAAGGCCAGTACCACCGATACGCTTGTTTGGATAAATAATCAAAGTAATATCGTATTTGATAATATCAGTTTTGAAGGGGCAAATGGAAATGCTTTTGAAATAAATAATTGCAATAACATTCGTGTTACGGATTGTGAAATACTTTTTTCCGGGGCCAATGCAATCAACGCTATAAAATGCGCCGATGTTGTTATAGAAAATTCAATTATCTCTTATTCCAATAACAACGCCCTTAATTTAAATAACTGCCCGAATTCAATCATTAGAAATAATAGCATCAAATGCACGGGCATTTTTGCTGGGATGGGGAAAGGCGATAGTGGATCGTATGAAGCGATAATGATTGATGGTAATAATAATATCGTTGAACTGAATAAAATTGACAGCACCGGTTACATCCCAATAACATTTAGCGGCAACGGTGTTACGATTAAAAATAACTATATTAATTATTTCGCTTTTATAAAGGATGACGCGGGTGGCATATACACTTACAATGGTTTTACTATTCCTAAGATAAATTATGATAGAAAAATAACCGGTAATATTATTTTAAACGGAAAAGGCGCGGGTGATGGCACACCCGATACTGCCAGTTTACCGGCGAGCGGTATTTATATGGATGATAAAGTGAACAATGTTGAAATATTAAATAATACGGTCGCAAATTGCAGCAATTATGGAATATTTATACACAATGCAAATACTATAAACATTAAGGGAAATACACTCTTTAATAACCGCCGGCAATTAGGTTTAGTGCATGACAATGTTGCCCCGGATAATCCTGTGAAAAAAATCAGTTTGATTAATAACATACTATTTTCAAAAAATTCCAATACGGTGGTCGCGGAATATAAAACAATTGGTAATGACCTTAAATATTTTGGAAATTTTGATTCTAATTATTACTGCCGCCCTTTGGATGATAATTTTGTCCTCAATATATCCTATGTAAATAGTGGCACTTATTTCAATTCACAACCCGATCTGGATGGGTGGAAACTGATGTATGGTAAGGACAAGGCTTCACAGAAAGCGCCTTTTAAAATCGCTTCTTATGAAATTACGAGGTTAACAGGCACAAATAAATTTGGTAATGGAAATTTCAAAGATAATATAAGCGGGCTTTATACCTGGTCCGCTGCAGGCAACAGTATTGTATCGTGGAACAATAATAATATATTAGACGGGGGTTCGTTGCAAATCTCATTTTCTAAAATTACCGGTACTACTAACCGTGCATCAGTTATTATAGGTGCTGGTGGAGTAATAGCCAATAAAACGTATATTCTCCGGTTCAGTTTAAAAGGGGTTGATGAGCATCAATCACTCCAGGTATTTCTAAGGAAAAGCCAGGGGGATTATAAGGATCTTTCTGAAAGAAAAAATATTTTAATAAGCGCTTCACGGACTGAAAATGAAATTTTATTTACTGCAATATCTACACAGGAAAAAGCAAGTATTGTTTTTGATGTGGCCGAGCAGGAAAGGCCGCTCTACATGGATAATATACAATTATACGAAGCAGAAGTTTCACCAATTGACCCTGATAAAACCATACGTTTTGAATATAATACTTCAGCAGCAAAAAGGCCACTTTCAATCAGTGGTATTTATATAGACGCAAGGAATAAACCTTATAGCAAGGGTTCATATCTCGAACCATTTAGTTCGGTTGTTTTGTTAAGACGCCAGAAAATGGACTTGGAGACTATAACGGCTTTACCGATTTATTCTTCGGGTGGTTTTCACAACAACAGTTATAATTATCCCGGAAATAATAGTTCCGTTAAATTAGTTAAGCGACAGCCAGCCAAATCAGCATGGGCAAAAATCCTGGTCCGCAATCATCATCCTAAACAAAACAAAAAGTATTTGCTCACAGCACCAGGCAGGTGATAACAGTTTGGTAAATTTTAATTAGGGGAAAATTTTTAATTCCATCCGTGCAGGAAATAGTTACCATTATCCATCGGGCGAGCTACAAAATATAATATTAAATCGGGCAAAATTTAAAACCGGGAGGTATAAAAATTCGTAATTCAAAATGATACTCCATTCATTATCCCGGAAAAACCAATACCTCCGTATTTCCACATCAGGTATAATTGAAAATTTGCTTTAACAGGTGGCTCAATGGGTAATTTAATAGCTACCTCATGCCTCTCATCATAAATATGTTTTGCATCACATAATTAAACATTTATTGTATTTCCATATAAAATTTGAACGTTGTTAGCCGGCAATTGCATAAATCATTATCATGAAAAAAATTATACTGATCGCCCTATTCGCTGCTGCATTTTTAACGGGTATTGGCCAAAAACGCGGTAGTAAACATATTACTTTAACAGATACCCTTTCTCCGGCTATCCATATTGTTACAGAGCCCCGGTTTATAATTAATATTCACGGTGGTTATGCCTTCGGTATGGGTTCAACTTTTAAATTTTACCCCGATGATGTCAGCGCGATTACAGTCAACCAAAATGGTAATGATCCTACTACAAAAAATGTCACATATTCCAATCCGGCAAAGGGCCTCGGCAATGGATTTAAATTCGGCTTCGGGGGCTCCTATATCATAAATGATTTTATTAATGTAGGGCTGGATTTTGATTATTTTATGAGCACGATAAAAAAATACAGGGACTCCGGCTTTCATATAATCAACACAGTTGTATCAGGAAGCAATGGCGCCGATGAATATGCCTATACTGAGCACAATGCGCTTTCTTATAAAGCAACTTTAATAAGCCTTACACCAAATATCACTTTTAAGGCGATCTCAAGACCTAAATGGTTTTTGTATAATAAAGTGGGCGCCATACTTACCTTCAGGCCCAATAGCAAGCAGGAAGATGTAACGGATATTACAACATCCACTGGATGGCAGGGCTTTTACAAGGATTCCGTCAGCAGGGTCGAAAAGAAATATGAATGGCAGATAAATAACCCGGCGTTTGGTTTTTTAGGCGCTATCGGAATACAGGTAAAAGCGGCAGAAAGAATTCGGGTATTTGCGGAAGCACAATTTTCCCACACAGTTTTTGTAATTCATAAAAGAACCCTTACCGATTTCATTGTAGACAAACAACATGTTGAAAGCACCTTTCCTGCGAGTATGCGTGAATTGGAATTTGT
Organism: Ferruginibacter sp.; assembly: GCA_040007015.1. GTDB lineage: Bacteria > Bacteroidota > Bacteroidia > Chitinophagales > Chitinophagaceae > Ferruginibacter. Next base: position 5,160 of record JBDTVX010000221.1, on the reverse strand, counting down.
AAAGTCCTATTCCAGCAACCCCGATAATAATGATGTTAACAAGCCATCACAAACCATCATACAAAGAATACCGATTGATTACCTGGGTTTACAGGTAGGCCTGTCTTATCAATTAAAATAAAGTTCGATGGAAATAGGCCCTGCAGAATATGAAGAACGGCATAAGATGATAGTTACCGTGAAAGAATCATGGACCATTGTACAAGCTGTAGTAAAAGCATTTGTTTATTCATTGGTATGCATTGTGACTGCATTGTTACTCGCGTATCTTTCTACAACAGAAATTGGCATTGATTTGTCAGCGTATGAAAAAAAATTATTTTATTTAACAGCGATGTTATTGGTTGGGGTCAGTCACATTTTCTCTTTTCCCAAATGGTTGCCGCATTTAAATGACCGGCATAGAAAAACGGGATTGCTATATTCAATATCGCTTGCCGCATTGATCGGGATTTCAACCGGATTACTTTTTTCTTTTTTAGGCTTTGAAAGGCTGCAGTTGCCGTTGGCAGGTACTTGTAGTTTTTTATTTCCAACCGCTATACTGCAATCCTGGATTTATTTTGATTCTATTTCTCCTAAAGCGTACCCTAACTGGTACCTTCCGGTTGCTATGCCATCGAACAAAATGACTGCGGTACTCCTAAATAGTTTACAAATAAAGTTTAGATTAAAATTAAATTATTCAGATACTGCCGAAAATTTATTTGTATCCACTGTTCCGGCCAATTCACAATTGGGAAAGATATTCCAGTTTTTTTTGACAGATATTGAAGAAGCAGGCACAAAAATTCAACTGCTCGATGAGCAACATCAGCCTTACGGGTGGAGGTTTTTACACCGGAAGACATTGGTTACCGTAGTATTGGATCCTGAATCGACCCCAAGCGAAAATAAGATAAAGCCGCATGATACTATCCTGATAGAACGCATTAAAATTAATTAAGCCCGGTTCCCGATTTTTAATTGTACGATAATTTCAAAATATCATGACACCCGAAAATAATGCAGACAGAAGAAAAAAAATGATTATTTTTTCTCTGGTAATATTGATCACAGCAGGCATCGCATCCTTTTTGCTAAATATGCTTTGGCCAAAAGACGAATATATCTCCCAAAAAAAGGCAGACACTAACCTGCCTTTTGTATCACCTGTCAATTACGACATACTATTGGAAACTAATGGCCTGTTAAATAACCGACTTACTTCGCTTGCGCAATTGGATCAGCAATATATCGATGTATTAGCTAAATCCAACGATAAAAAAGAAACGGATGCTATCAGTAAAGAAATATCTACGCAGGAAGAACTTTTTAGCGGATCGATAGACAGTATTTCAAAAGGGGGGGGTCAGCCTGATAGCAGTTTAAATAAAATATTCGACAATATTATTTTTTCTTACAAATCAATATTACAAAGCCGCCACACTGTAACGAGTTTGCGTACTGCCATTGACATGCACAAAGACGGTCTGAAGCCTGATCAGATGGCGATATTAAAAACGCAAAATGACTTGCAGGAAAAAAACCGCCGGATCACTTTATTGGAGGCCGAACTTAAAACCATCACTGCAACCAAAGAAAATGCAATGAAGCATCCTGCCGGTGATATAAATAATCTTACCAAACTCAAAGAAGATATTGCGGGGCAGGCAAACAGGATTGCAGTATTAACCGGCGATAATAATAATTTGAAAAAAGATAACGACCGGTTAATAAAAGAGCAGAACAACGCTTCCAAAAATGTTAGTCCGGGTGAGTTGACTTTAAAAAATAAAACAGTCAGCCTGCAGCAGAAGATAGATGAACTAAATACAGAATTGCAACTGGCGCACGTTGATTGTAATCTTTCCAGGATTGATGCGGGCAAGATTATTTCTAATTCCAGGCAAAGAAAAGAATTGCTTGACGAAGCTTCTGGCATATTAACCAGTTTAGCAAAATCAGATGACCCCGTAACAAAGAAAAAGGCGCAATACAAAATAGTGCGCCTAAATCAAATAGCCGCCAACACAAGGGATTAAGGTAAGATATTGCAAATAGATTATAATATACTTAAAACCATCCTTACAGCAGCGGGCACATCGCCATCAATATACAGCGTAATAATTTTTGCTTAATATTTCTCCAAAAATAAATTGAAGTATAGGAATTGGCATTCCAACTATATCTTATGGAAAAAAATTTTCTTAATTACAACACAATAAAGCCCATCGACAATACAGATGAAAATGTAAAAAAGACCGGTTATGGCTGGCATTCTGGCGAATATAAATTACTGGCCGGTCTTACGTATGGTATTTTTTTAAACAGTAGTATTGCGCAAGGCCGAATAAAGACGATCGATAGCGGAAAGGCAATAAAGATTCCCGGAGTTCTTGTTATCCTTACTCATTTGAATCAGCCTGGTATTTCAACAGGGAAACTATCTTCAAAAGCCGCAGGAGAACCCGGAACTGACAAAGAACGCTTCCGCTTATTTTATGATGACAGGATAGAATTTTATCAACAGCCCGTTGCATTAGTAATAGCGGAAAGTTTTGAAGCAGCTGTTATTGCAGCCAGGCTTGTAAAGATTTCCTACCTGAAAGAAAACCATCGAACAGGTTTTGCCGCTCATAGGGTGGATGAAATTAAAGTTAAGTATGCTGAAAGCTATATCCGGCGCGCATCCGGCGAAATTCAATCATCACAGGTCAAAATTGAAACCGGCTACAGTACTTCTTTACAGGTCAGCGGATCTATGGAAATGCATGCTGCAGTGGTAGTATGGGATGCGAGGAATGAAATGACCGATAGTAATAAAATAGACGCGGTTAAGGCTGTTAAAAAAAATATTACCGCTCAATTTAAATTAAAAGAGGAAAATGTGAAAGTGCATTTTTCTCCTGCTGGTGACTCCCCAGAATTATTTTCCAAACTTTTACCACAGGAGATGGCCGCTATCATCGGTGCTAAAAAAACAGGAAGGCCGCTACTGGTAATGGCAAGCAGAAGCCTGGTATTTAGTATGTTTGATTACCGTCCTTCATCTATTCAGAATGTCGGGCTCACCACTACAATGGATGGGCTTATCAATGACGTAACACATGAAATAATTGTTAATACATTTGCTTACGATGAAGCTACAACCCCGATTACCGATGCTACAAAATCATTGTATGCCTGTGAGAATATACATACCATAAATAAAGTGGCCCAACTGAATATTACTCCACCGGGTTGGACAAAGGATGCCGGAAAAACAAGTAATTCCTTCGCTCTTGAATCGGCCATAGATGAACTTTCTTATGTGCTTAGTATGGATCCCATAGAATTAAGACTTAAAAATTTTGCTGAGCAGGATCCTCAAAGTGGTTTGCCTTGGTCAAGTAACCACTTGAAAGAATGTTTTCATCTGGGTATAAAAAGTTCGTCATGGTTATCACGTAATCCAAAACCATGCTCCATGCATTCGGAGGATTGGCTGTTGGGTATGGGAATGAGCGCAGGAATATGTAAAGCCGGGCATTTGACAGAATCCGCAACTGCCACCTTTGGCACAAACGGGAGGCTAATCATACAATGTTCTGTTGCAGATAAAACCCCGGCTGCTATTAATATATTAACGCAGGTTGCTGCTAATGCATTTAATATGGACGTATCAGACGTGGAGATTATACCTGCCGATCCGGTATCGCCCGAAACGCACGGCCAGATTGGCTTGCACGCTGTAAACCCGGATGCCTTGATTTATGGTGTAGTGGAGGATTTGCAAATAAAAATAAAGGAAATTGCCGTTATCAACCACGGTACATTATTAAGTGGAAAAAAAACAGGTGAGTTAATTATAGAAAAAGGCATACTGATATGCAAGAATACCGGCGCAAGCTTACCAGTAACCGATCTATTAAAACAACATAATTTACCGGCAGTAAAAGCAACCCTGGAATCCAACAGGGGTAGTGAACAGCAAAAATTTTCATTTAAATCTTTTTGCGCGCATTTTGTGGAAGTGTTGGTAAATCCTTATACGGGAAAGATTAAAGTAAAAAAAGTGGTAACTGCGGTTGATGCCGGGAAAATAATAAATCTGAAAGCGGCTGCAATGCAGGTGCGTGATTCTATTATCAATGGTCTTGGAATTTCCCTTGTGGACCAATCTTTTATTGATAATGGCTATAGCCTTTATATTAATAATCATCACGCTGATTATATGTCTCTAAGCGCTGACATGCCTTTAATTGAGATAATTTTTGTTAATAAACCAGATCCCTTAAACTCGACAGGGTTTAAGGGTGTAGATGAAATCGGTATGGTGGGATTGCCGGCTGCAGTGGCCAATGCGGTTTACCACGCCACCGGCAAGCGCATTCGCTCTCTACCCATTCGATTGGATATTTAAGGTAAAAGTCATACCGGGAATCTTAATAAGTTTCATCAGCACATATCCCCCCAATCTGCTTTTGGACCGTGAAATCCGCGCAGAATGATGAATGTTCACGAGTTGTAATCTATCCCGCTTTTATTGCTTCTCCATCCAAAGGAAAATTTTTAACGGGGAGTATTGAAATAAAAAGCGATGTGAATATTTATCTTGAAGAAGGCGCTGTTTTGTTGGTAAGCGACAATCCAAATGATTACAATCCGATGGAAACAAAGGGCAGGCCGGCTTCACCTAAAAATGACGGCAACTCGCAATTGGCATTGCTGTTGGCGCCCAGGGCCAACAATATATCAATTTATGGTAAAGGCATCATTGATGGACAGGGAAGGGCATTGGCTTTGAATATTGATAGTTTGAATCATGCCGGCATTCGTATATCCGTTGCCGGAAAGAAAAGATCCATCTATCTGGCGATCGCGGCATATTTCGGATACAACGGCTTTTAAAAAATTACCTGAAAACAAGTCAGTTGCTGTTAAATATTTTTGCCCTGTTTATTGCCCGAATGCATATTAATACTTATCTTTTACCAGCAACAGGCGCCGGTTAGGAACAATCCCCTCATTGAAGCCTGCTTTTGCATTTTAAATAATCATACATAAAAACTATTGTTATGAACAGAAGATCATTTTTAGGCAATGCCGCTGCAGGGCTTGCCTCAACCGCTATGCTTGGCGCTATGCCTGCTGGCTTACTTGCCATGGCGAACAGGAAAGGTATTAATATGCCGCTCG
>JBDTVX010000220.1:0-10091 GCA_040007015.1 Ferruginibacter sp. | reverse complement strand
TTTAGAACGCTTATCAGTTCTCAATTACAGAGTTTTCTTGCAGACACTACATAAATACGAATGCCACAAAATATATGCAGCAATTGTTTGATAAGGCTTCCAGCGGGATGCAATTGTTGCTATGGCTTCCTTTGAAATTTCCTTTGATAATTTTTTCGTTTCTTTAATACTGGTCATCAAAGCAACATCACCGGGGGGGAAGAGGTCGCTCCGCTGAAGCGCCATCATTAAATAAACATCCACGGTCCAGTTGCCAATTCCTTTAATTTTTGTAAGCGTTGATCTTACCGAGTCATTATCCATCCCAGGCAACTCATCAATGTTTAGCTCTTTGTTTAATATTGCATTGGCTAAATGCCTGACGTAGGTTATTTTTTGCCTGCTGAAATAACAGTCTTTTAATTCCTCATTGGTTAATGCCGCTAAATTAGCGGGTGTAATATCAACGATCTTTTCTTTTAGCTTTTTCATTGCCGCCATTGCGGAGGCCAGCGAAACCTGTTGCTCTAAAATAATATGTACCAATGTTTCAAATGATGGAGCGCGTTTCCATAGGGGAGGGTAATGGTGGGTATCTAAAATTAAACGCAGATCGGGATCTTTTTTAGCTAAATGATCGCAAATGGTTTTAAAATTATTTTCATTAAAAGTTTCTATCCTGTCCGCGTTACTCTTTATCTTCATCGTTTTTACTGCCTTGGCATTAATTTTTCGATCGCATTTTTTGCGACTGAGCTCAATACCAGCTGCCCGGTGATAGCCGCTCTTTCTTTTAATAATTCATCCCAGTTGTCCGTTCCTCTCCAGAACATTTTTTTCATTTCAGACATCGCTTTGGGATTGCTGTGTGATAAAGTTGTAGCCAGCCGGTTAATGGATTCATCCATATTCTCTATAGTTTCATGTAATTCCGCGAATAAGCCTTTTCGCTTCGACCAGTCACTATTCCGCCACATACCAGCGTCAATAGCCAGGGAACTAAAGGCGGCTATACCGATCTTTCTTTCCAGTGCCGGGCCAATTACAAAAGGGCCAATACCTATGGCCAGTTCGCTTAGCCGTATATCAGCTTTATTCGAAGCAATGGCATAGTCAACGGCCGCTACCAATCCCACGGCCCCGCCCACGCACTTGCCATGAATGCGGCCGATAATGAATTTGGGGCATTTACGCATGGCATTGATCACGTTGGCAAAGCCACTGAAAAATTTTGCTCCTTCATCGCTTGTGCTGATTTCAAACAATTCATCTAATGCTGCTCCGGAGCAAAATGCACCATCTCCAGCACTTTTTAAAATGATCACTTTGCTATCATCATGGGTTCCGGCAAAATGAATCTCTTTAGCCAGCGCTTCTAAAATTTTTACCGGTAGAGAATTACTCTTGGGATGAAAAAATTCAATGGTGGTAATTCCATTATGAGTTTCATTTCTTACATAACCTTCTTTTACTTGCTGTATCATTGTAATTTATTTTTTATCAAATATCTTTTTTCTTAACCATCGTTAATATGGTTGCAATACCTGCTAATGGCTCATCGGTTGCATCCATTATTTCTACCATCCACTTTACTATCCCTTTATCTATGTCTGCCACTTCTTTTTTATCTGTAGTGATTTTTTCTTTACAGGTAAAACGAATAAATATTTCCATACCCGGATAAACGGGTTTTGTAAAACGCAATTCATCAATGCCATAATTTAACAATACCAGGTTCTTTTCATAGCTATCTACAAACAAGCCAGCGGCAATGCTCATTATTAAATACCCGTGGGCCACCTGCTGTTCAAACATGGTGCCGGCAAAATTAGTTGTTTTGATATGAGCATAAAAATGATCGCCGCTTAAATCAGCGAACCGGTCGATGTCTTCGGATTGGATCATTCTTTTTTCAGTAATGAGCTGGTCCCCGATCTCAAGTTCCTCAAAATATTTTTTAAAAGGATGCTTACCCGGGTCTTTCCCTTTTGCATTTTGCTGGTACACGTTCGTGATGGCGGTAATGGTAGTGGGAGAGCCTTGTATGGCAGTTCGCTGCAGGTAATGTTTTACTCCCCGCAGGCCACCCATTTCTTCTCCGCCGCCCGCCCTGCCCGGACCGCCATGCACCAATAACGGTAATGGAGAGCCGTGCCCAGTGCTTTCTTTTGCGCAATCCTTATTTAAAACTAAAATTCTGCCATGATGTGTTGCAGCGCTGATCACATATTGTTTCGCAATTGCATTGTTGGCCGTTACGATAGAGGAACATAAACTTCCGTTCCCCTTTTTGCTCAATTCAATTGCTTCCTCCAGGGTTTTATAGGGCATGATAGTACTTACCGGGCCAAATGCTTCGATACTATGTACATCATCCGATGCAAATGGCTTATCATTCATTAATAATAAAGGTGAAATAAATGCACCTTTATTTGCATCGGCGTCTATCACTTCAACACTGTCCAGTGAGCCATAAATGACCTGGGAAGTAGCCAATAATTTTTGTACCTGCTCCTTTACTTCCCGGCGTTGTGCCTGCCCGGCTAATGAGCCCATACGCACCTTTTCATTTTGAGGATTGCCAATTATTGTTTGCGCCAAAGCAACTGAAATAGCTTTCCATATATCTTCCATTTTATTTTCAGGTACAAATATTCTCCGGATGCCTGTACAGCGCTGGCCGGCTTTTAAAGTCATTTCTTTGCGTACTTCTTTTACAAAAATATCCCATTCCGGCATGCCTGGAATCACATCTTCGCCCAATACAATACAATTCAGGCTATCTGCTTCCATAGTAAAAGGTACGGATTCTCTTAGAATTGTTGGATTTGATTTTAGCAGCAAACCGGTTTTTGCAGAGCCGGTAAAAGTTACTACATCCTGCGAGTTAACATGATCCAACAGGTCGCCGGCGCTTCCGCAAACCAGTTGCAATGCACCTTCGGGCAGTATACGGGAAGCAATAATTTCTTTTACAAAAGCCTCTGTCAAAAAAGAAGTGACGGTGGCCGGCTTCACGATCGCCGGCATACCGGCCAGTAAATTAACGGCAATTTTTTCGAGCATCCCCCAAACGGGAAAATTGAATGCGTTGATATGAATGGCTACCCCTTCCTTCGGTACCAGGATATGGGTGCCCATAAAACTTTTGTTCTTCCCCAGGTTGTGGCTCTCCCCGTCTATACAAAATGTTTCATCCGGAAATTTCCTGCGCAGCGACGCGTTTGCAAAAAGATTTCCGATACCCCCTTCAATATCTACCCAGCTATCTGCTTTGGTGGCCCCGGTTTGGTAACTGATCCCATAAAATTTATCCAGGTGATCCCTTAAATGTATGGCCAGTGCCTTTAGCATATTTCCCCGCTCGTGAAAGGTCATTTTGCGTAAAGCAGGGTTGCCAACCTTTCTTGCATAGGCCGTTATGCCGGCAAAATCCAAGCCTTTTGTGGAAGCGGTTGCAATGGCATTACCGGTTACTGCATTGTATAATTGTTGGCCATCCCCGTCACCTGCTATCCAATTTCCCGTGATGTAGTTGCCAAGTTTATACATATTACAAAACTGTTTGTACTACAAATCTACAAACCTAATACCGAATAGGTTTTGTAAATTTGAGGTAATAAATTTAAAGTTAGGAGTGTACTGTAAAAAAAGCGTTGGTGTTCGAAAAATTGGCCTTACTAAAGGATGAAGAAGGTATTGATGAAATTTTAGCACATTTGGAAAAATTAAACGGTGAAGCAAATGACCGTATTTATAATTTATCTAAACACGCTCAGTCAATAAGCAAAAGATATGAGGAAACTTTAAAGAAATTAGCTCAATGATTTTAATAGAAGATATTTTGGAGGTTCACCAGTTTTCAATTAATAAATATGGTGGCAGTAATGGCGTAAGAGATTTGGGTAGCCTGGAATCTGCCATTGCAAGACCGTTTCAAACTTTTGGCGGCGAAGACTTATATTTAACAATTTTTGAAAAGACGCAGCTTTGCCTAAAAGCCTTATTGTAAACCATCCATTTATCGATGGAAATAAACGTACAGGTTTTTTAGCTACGGCTTCATTACTTGAAGAGGATGGATATTTATTAAATGCTGGTCAGGAAGATGCTTATCATTTCACTATCCAAATCTCAACAGGTGAAACAAAGTTTGAACAAATAGTGGCCTGGTTGAAACAAAACACTTACACTCTTTAAACACCAGCGCTCGCTGCTGCTATTAATCCAAACTGTTTTAGGTGATGAACCACATGCTTATAATGCAACAATATCCATTCTTCAAAATTAAGATCCCCAAACACGGGATGCTGGGTAGTTAAACGGGGGTCATTTGTAAATTGGCGCAGGAAATCTTTTATTTCTTTCTCCAGGTCATTTACGGCATCTTCAAAGCTTGCAAACTGAACGGGCAGTGGCTCTTCGGGCAGCACCGACGCTTTTGTATTTTCCCTGAACTCCTTATCGCTTCGTAAAAATTCTTTAAATTTTGGTAATTGCTCCGGCGGGGTAGCCAATGGAAAATGCAGCTTATTTGTGGAAACCCTGAAAAACCCGGAAATATGCTCTACCATTTGCTGGGCGTTCATTTTACCCCATTTCATTGTGGCATCAGCGGGTAAGGTCTTTAAAAGCGGGACCAGTCCCGTAGAAAGAAAATTAAGTTTTTGCTGATCCATCTTACCAGTTTTGGCTGCAAAGTAAAACAAAAAAGCGGTCATCTGACCGCCTCCTATCTTATGCAATGTAAATTTTATTGAACCGTAACGGCGTCGATCTCTTTACATAAACTATCAAATATTTCATTGATGCTTCCTTCACCTTTTACAGGAACAACCTTACCGGATTTTTTGTAAAAGCCGGCTACCTGGGCAGTTTTATCATGATACTCGGCAATCCTTGCCCTTATTACACCTTCATTATTATCATCACTTCTTCCGCTGGTATCCCCGCGCTTTAACAATCTTTTTATCAATTCTTCTTCGCCTACCTCCATAGCCAGCATCATGTTTATGGGGGCGCCTTTCAAGTCCAATAATTTATCCAATGCCTCCGCCTGAGCCGATGTTCTTGGAAAACCATCAAATAAAAAACCTTTGGCATGCGGATTGGTTTCCAAAGCAGAACTGATCATGCCAATTACCACTTCATCCGGAACCAACTGGCCCTTATCCATAATGTTTTTTGCTTCCATGCCCAATGGTGTTTTCCGGGCTATCTCCGAACGTAGCAGATCGCCTGTGCTTAGGTGTTTTAAACCATATTTTGCGATCAGTTTTTCACTTTGCGTTCCTTTTCCGCTGCCCGGGGGGCCAAAGAGTATTAAATTCAACATATTTGCGAGCTAACCTTTGTAAAGCAACAAATATAAACTACGAACTTTGAAAATCCGTTAACATTTATAATAATTTATTGAAAAACTGTAATTTCTTTTAAACCGTACATTAAAAAACCATTTAAAGATTAGATTGTTTATAAATTATGAAAAGACAAGTTTTCATTTTCACCTCCATACTATTCCTGGTTACAGGATGTAATTCTTCACATAATAAAAAAATGGACACCACTATGGATTCAACTAGTAAAGCCCATCCGTTTTACTCAAATTCCGATACCGGTAAAATAGATCTGCCCAATGCTGAATGGAATAAAATATTGCCCAAAGAAGTATATGAAGTTGCAAGGGAAAAGGGAACTGAGCGGGCCTTTTCGGGAAAATATAATAGTCACAAGGAAATTGGCACTTATTATTGCGCGGTTTGCGGCAATCCTTTATTTAACAGCAATGGAAAGTTTGAAAGCAACTGTGGCTGGCCAAGTTTTTTTGAACCCATCAGTAAAGGAAGTATCATATATGCGCCTGATAATACGCATGGGATGAAACGGACAGAAGTAATTTGTGGCAGGTGTAAGTCGCACCTGGGCCATGTATTTGAAGATGGGCCGCCACCAACGGGTTTGCGTTATTGTATTAATTCCGTCGTATTGGGTTTTGAGAAAGGGAAAGATGCTGAGAAGGGTTTTAAAGATTCCGTGGCGGGGAAAAAGTAAATATTTGAAGCAACGCTAAACCATCACATATATTCATTGGCGTGAGAAGGCCCCTCTAGGAACAGGCCGTGGGCTGTACTTATCCATACTTTTATTGAAATTGTTTGTAAGAACAGGCCGGGGCCTGTTCTTACAGCGGGCTGTTCCTGCACCGAAAGAAGCGGTTGTATATTTATATTCAATGTGTTTTTTGTTTTGCCCTCTTTAAAAATTACTTTTGCTGGTCACTATTTCCGCATCTTAATATTTAAATGGTATGCCTTCCCCCAAGTTGAGTAATCTTGCTGAAACCCTGATCGGTTCTGAAATTGTAAAATTAGGAGCTGATATAAAAGAAAAAATAAAACAGGGTAATAAAATTTATAATTACACCATTGGTGATTTCGATAGCGCTGTTTTTCCAATTCCGGCTGAATTGGAGAATGAAATTATTGCATCCTATACAAAACACCATACTACTTATCCACCGGCTGAAGGTATTGCTGAATTACGGGAGGCGGTAGCAAATTTTATACAAACAAGAGAAGGGATTTCATTTAAAACGGATGAGATCATAATTGCCGCAGGCGGAAGGCCACTTCTATATGCAGCATATAGGGCGATCGTTGATAAAGGAGATAAAGTAATTTACCCGGTACCCAGTTGGAACAATAATCATTATGTACATTTTATTGAAGGCGAGCATGTGATAATAGAAACCAGGCCGGAAAATAATTTTATGCCTATTGCCGATGAAATTAAACCGCATTTGAAAGGTACATCATTATTGGCATTATGCTCCCCATTAAATCCAACTGGAACAACTTTTACAAAAGCCGCCCTGGAAGCCATCTGCGATATAGTGATCGAAGAAAATAGGCAGCGTGGCGAAACAGAAAAAAAACTCTATTTATTATACGACCAGATTTACTGGACACTTACTTATGGCACCGTTCAACATTACAATCCTGTTTCGCTAAGACCGGCAATGAAGGAATTTACTATTTTTATTGATGGCATCAGCAAGGCATTTGCTTCCACAGGGGTAAGGGTTGGCTGGGCCATGGGACCATCCTATTTGATCAATAAAATGAAAGCGATCAACAGCCACCTGGGAGCATGGGCGCCGATGGCAGAGCAGAATGCGGTGGCTAAATATTTAGGCCAGGCCAAAGCCATTGATACTTATTTTACACATTTTAAATCAGAACTGGAAGAAAGGCTTCGTAGAATTTATGAGGGTTTTCAGCAACTTAAGCAGGCAGGATTTTCAGTAGATGCGGTTGCTCCACAGGCTGCTATTTATTTAACAATAAGAATAGACCTTGTTGGGAAAACTACCGGAGAAGGAAAAAAATTGGTGAATCAAACGGATGTGACAGCCTATTTATTAAATGAAGCAGCGCTGGCCATTGTACCTTTTTCCGCATTTGGCGCATCGGCCAACAGCAGCTGGTACCGTTTAAGTGTAGGTACGAGTAAGAAAGATGAGATCAATGAGATGCTGACAAAATTGAAATCAGCCTTGGAAAAAATGAATGATGAGTGATGATCATGAGAAATTAATAAGTGACAATTACTAATCGCAATTGGCAATCATGTTTGGCATTAGGAATGGTTAATTAAATAAAACTGCTGTTGAGAAAGTAGTTTCAGTTCTTACAATTTAAAAAAACGAATGGCTTTAATTCCTGTTTGCGGATCGTATCGCGGAGTATGACTGCTTTATTAATGACCTTGTATTTATTTAGATCCAGTATTTCGTGGGCAACAACCAAATTATCCAGGCGTTCTACGATTTGCAGTAATTCGTGTAACAATTCAACCTCGTGCTCGATAGCCTGGGGACTTAAAAGTTCCTGATTGAACAACACCAGCAAATCCCGGTTCATTCTATTCATTGAAGTAAGGTTTTGTTACCTGTCATCTATAATTAGTATCCCACCAATCCTTGCTTACTTGGGCAGCCGCATTGATTCTTTTTGGAAGAAGTACATGCGGCTAAAATAATGGAAACAACTAACATGAACGATAAAGCGATTTTAAAATAACGTTTCATAATACAAGATTACTAAATTAAACTATTTTCACAAATATTTATTGTATTCTTATAATCATAAATAAAATAATTAACAAAATCTCAAAAAAAAGCATCATATTGGTTGTTCCGCTCGACTGGGGACTGGGTCATGCAACCCGCTGTATTCCGCTGATAAGGGAATTGCTTACAAATGGATGCGAGGTGATAATTGCCGCTGAAACTGCTACTAAATCTTTGTTAATGCTTGAATTTCAGCAACTTACATTTATTCCACTAAAAGGTTACCGTATCAGTTACAGCAAAGTAAAACATGGGTTGCCCCTTAAAATAATATCTCAGGTACCACGGCTCTTGCTCGCTATTTATGAAGAACATACATGGCTAAAAAAAGTTGTAAAAAAATATTCAATTAATGCAATTATATCAGATAATCGCTTCGGATTGTATCATGAGCGCATTCCGTCTGTTTATATTACCCACCAGTTACTGATAAAAACCGGCAGCAGTTTTTCAGAAAAAATTGCTCAAAAAATTCATTTTTGGTTTATAAAAAAATATACTTCCTGTTGGATACCCGATTTCGAAGGGAAGAATAATATCGCGGGGGAATTATCCCATCCTGCAAAACATCCTTCAAACATTCATTATATAGGATGCCTGTCAAGGTTTGAAAAAAAAGACGGTATTGTGAAAAAGTACGACCTGTTAATTCTTGTTTCTGGGCCTGAGCCACAGCGTACAATTTTTGAAAAACTTTTATTACAGCAACTTAAAAATTACAATGGAAAAGTATTGCTGGTAAGGGGGCTGCCAGGCATAGATGAAAAAGAAGAAAGGGTATTAAATGCAAATGAACAGGACGCTCACCTGGTTATTAAGAATCATCTTTCTGCCCGGGAATTGAATGATGCGATACAGGAAGCCGGGTTAGTTGTGAGCCGCAGTGGTTATACTACCATCATGGATTTGATCAGGCTTCAGCAAAGAGCGATATTGGTGCCAACACCGGGTCAAACAGAACAGGAATATTTAGCCTGGCATTTGATGAAACAGGATTTTTTTTATGCCTCCAGCCAGGAAGGATTTATGTTAACAGAAGCATTGAAACAGGCAGAGGATTTCCCTTTTGCAGTTCCTGCATTTGACATGGAGCAATACAAAAAAGTAGTACATCAATTTATCAAATCCTTACCATCGGTAATGAATGCCTGATTCCTGATTTATTTTACTCTGTTGGTTCTTTTATTATTTTGGTTGATGTAAAACCCGTTTATTGCAGTGATTTTTACTACAGCTTTCGTGTAAGACACGAAATTAAAATGGATGGCTTTTATAGACTGCTAAGAAAAGGTTACCTTCTGAAACTATATTGCTGGATACTTCCGTCAGTTATATTGATCGTCTTATTTTCCTTATTTTTCAGGATCAAATTAAATGTGCCATCTGCATCACAAACATCATATGAATCCGTGTTTCCCGTAACAATATCATATACCGACTTATGGTAACAATTTTTATAAGATATATTCATTGAACCACTTTGATAAATATATACTGATACCGAATCAATGGGGGACCCGGATGATGATAACTGGCAGTTTGCAGCCAATTGAACAGACAACCCGTTCTCCAAATAAGCGCAATTAGTATAGGGATAATAAATAGTTCCATTAAATATGTCCGGGCGGTAAATGTAAATACCCCCATTCATTATGAACCATTCTGTCACACCTTCCTTAAAAGGTAGTACATATTGAGTTCCATTATAAGTAAAACTAAGTTTACCATCAAATGGAGAATGAGTAGTTTCAGCAGCAGAAGTTTTTTTACATGCCGTTAGTCCCAAAAATGCATATGCTAAAAGAAGAAGATAAAAAAAAGAAATGGTTGATGCTATACTTTTTTTCATAACAATTAAATTTAGCCTGGCTTTCATCAAAGCTAATTTACTAAAAATATTTCAAAATGAAGTGAGCAATTTTATTTAGCCAAACGAATTTTAATTTATATAAAGCAATTTCAAACCGGGTTAAAATGCCAA
>JBDTVX010000219.1:0-10112 GCA_040007015.1 Ferruginibacter sp. | reverse complement strand
CCACTCATGCAGATACCATACAAGATGCGCTGTAAGCCAGTATTCCAGCTTACTAACACAGTGTCATCTTCGGTAGCGCCCTCAATTCCAAAACGGATATTGGCCATGCTAACCACTTTGCGCACCATGGAAGTATCTGTAATGCTGAACCGCTCACGGATATATTTTGAATCCAGCAGCTGCATCACTTCCTCTGCCTTAAAACTATCTTCTGAAATGGATAATATGGACTCAATTGCGGTAAATAAACTGTCGCCGGATTGAAAACTTTCATCTGCGATGGTATAAGGAAATTTGTAAATAGCCGTATTAAAAATCGCTTTTATGTAAGGCGCATAGGCATCGATGTCACTTACCATTACAACAATATCCCTTGGGGATAAACGTTCTTTTTTTTGATCTGCCAAATGCACCAGGTAATTATACAATGATTCCACTTCCCTTACAGCAGTATAACAGGCATTGATGGTCAATGATCCATCTCGTATATCCTTCGCCGTTAGCAGTGTCCTTCGAGCCGCATCCTGGTTATAAAATATATCCTGCTGAATCTTTTGCAATAATGTATCCTGTTCGCCGGCTTTCGGTTCCACAACGCGGGAATCGTTGTAAACATTTAGAAAATCCTCACTTTCAAACAGGATGCCAAAAGTTTCCTGTATCACTTTGCCCCAACTGATCAATAATGTATTTCCTGTTCCTTCCATCGGCTCCACCTGTTTACCCTGCTTTTTTTGTAACTGCGAAAGTCTTGCGATCTGCTTTTCAGTTTTATCATCCAGCCAATAAACCAGGGGCGCCGGGTTCAATAAGTAAAAGCTAACAGATATAAATTTTGACAATTCGTTGAATAGATGAATGTGCAGTTGTGTAATGATGGAGACCCCAAAAATATGAAGATGTGGCAACCGGGCGAATAGTCTTTCCTGTAGTACTGGCTCATTGAGTTGCCGGATGATAAACCGTATCACACTTGTCTTATCTGTCAGATCTGCCCCTGTTTTTTCTTTTACTTTTATCCATATATACTTTTGCCAGTCATCATTTGGTGCTTTACCACCCGAAGCCGAATTCCATTCATCCACCATTTCGGGGCGGTACACCTGGTATTGGTCAAACAGGTCCGCTACTTTACCGGCAAGGGCTATGCGCTTTACATCATCGCCCTGATAATAAGACCGGATAGTTTTAAACAGTTGCGCAAATTCCAGGTCATCCAGGATGTTATAGATCAGCCATTGTAAATGATCTGCGCCCAGCACTTTTTTACTCTCTCCACCCAGCCAATAATATAGCTGGTTAACGATATCATTCGGCTTAAGAAACCGGCAGTTCGCATTGATACCCATTTTGGCTGCCAGCTGTATGGTAAGCCAGTTATTCATCCCATCGGTTTGGGTAACCAGCCATTGCTTTTGAAAAACATGACCGCCTTGTTCCTTCAAAGCCATAGCCAATTGCTCAGCCAGGTCTTTTAATGAATTGGAAACATTTAGTTGCAGGCTCATCGGTTTATTGTTTTCTGTTTTCTGTTTTTTTAAAGTCCAGGATTATTAGTTAAGGGTTATCTTTTTTATCTCCTTAAAAGTCAATGCCGTTTGATAAGCCGCTACAAAAACCCTAAACCTTAAACCTATCCATGATGCCCGATGCCCTTTGCACATTTCTTTTCGCGGTATAAAGAATCGCTTCCTCCGAAGCCTGTAACAACACAGATTTTTTTGCCCTGGTAATAGCTGTATACAATAATTCGCGGGTAAGCAAGGGTTGGTCTGCATTTGCGGGTAGCAATACCAATACTTTCCCGTATTCTGAACCCTGGCTTTTGTGTATGGTCATAGCAAAAACCGTTTCAGCCGATGTTATATATCCTGGCAGCACGGCCCTCAAATTTTTATCACTGTCTTCAAACCAGGCTTTCATGCTGCCGCCGCTATCGGGCCTGATAATCCCCACATCCCCGTTATACAATTTGAGCTCAGGGTAATTGCGCGTTACGATGATTGGCCGGTTTTCATAAAATTCGGTGCTGTTTTGGATCAATCCTTTTTTTACGAGCCAGGATTCTATTTTCCGGTTCACCGTATTCAATCCATGGGGGCCTTCCCTAACGGCACAGAGTACCCGAAGATGGTTCAGCTTGCTGAGCGCCGCTGCCATATCTTTTTCGGTAATATAATTTGCATAATCACTGATAAAGCGATTAAACAGCTCATCCGAATAACCGGTATCAATCACCATATCGGGATCTTTATTTTTATGAACCAATGATGTTATTGTATCCAGCCTGCTTAAGATGACGGCCCTGCTGAATTTCCCAATGCCGCCATCACCGGTAAAGCGGTGGCTTTGTTTTAATTCGATGATATGTTCAAATAAGATATTATTTTCTTGTCCGGTATAGTTGCCGGTAATTTGCTTTTCCTTACCCGGGATAAAAGCATTGACCAGATCGATACTACCAGCCGACAGCAGGTTCATCCGTAGCTGGGTTTGACAGAGATCGCCTAATAAACTTCCGGCTTCTACCGAAGCCAATTGATCTTTGTCCCCCAACAATATGATACGCGTGTTTGGACCGATTGCATCCAGCAATTTTGCAAATAATGCCACGTCGATCATCGAGGCTTCATCTACTATTACCAGGTCGTAAATAAGCGGGTTGGTTTTACCATGCCTGAAATAAGGTGAATCCGGTACATATTTTAATAATCTGTGAATGGTGGTGGGTACAAGGGCTTTAAACTTTTCCTTAATGGATTCATCAACATTGATAACGGAAGCTTTTAAAGACTCCGCCATGCGCACTGCGGCCTTCCCTGTTGGTGCCGCCAATGCACATTTTAATGTAGGCTGAATGGTATATAATATCGCCAGTATTTTAGCTACCGTGGTAGTTTTGCCGGTTCCCGGGCCACCGGTAATGATGGTAAAATTATTGAGTATGCCAAAAATGGCTGCCACCTGTTGCCAATCCATTTTTTCTTCGGCAGGAATGTTGTCTGTGCTATCTTCCCCGCTCAGCGACCGGATAAAATCCCTGTGCGCTAATAAAAGCCTTAGCCGTTCGCTTCTTTCTTTTTTTTCAATGGCTATCAAAGATTCCACGGACGCTACAATGGCTGATTCGTAGGCAAAATAACGTTGTAGATATAACCGGTCATTGTGTATGATAAAAGGCTGTTTTTCTTCAGCAGCTGTAGCAACCATCTCTTCATCCGAAAGATTCTTTTTAGCAGCGGCCGACTGATATTTATCAAGGTAGGGCAATTCTTCCGGTAGAAGGTTGAGATCATCTAAATGGATACAGATATGCCCTTCGGCCAGCCTTTTTGAAACCAGGTAGGCAAACGGTTTCAGGGTATCACTTTTAAAAAATTCGGCAAATTGCTGGTGAACATCGTTGATGGTTTGCATATCAAATAAATTCGACTATTATAATTTATTGAGATTTCTATCAAAGCTAAATGATAAAAAGCGAAGGTCATTCAATGTAGCAATGATTAATCTAATGAAAAATTTTGGGGAAATAAAAATTATTTAATTTTTTGTTCAAAAATGACTTCGTAGAAAGTTTAATTTACCAATTTTGATAATGTTGTTTTTCTTTTAAGGTCCAGTGGTTTTTCTTCTTTATAAAATACATATTATTTCAAATTTTAATTTTAGGTTTGAGGTATTGTAAAAACTATGCGAATAGGATAACATTAATAATACCAGCCCTGAAAAGGCAAAATACCATAGCCCATTGCAAAGCATTGGGTTAAAAGAATAAACATCAACAATACCAGCCCTGAAAGGGCAAAATATCATAGCCCATCGCAAAGCGTTGGGAAAAAAATAAAAAATAGAAATAAAATGCCCCAGTCATTAACCAAACTCGCCACCCATATTATATTTAGTACAAAATATCGTCAGCCATTAATTGATAACAAAATTGAGCCGGTTTTATACGCTTATCTTGGAGGAGTTTCCAAAGAACTTGAATGTATACCGATTAAGGTGGGTGGTTACAAAGATCACGTTCATATCCTATGTTTACTTTCAAAAAAAGTGGCATTGGTGGATTTAGTAGAGGAAGTAAAAAAAAGATCATCTAAATGGATTAAAACGAAGGGTGAGCCTTATGTTAATTTCTACTGGCAGAGTGGCTACGGAGCATTTTCTGTAAACCCCGCAGAGATAGATGTAATAATAAGGTACATTGAACAACAGCATGAGCATCATCAAAAGATGAGTTTTCAAAATGAATACAAGGCATTTCTAAAAAAATATAAAATAGAATTTGACGAGCGATATGCGTGGGACTAAATTTATAAGGCAATAGAATAAATGAAATGGCCTTTTTTCATAGTGCTTCGCACTATGCTATGTTGTTTCGCCCCTTCAGGGCTTGGATGTGGTTATCAATTTTCCTCATCGCTCCGTCTTCTCCTCCATCTGCAAATTATCATCAAAAGGGCTTTTGGTAAAAGGATACACCAGCTGTTTGATATAACCTTTAGGGAAATTGGCTTCATGCAATCCTGTTCCCTCCGGCCATTTTGTGCCCGGTAAATAATAAGTTCCGAATATCTTATCTATAAATGGAAAAATGGTAGCGAAATTTTTACCATAATATTCAGGCTCCAGGCAATGATGCCAGTGATGATATTGCGGGGTAGCAAAAATGTATTTTAAGAATCCGAAGTTGATTCGGGTATTGGCATGGATCAATACTGCATGGATCGCCATAAATATGATGTAGGTATTAAAAGTGATCTCAGAAAATCCAAATACATACAACGGAATAAACGTCATGGAACGGGTAACAAATATATCCACGAAATGAGTTCTTGAGCCAGCCAGCCAATCCATGTTTTGAGTAGAATGGTGTACCGAATGAAAACGCCAGAGGTAATGATGACTGTGAAAAAAGCGATGGGCCCAATACTGGAACAGGTCTGTTACCAGGAAAGCAAATAATAATTCAACCAAATATGGCAGGCCCTGAACCCAGCTATGCAGGCCCGAAAGCCCCATCCATCCAAAAAATAAAGTAGCGGGTTTTTGGGTGATCACTCCAAAGAATTGTATAAATAAATGGCTGATCACAAAATATACCAGGTCAGTTTTCCATTCCTCATGAAACCTGGATTGCCCCTTTTTCCTGGGCATCACCATTTCAATCGGAACAAATATGACTGCCATCAGCAGCAGGTCGAGCAATAACCAGTCAAGACCCAAATGCCACCCGGTTTTCTCAACCGACCTCCCTTCTACATTAAAACCGCCGATAATTATTGAAGCAGTGCAAACCAGTATCCCGATAAGCGCCCATTTTTTTTGACTGCTTAAAATAAAACTTAGCACGGCAAAGAAGAAAGAAGCAATGATTGCGCAGGTCAGCAATACTTTCATCGATTCCCCGGTATACACTTCCCTGAATTCGGGTGTGGTGAGCCACTCAGGATATTTAAAACAAATTACTCCTGCAAAAGATAACAATCCAAGAAAAATGGAACTGTACCCACTGATCTTCCCTTCACCGAATTTAAATGGGATATTTTTTGTTGCCATGTTTTAATTTAATAATAACACGCAAAGTATAAAATTTTTATTTAACAAAATAAATCAACCCGGTATCCGGCAGGTATTATTTATTTTACGGCATCAATCGATAAACCTATCGGCAGGAAAACGAAAACCTGTGAATAATGCAAACTATAATTGGAAAAATGTAACTTCAATGATGATATTGATATTAACTTGATACCGGTAAAACGACTATCAAATTTAAAAAAATGCATATGAAATATTTCAGCAAGCTCATTTATCTATCCGCGATGATAAGCGTGATCTTTCTTTCCTGCAATAATACCGGTACTTCAAAAGAGATATCGAAAGATACAAGTGAAAAAAAGTTTGACCCCGCAGGAGAACAAAAACACGGAGATACCTATGATCCAAAAGTAACCGCCACCGATACGATGTACAAAAACCGGGATACAATTATTAAATGATTTATTGATTTGGGACCGGCATAAAGCATCCGCGACTGTAATCACCCGGCAGTAATATCGTCCCGGAAAATAAAAAGATGTATTGCTGCCACTGGCAACAGAATACTATCCGCAAAGGTTTTTAAAACCAATGCTTCATTTGAAATAAGCTGTTACTTTTCTTTAATCCCGGCAGGCGCTTTACCGCTTAGTTTGGTAATTGGTGTTAGTTCCACCTTTCTAAATTCCACTTCAGATCCCTCTGCCTGTAATGCGATCTGTCCCTTATCTGCTGTACATTTGTACCCAAAATTCTCCAACTGCCCATTCACCCAAACCTTGATCGAATCATGCAGGCATTCGATCACCATGCTGTTCCATTCGCCTACCGGTTTTTCTGAATTATCCGTAAGATTTTTGATATTGCGTTTTTTGTCTTCGGTACCTCCCCACTCTGCTTTGGGCCCTCGTCTTGCTTCCATGTCTGGCACGCTGATATCTTCTACGATACACCAAAAATCGCCGGCGTTCCCATGCTCCATCTGGCATTCTATCGATTTAGGAAACATTTTATATAGCGCCCTTGGCGTGGAACAATGAACCAATACACCACAATTACCTGGCCTGGCGGCAAAACGATATTCCACACGAAGGCGGTAATCCCTGAAAACAGCATCTGTGATAAGATGACCACCTGGCGTACCGAGGCTTACCAGCATTCCGTTCCTGGTAATAAAGGGGGTTTTTGCATTTATATTCGTATCCATTTCTGGAACGTCTGCATGCCACCCGGCCAGATCCCTGCCATTAAAAAGACGGACAGTTTTTTGAGCAGTAGATATCTTAAAAGAAATTAAAGAAACAGCAATTACCGAAAGAAAAAATAGTTTGTTCATATGTAAAATTTCGGGCAAATTTACTATTAATTAATCGCAATGACGATTCATCACGCGATAGCTATCAGGTCATCATTCATCATTCATCACTCATTACTAGTTATTCATCATTCATTACTCATCACTCATCATTCTCATTCCTTAACCTGTGCGCCGCTAAACAGGCAGTTGTCATAGGTTGCCGATCCTGAAAATTTCATGGCCTGCTTTGATCCGTAATACCTGAATATGCAGTTACTAAACCTGGTTTTTTCATTATTGGTGTAGAACAGCGTCTGCCTGCCAATCACTTCAGGAAATACAAAATGGAAAGTACAATTGCTGATAGATACAGGAAGTTGGGTGGTGATGATTCCGATAGTTGCCAGGCTCTCTGAAAATAGATTGGATATCGAGGTTGAATACCACCCGCTTTGACTGATATCGAAAAGCCGGATGCATTTACCGGCTATATTTCCACCATCAATCAAATAATTCCCGGCCTGCGACTTTCCATATTTTCCGATTGAAACCAGTGTGTGGATGCTTCCCCAGGAATAGATCCCCCGGATCACATTGCCCTTTTCCTGCGCCTGGCCGGACGCAAAACCCACTTTAGCATCGCCGCACCGGATATTTTCAAAAAGTAAAATATCCGCATTAAATGTTTTACCGTTGGGACTTACCAAATAATCAATACTAAAGTTCCCTACAAAAATATCATGGATCTTTACGCCTGTTGAACCACCTGGGTTCTTAGTACCATCATAATCGATCACAATGCCTGCGTACATTTCGCCGCATTTGCCGTTTGCATCTTTAAATTTTTCAAAGGACGTATTGTAATAAACGGAATCTGTACCACCTGGCGCTTTAAATTGCCCCATTATTGTAAGATTGTTTATTTCGGTTCCCTTATTGACCTGTAGCCCAATTGCAAAACCATCTGTTGAAGTGTACTTTAATGTGGTGCCGTTACAACAATCCCAAAAAGAGCTTTCACCATAGATATGAATAGTGGCCCCGGTGTACTGGCCCTTATAAATACTGGCTATGGTTAACGGCTTACTAAAATTATAAACCCCTTTGGGTATCAAAAGATCCCTTAGGGTTTCATTGCCGGCGAGCACGGTGTTGATGCTTTTTTGTAGAGCGGTGCTATTATCTTTTACCCTTCCTGCCCCAAACCATTTAGCGCTAAATGCTGCACCATAGGTGCCTTCCGGGATGATTGTTAAGGTTGTATCAAAAATCCATTGCCCCAATGAAGCGTCAATGATACCACCCCTGACGGTGCCCCTTCCGCTGATATGCCCCTTGCTTCCAAATTTCAGAATGGCGCCGGATGGTATGTTCCAGGTGTTATTGATCGTAGTGTCTTTGCCTATAAACAGGTCTTGCGAAAAAATTGCACAATCCGGAAAAAGGACAATTAGTATAATGATACAGTAGCTGGCTTTCATAAATAAAATTTAACCCGGATTTTTAACGTTCCATTTCCGGTATACTCGTTTTTCCCGATAGTGTAAATAATTTTTCTTCCCCGGTACTAACAAAATTAACGCAAGTTCATATCGATTTTAACATAGCCATGCATGTCATTTTTGAGGATTGTATAAATTGTTCGCAAACGCAATACCAGGTTTGCTGAAGATTTATACTTCAAATATAAAACAGTAACTGCATATGCTGCCTCTTCTGGTTCGGTCACCGACGAAGTCGGGCTCCACCCGATGCCAACCGGGAGGAAAGAAGCAAAAGCAGCAGCGTTGCAAGAGTTACGTCCCGATTTAAATCGGGAAGGAGGCGAAAGTAGCGACTATAAAAGAACTTAACAGTACTGTAAACAGGGCTGACGCACGAAAATCGATTACTTAAAAAGGGGCTTGTTCTTAATACCGAATGCCCGCCTGAACGGAACGGGCAGGGATGTAACTATTATAAAAATGAATGATCGCTGAGTTTTGAAAACCCCGAAGGGGTGAAATGTTACCCCTTCGGGGCAATGTCATTTAGTTAAAGGCTTTATACGATCTAATGTCACCCTTCGGGGCTTCACTAATTTTGAGATTATTAATTTACTATAATAATTGCTTACAGTTGAATAATATCCCCGAAGGGGCGACATTTTTTCTTAACTAAATGACATTGCCTTTCGGGGTTCAAAATACTCCTGTAATCTATTTTTTCTATAATAATGTCAGCTCTGCCCGTTCCGTTCAGGCGGGCTTTCAGGCTTTAAAAACTTTTAGTGCGTCTGCCCCAGTACTGAAAAGTGGTTACGAACTCCATACTTATTCCAATCATTTTTAATAAACTTATACTCCCACCCTATCGAATATAGTTTTTTGGCGATCAATTTATTAGCTTTACGAAATCAAAAAGCCGGATTTAAACCTACGCAGAAAATCAAAATCAGTATTAAAACAAATTTGCAACATGAAAAAAGACTTACGTGCTTTTACACAACATTTCATCGCTTCATTACTTAGTGTATGCATCCTCGTTAGTGCCCACGCACAAAATAATGATACCGCACCAGTTCGCCTGGCAGTAGTGGGATTAAGACACGGACATGCTCCATTTATTTTTGAAAGAAAGGATAAAACATCCGTTACAGTGGTAGGCATTTACGAACCCGACCAGGAACTGGCAGAGCATTATGCAAAAAAATACAATCTTAACAAAAACCTTTTTTACCAGGATCTGAATAAAATGCTGGATGCCGTTAAACCGGAAGCAGCGGCGGCTTTTGGTTCGATCTTCGATCACCTGGCAGCGGTGGAAGCCTGCGCCCCCCGTGGTATTCATGTGATGGTGGAAAAACCATTGGCGGCCAGCCTGTCACATGCATTAAAGATGGAACAGCTCGCAAATCAATACCATATTTATTTACTCACTGATTATGAAACATCCTGGTATCCATCTACCGCAAAAGCCTTCCAGTTGGTAAACGACAGCAATTTTATAGGGCATAAACGAAAAGTGGTTATTCATGACGGGCATGAAGGACCGAAAGAAATTGGTGTTGGGAAGGAATTCCTCGACTGGCTTACCGATCCCATACAAAACGGGGGCGGCGCGGTTGTAGACTTTGGTTGTTACGGCGCCAACCTGATGACTGGTTTAATGGGCGATGAAAAACCGGTGTCTGTAACGGCTGTACTCAGGAATTTCAAACCCGAAGTTTATTCAAAAGTGGATGATGAAGCCACCATTATTGTTTCTTATCCAAGTGCACAATGTATTATCCAGG
>JBDTVX010000218.1:0-10152 GCA_040007015.1 Ferruginibacter sp. | reverse complement strand
ATTACAATAAGTTTTTGTACGATGAAAAAAAGAAGAAAAAAGAAATGAAGGCGAAATCTAAAACCAGCGAGGTTAAAGAGGTTCGTTTTACTCCCAATACAGATGACCACGATTTTGAATTCAAATGTAAGCATGCCGAAAGGTTTTTGCTGGATGGCAATAAAGTAAAAGCGCATGTACAATTTAAAGGCCGTGCCATCATGTTTAAAGAAAGAGGGGAATTACTATTATTAAAATTTGCAGACAGGTTAAAAGATGTTGGCGCTTTGGAAGGGATGCCTAAAATGGAAGGTAAGCGGATGTTGGTAATGTTTGCTCCCAAGAGCCAGAAGAAAGTAAAGAATTCAGAAAAAATTAATTAAATTAAAAGGATACGACCGTATCCTTTTTTAGTTTAAAAGAGTAAAAGTCGAAAACTTAGTCAACAACAAAATATTCCTGCGACTAATTGAGCGCTTGTTTTTTAATCATTGATTTGTATATCTGAAGGTGCGTCCAATTGATCTTAACAACTAAAATAATATTTCAATTGCTAACTATGTAGCTTTTAAGAAAAGGTATAAACCACCTAACAACACTCATAACCTGCAAAAATTAACAGCTATCATTACCTCCGTATTTTTTGAATTTAAATTCATACTCTTTTCAACCACAAAGCAAGTATTTTAATAAACTGGTAACATTCAGATAGTACTTCGTGTAGTAAATTCGATTTGTAATCAATCATTATCAAACCTTAAAGTTATCCTTATGCATTTAGGTAGCGGCTTTTTGGATTCAATCGTTTTACTGGGGGCTATCCAGGGATTTATCATCAGCTGTCTGCTTTTTTTTACCACGGAACGGCAATCAAATAAGATACTGGCTATATTATTATTTCTGATGGCATTGGCCTGTCTCAAAATATACTTAAATAACCAGCATTTATTATCCGGCCAGGGCGGCAATATTATCGATGCTATATTCCCTTTTATTATTATCATGCCGGCCGGGCCCCTGGTTTATTTTTATGTCAAATCATCCATTGATCCCGGATTTAGAATCAGCCGGAAAAACCGAATTCATTTTTATCCGGTCATAATAGATATCTTTCATCACTTTGCCGCGGCATTATTTATTATCTGTATTGTTACAGGAATTTTAAAGAGCAATTCCATTAATTTTGGGGGTTTCTTTGATGAATACAATACTTATTCTGATAT
Organism: Ferruginibacter sp.; assembly: GCA_040007015.1. Lineage (GTDB taxonomy): Bacteria > Bacteroidota > Bacteroidia > Chitinophagales > Chitinophagaceae > Ferruginibacter. The sequence continues at coordinate 8,950 of JBDTVX010000218.1, read as the reverse complement.
CCCCCGTTGGCTATCGCTGGGCATTTATCTTTGGTTTTCAGTAAGGCAAATCAGTGCTGCGGAAAAGCAGACGAATGTTGAGACAAAAGCAGTAAAAATAGATCTCAGGTGGCCCAGGCAATTTGTCAGGGTATTTGTGATCTTCGATATTTTGTGGGTCATATTCCTCATTCCTTATGTAATTCCGGCATATAGCGATGCGCTCATCGATTGGGGTGGTTGGTATCCTGTTTATTTGCCACTTGTATTTATCATTTACTGGCTGGGAATAAAGGGATATTTCATTAGCCAAAAAAGCATCCCGGCTTCCATAAAAAAAACCACAAGTTCTAAATCATCACTTTCCGGTGAAACTATTGACCAGGTTATTTTCAAACTCACAAAATCAATGGAAGAGGAAAGGCTTTACCTTGATCCGGAACTTAATCTCACCAAACTTGCCGAACATATCGGACTGGCTCCTAAAATAATATCCTGCGTATTGAATCAACACATGAATAAGAGTTTTAATGATTTTGTAAACCAGTACCGGGTTCATGAAATAAAAAAGAGACTCTTATGCAGTGAAAACGAAAAGTTTACGATTGCCGGACTGGCTTATGAATGTGGGTTTAATTCACAGCCGACATTTCAACGAGCCTTTAAAAGTATCATTGGCATTACACCAAAAGAGTATCTCCAAAAGAATAATTAATAAAACCATCATAATAAATCAGTCAAAATTAATTTAAGCACGTTCAAATCCGGATTTGAATAGGTAAGGCGCAATAATAGTTCGTCTTTTGGTCTTCTCAAAACATGAACTAATGAAAAGCTATTTTCTTTTTTTAAATATCATATTTATTTTCCTGAATTCTTTATATGCCCAGGCGCAGGTTTCAGGAAATGATGGGAATCACTACAATGATTTCGTTGGTGTTTACCAGACCCCATTGGATTCTTCCGTTAATTTCACCATCCTGCAGCAGGATAATCATCTTATGATGGACATTAGCGGGCAGGGAAAAATTGAATTGTCACCGGTTTCCAAAAACACTTTTAGAGCAAAAGGGATCAAAAATAAAACGCTCATAAAATTTATAAAAAATCCCCTGGGTAATATTTACAAACTCACCTGGAACCAAAACGCGAAGCTTGAATGGAACAAGATCGATGCATCAGGAGGGGATAGCGTTGTCTTTCAAAATGAAGGGCCCCTGTCTGAATATACGGGCGCCTATCAACAGGATGGAAATCCAAGTCCTTATTGGAAATGCAGGATTAGTTTGAAAAATAACCAGTTGACGGGCCAGACGGTTGAGGGAGCCATACAGCCGCTAATGGAACTTTCAAAAAACAAGTTTATTTTTAAACAAGGCGATCTGTCATTTGTGTATGAATTTTTTAGGAGCGAAAACGGCGGCATTCAAAAACTGGTAACGAATAGAACAGGCCCCATTGATATTATAAAAATCCCCGCGGACACCAGTGAAAGGGCGATATTAAATCATGTGTCCAACCGGCAAAATGGATTTACCCGTGCAGATAGCCTCAGAGGAATGCTTACAACGCTTCGTACCTGCTACGATGTACTGTTTTATGATTTGAATGTAAGCGTGGATCCGGCTTCCAAATCTATACAAGGCAACACCATCATCCGGTTTAAAGCCATTCAGCCTTTCGATAAAATACAGGTTGACCTGTTTGCCAATATGAAGATTGAAAAGATTCTTTTTCATAACCAGCAACTTTCCTATACCCGTGAATTTAACGCTGTATTCATTCAATTTCCCACTACCATTAATAAAGAAAGTGAAGGGGAGATCAGTATATTTTATGCTGGAAAACCCCAGGTTCCGGACCCTTCAGCACTAAGGGGCGGTTTTTTCTGGCTGTGGGACAGGAATGGAAAATTCTGGATTGAATCCGTTTGCCAGGGAGCCGGTGCCAGCTTGTGGTGGCCATGTAAGGACCACCTTTCCGACGAGCCGGATAGTATGAAAATCAGCGTTACCGTCCCCAACGGCTTAATGGATATATCAAATGGCCGGCTCCAAAATAAAACTGATTTACCGGACAACCGTACCCGCTTCGATTGGTATGTGAGTTACCCGATTAATAATTATAATGTTGTCCTCAATATTGGCGATTATGCCCATTTTACTGATCTCTATATCCGTCACCAGGATACTCTAACCCTCAATTATTATTGCATGCGGTATAACACGGATATAGCAAAACAAATATTTGCACATGCTAAGCCGATGCTCGCCAATTATGAAAAAGATTTTGGCGACTATCCTTTTTTACGCGATGGATTCACGCTCATGGAATCAATTTATCCTATGGAGCACCAGGGCGCCGTAAGCATCGGGGCCTTCAATTCACCGTTTAATAGTGATCAATATGATACTACAGAACTGGTAAGGCTCATGTGGCATGAATCAGCGCATGAATGGTGGGGGAACAGTGTAACCTGTAAAGACATGGCGGATCTTTGGATCCACGAGGCGTTTGCAACATATGCGGAAGTGCTTAATTACGAAGCCTTTTATGGGAAAACAGCGGGCTTGAAATATTTAAAAAGCCAGGTACCGGGAAATAAAGAATCTATCATTGGAGTGTATGATGTCAATGATTTTGAATTAGGAGATGTATATTCAAAAGGCGTTTGGATGCTGCATACATTGCGGAACATCATAGATAATGACACTGCATGGTTCGGTATGCTAAGGGGTATCCAGGAACATTTCAAATATCAAACGGTTACAACATACGACATTGTTAAGTTTATAAATTCATCAACACAAAAAGATTACACTTATTTCTTCGATCAGTACCTGAAGCACACAGCAATTCCGGAATTACAATTAATATTTAAAAAGGAGGGCGCTTTGCTAAATGTTCAATATAGATGGAAAACAGATACGGAAAATTTTAACATGCCTGTTAAAGCAACCACGTCTAAAAACAATTTTGAGTTTATTTATCCCACCAATGATTGGAAAAATATCCAACTACAAAATATGGATTCCAAAGATTTTAAAATTGACAGGGATGGGTTTTATATTGGAATAAAGACTGAATAATGAAGAATATTTTGATCAGATTTTTTTTTTGGAGAGTAAGTTGGCCTTGCTTTTTAAGAAATATTAGTGTGGAAAAAAATTGCAAAATATAATATTCGATAGTTAAATAAAGTGATTGATTTTATGCCGGCGGCATAGCCTGTTTATAAATATCAGGAAAGGCGGAATTTGCTCCGGCGGAGCAACCTGTTGCTTACATTGGATAATCGTCAAGTTTTTATCAGTAATTTAGCTAACCAATGCCTTAATCTCTTCATCAAAACTGATAATGCCTTAGGCAGGCATCAGCATTTATATTTTACTTCAACATCACCGGCCTTGTCCCCTTACCTGCCAGGTGTTTCTTCTATCAGAAGGATGCATACTCAGGAAATTCCATTACGATGCGTTATTTCCAACATCGAAATCTACGCCGTAAATGTTTATTGTTAAAAGAAGAAGCTCATTCCGGTTCAAATTTAATTTCATTAGGTTATGCATTATTACCTAATGCTGGAAAAGCAGACAATAATTAAATACTTTGTTATAGATCCCTGGCTATATTACAATCAATATAATTCGATACCTTCAACACTGAATAACAAACTTCAATTTTTAAAACTCAATATTTATGTCATCCCGTAGAAAATTTATTCACCAGTCTTCATTGATCCTTGGTGCAGGCGCATTGGCCTCTGCTTTTGATAACAAGGCATTTGCTATTTTTAATAACAGGGTAGCTCCCAGCGATCAATTGAATATTGGCGCCATCGGTATTAACGGTATGGGATGGGCCAATGTTAAAGCTGCTTTAAAGGTAGCGGGCGTAAACCTGGTAGCTGTATGTGATGTGGATAGCAATGTGATTGATAAACGCCTTGCCGAATTAACGCCCTTAAATATTGATATCTCTAAAATAAAAAAATATGATGACTACAGGAAATTATTGGCGCAAAAAGATATTGATGCGGTCATCATCGGCACGCCGGATCATTGGCATGCCATGATAATGATACATGCCTGTGAAGCAGGCAAAGATGTGTATGTGGAAAAGCCGGTAGGCAATTCCATCGGCGAATGCACCAGGATGGCAGCTGCACAACAGCGATACAACAAAGTGGTGCAGGGGGGCCAGTGGCAGCGTAGCCAGCAACATTTTAAAGACGCCGTTGATTTTGTTCAAAGTGGTAAATTAGGAAATATCCGTACGGTAAAAGTATGGTGCTACCAGGGTTGGATGAAGCCCGGTCCTGTAGTACCCGATTCGGCGCCACCGGCCGGGGTGGATTATAAGCAATGGCTGGGGCCTGCAAGCACAAGGCCTTTCAATTCCAGCCGTTTTCATTTTAATTTCAGGTGGTTCTGGGATTATGCCGGTGGGTTGATGACCGACTGGGGTGTGCACTTATTGGACTATGGGTTGCTTGGTATGAAAGCCGACCTTCCCATTAGCATAGCGGCCCTCGGGGGACGATTTGCTTACCCCGACCTGTATGAAGAAACGCCGGATACATTGACCACTTTATATGAATTTGAAAAGTTTAACATGGTATGGGATTCAGCAATGGGTATTGATAATGGCTCCTACGGCAGGGATCATGGCATTGCCTATATCGGTAACAATGGAACCCTTATTTTAAATCGTGGCGGTTGGGAAGTAATTGAAGAAAAGCAAAGCAAAGACAAAATAATCATGCCTTTTCAAAAACCATCTGACAATGGCCTTGATATGCATTGGGAAAATTTTGTGAGCGTTGTTAAGTCGCGCAAAACAGCGGATCTGCATTGCTCCATCCAGGATGGCGCACATGTTGCTACAGTGGCACAAATGGGAAATATCGCTTTTCGCAGTGGAAAAAAATTATTCTGGGATAAAGCGAAAATGAAGTTTACCGACGAAGCGATCAATCAAAAATATTTAATGAAGGAGTATCATAACGGGTACCAGTTGCCGAAGGTGTAGGAGAAGGTATTGGTGATACTGATATAAATTTGTAAAGGAAAAGGCAGGGCCGGTAATTAAAAGGTTACCGGCCTTTTGTTACAGAAGCGGCCGGAAAGGGGATATTGAATTTTTCCAGGACAAGTTTTTTTGCTTTTGCATGTACGGGTTCTGAATCAATGATCACACCATCAAAATCAAATAAGATCGTTTTAATACCAGGCATGTACAATTATTTAAAAATATATCAGTCTGAAATCCTTTATTCTGAAAATGAAAATACAAAAATGAAGTGAGGTTTTTGATAACCAGGGTTTTTCCTTGACTACTATTTTTTATTTTTTCTGGAAATATTTTCCACGTTTATTACAAAAGAAGAAGTACGTAACGAAACTGTAGAAGATCCGGAACGCCTTGCGGGAAAAAAGATTGGTATATACAATATTATTTCCGGCACCATATGTTTGCAGACCAGTATAAGCGCTGTAAGTTTGTGGTCATTAAAAGAATGTATGTCAATAAAACGTGGTAATAGGGGCGGCCCGATAACCGGCTTGATAAGCGCTGAATTTTTGTCATTGTTAGGCAACCAGGTGGCGGCGGTAGCAATACCCATATTGGTATTGGCACATACGCACTCTACCATGGTTACGGGAATTGCTGTTGTGGGTAACACTATCCCATTTGTGATTGCCGCATTTTTTGGAGGAAAAGCTATTGACAGGTTTGGAGCATGGCCTGTTAGCGTGGCTGCGGATTTATTAAGTTGCATTTCAGTACTGGCTTTACCGCTTGCTTTCATGCTGTATCCCGGCAATATCCCTTCCGCCATCATTTTCCTTTTAGTATTTGCCGGTGCATTATTCGACCCAACAGGAGTAACGGCCCGCCACACACTGGTGCCAGGTTTGACACGATTTGCCGGCAGGCGGCTGGAAAGGGTAAACACCCTTCGCGGTGGTCTTGAAAATGCTGCTGATTTTATTGGTCCCGTTATTGGCGTTGGTTTGATCGGCTTAATCGGAATCAACAATACTTTTTTTGCAAATGCGGTAAGTTTCCTGCTTTGCGCCCTCATATTTGCATGCTCCGTTCCAGGGAAACGCAATAAATCACGGGAAAAACACCCTAATAATATTTTAGCTGGTGCAGGCTTTATTTTCAGGGATACCAACCTTAGAACACTTGCCATTGCAGGCATGATCGCGGGCCTTATCATTGCACCATTTTTAGGACTGCTGTTACTCGTTTTAGCTACCCGGCGTTTCGATAATCCTGCTCTGTTTGGTATAAGCATGTCGGTGTTTGGCATTACTGCAACCCTTGGCGCCTTATCTTTTTCGAAGCTCAGGGCATTATATTCCTACTCATTTATTTATTACGGAGGCTTGCTGATAATGGGTTTGGGAATTGCCCTTTGCGGAATTGTTACAACTCAGTATGGCGTGGTGGCTTCGGCAGCATTGACAGGACTGGCGGGCTCAGGCAATCCGCTGGAACAAACGATCCTGCAGGAGCAAACCCCCAAAATATTTGCGGGCCAGGTATTTGCAGCGCTGCCTGCAATCAGGTTTACCGCAGGTACCCTGGGCCTGATTTTGGCGGGATTTTTAGCAGAACGCTACAGCGTAAATTGGTTATTGTTAATGGGTGGCAGTTTATTGATCATCACTGCTGTATCAGGCTGGTTTATTGCCCCGTTGCAAGACAAGAGCCGGCATCTCCAATCAAAAAACTAACAAAATTAATTTGCCGGTTGTTGGATGTATTCATCGGTATTATTACAATTTAAAGCGCTGGATAAATATTGTAATTTTATCGGTTTAAATGTAAAACGCTATCTCCTTTGAAGCGTGTGAAATATTACCCCAAAGGGTAATTAGCTGCTACTTATTAAACTGGAACTTTGTACCAATTGAATCACCAGGCGTAATTTGTTCTGTTAACAGCGTAAATTAAATATATGAAAAAGCGGCTCCTGCTGGTTGCTATTATTTGCCCTGCTTTCGTAATCACCGCGCAGCAAAAAAGCAAGGTAAATAATTATTCCCCGCCTGTTCAAACTGATTCCTCTTACCTTATTCAGCAATGGATCAAAGAAGCGAAGCAGCTGGGCGTTAAAGATACTGCTGCTGCAGAAAAACTGTTCAGGCGGGCCATAAAGGAAGCCACTTCAACCAATGATAATTATAGCGCCGGTCTTGCTTATTATGAAATGGCAGAAATGAATTCCGCCTATGGAAATCACAACCGCACATTTGGCGGATATTTTAACGCAAGACCTTTTTTTGAAAAAGCAGGGGCTGAAAAGGAGTTGGCCTATACCTTCTTTGGGCTTGGCCGGGAACAATATCACCGGGGCGGTTTTAATGACGCGGCCATTAAATTAAATTATTGTATTCTACTGGCACAAAAACATCATCTAAAGCAACTCGAAGCCGACGCACTTGAATTTTTGGCCATCCTGTACCATGAAATTACTTATTACGAAATCAAAAGCAATCCTTATTTATTTCAATCCCTGCATATAAAACAGCAGTTGAACGACCAAAAAGGTATAGTGCTGTTGCTTCCAAAAATTTCCAGGGTTTACTATACACAAAAAAAATACGACAGCGCTCTTTACTATGCCAATGAATGTGTCAGGCTTTCAACGGAACTGAAATTGGTTGATGCTGTTAACAGCGCCCGTCTTGATAAGGTAAACCCGCTTATACAGCTTCAGCGTATCGCCGATGCTGAAGCCGAATTAGAGCTATTAAAAAAATCGGTCGCTGTTTCAACCAGCCGAAATTTCTTAATCCGTTACTATGCAGTTGCAGGCAATTTATCGATGGCGGCAAACAACGATCTGCTTGCCAAAAAAAATTATGATTCCGCGCTTAGCCTTGCAAAAAGAAACGCAACACCTGAAAACATTGCTACGGTATATAGAAATATGTCCGACGCTTATGCTGCCCGCTCCGATTTCAAAAATGCCTGGTATTTTCAAAGAGAGTATAATGACCTGTTTGTAAAATTATATCTCAAAGACAACATATTGCAATATAATGAATCGGAATTTCTAATTAAGAGCCGGCTCTCGGAAGATAAAGTAAAATACCTGGACGCACAGAACCAGTTAAAGCAAATGAAATTGTTTCGGGAGGCGGAATTGAGAAGAAGCCTGGAATCTAAAAACCTGCTAAAGGATTCTATGCTGCACAATGAAAGATTGCTGGGTGATGCAATGGCGCGGGAAAATATTTATAAGGGTAACCAGCTTGATGATGAAAAAAAGCTGGGGGCCTCCCTTAGCTATGCCAACCTGCTGCAAAAAGATAAACTGCAAAATGAGCGCAACATGCGACTGGCCCTGATAGCAGCCTTAACCACAGTTTGGGTTTTAGGCGTCGTTATTTTCTTCCAGTACCGCAAACAGAAAAGAAAGAACAGCATCATTCAAAAACAATCCGATGAGTTGCAGACCCTGATGAAAGAAATACACCACCGGGTGAAAAATAATTTACAGATCATTTCCAGCCTGCTCGATTTGCAATCGCTTTCTATCAAAGACCTGCATGCATCAGAGGCCGTAAAAGAAGGTAAAAACCGGGTACAAAGCATGGCGCTGATCCACCAGAATCTGTACAACGATGGAAATATAAAAGGCATTGAGGTACACAATTATATTCAGAACCTTGCCAACAACCTGTTTGACTCTTACAATATTCAAAAACAAAAAATAAAACTGGTCACCGACATTGAGCCGCTCAATATAGATGTAGACACGGTTATTCCAATTGGCTTAATTGTAAATGAACTCATCAGCAATTCGCTCAAGTATGCGTTTAACGAAAAAGGCGAAGGGGAAATAAAAATAACTTTGAAATTAAATATGAACAACCTGCTGCTACAGGTAAAAGATAATGGAGATGGTTTTGCGCCGGGCAGGCCGGACAATAAAAGTTCGTTTGGCTAT